>JAMOSO010000043.1 GCA_027063065.1 Planctomycetota bacterium | reverse complement strand
ATCTATGATATGTCGATTGACCGGTATGGAAGTAGCCAATGCATCATTATACGATGGAGGCACTGCCTTATATGAGGGTATGATGATGGCTTTGCGCGTAACTAAACGCAATAAAGTATTAATGGACTCTGGCGTCAATCCTATCTATAGGCAAATGATTCAAACCTATACAACAAATTTAGATATTGAATTAGTTGAAGCGCCAATTAGCCACGGACAAACTGACCGTCAAGCATTTCAAAATTTATTAGACGATTCGGTTGGTGCAGTACTAATTCAAAATCCTAATTTTTTTGGAGCTATTGACGATTTTACAGATATTTGCCAAATGGTTCACAACCATAAAGCATTAGTGGTAGCATCAACATACCCCATTAGTTTAGCTATTTTAAAAGATCCTTGTTCGATGGGGTGCGATATTGTAACAGGTGAAGGACAAAGCCTTGGCATTCCATTGGGTTTTGGCGGTCCTTACCTTGGCTTTATGGCAACAACTAAAAAGCTAGCACGCAAAATGCCTGGTAGAATTTGTGGAGAATCTGTCGACGCCAATGGCAATAAAAGTTATGTGTTGACATTACAAGCCAGAGAACAACACATACGCCGTGACAAAGCCACCTCAAATGTGTGTACCAATGTAGCTTTAATGGCATTAAGAGCCACTATTTATTTATCCCTAGTTGGCAAACAAGGGCTAAAAGAAATTGCCCAAACATGTTTTGATAGAGCCTCTTATGCCAAAAAACGTTTTGCCCAAATAAAAAATGTCAGCGTCAAGACATCTTCACCAACTTTCAATGAGATAACCATAGAGTTACCAATATCGGCCAACGAAGTTATCCCAGCAATGATTGAAAAAGGCATAGCTATCGGTTGGCCTTTAGGACGTTATTACAAAGGACTAGACAACCTTTTATTAATGGCCTTTACTGAAAAACGCACTAAAGAAGAAATTGATGTGGCTGCCGCCGCCTTGGAGGAAATACTATGTCGTTAATTTTTGAAAAATCAGAACCCGGTCGTCGCGGTATTGACTTTCCAAACAGCACAACCGACTACAAAACAGAACTAGATTCAAAATACTTAAGAGCAACAGACGCCGAATTACCAGAAGTAAGTGAGCTAGAAGTTGTAAGGCATTTTACACAATTGTCGCAAACCAACTTTTCAATTGATACTAACTTTTATCCGTTAGGCTCATGCACAATGAAATATAATCCCAGAGTAAATGAAGCCATGGCATCACTCGAAGGATTTGCGGGATTACACCCATTACTAAGCCAATTAAAACTTGGCGGAGTATTGACGCAAGGCGCTTTGCAAGTGCTATATGAAAGCGAAAAGATGCTTTGCGAAATATGCGGTATGGATGCTTTTACAATGCAACCAATGGCAGGCGCACATGGCGAGCTAACTGGTATTATGTTAATAGCAGCTTATCACCGCGATAATGGCAATAGTCACAAAAATAAAATATTAATACCTGACGCTGCACATGGCACCAATCCTGCCTCAGCTGCTATTGCAGGATACAAATGTATCACAATACCATCTGGTGACAATGGGTGTTTGGATTATGCGGCATTTGAGGCCGCCATGGATGACGATGTTGCTGGAGTAATGCTAACAAGCCCTAATACCGTTGGAGTATTTAACCCTGAAATTAAAAAGTTAAGCAACTTAGCCCATAAACATGGTGCATTAATGTATTATGATGGTGCAAACTTAAATGCAATTATGGGACATTGCCGTCCCGGTGAAATGGGCTTTGATGTAATCCATGTCAACATTCACAAAACCTTTTCAACCCCACACGGTGGAGGCGGACCAGGCGGAGGCCCTGTTGGAGTTAGCAAAAGATTACAACCTTACCTACCTATATCGTTAGTGGAAAAACGTGAAGACGGCACTTTGGGTTTACAATATAATGCCAAAAAATCTATAGGCTACCTAAGTGCATTTTATGGTAACTTTTTAGTAACTTTACGCGCCTATACTTATATGCTTAGACTAGGTGGCAATGGATTAAAAAAAGCTAGTGCAATAGCGGTATTAAATGCCAACTACATAAAAGAAAAACTAAAACCTGCCTATGACTTACCTATCGACAGAACTTGCATGCACGAAGTTGTGTTTTCTGCAAGCAGACAAAATCAATACGGCGTACATGCAATTGATATTTCAAAAGCTCTACTAGATCGTGGTATGCATGCACCGACTATGTATTTTCCGTTGGTAATTAAAGAAGCATTAATGATTGAACCAACCGAAACAGAAAGCAAACAAACTATTGATGATTTTATTGCGATTATGTTAGACATTGCCAAAGAAGCAAAAGAAAATCCTGAAGCTATAACAAGTGCACCACACAATACTTTTGTAGGACGCGTGGATGAAGTAAAAGCAGCCAAAGATATGAATTTAGCTTTTTGCCCTTATACATAATGTCTAAAAACAAAATTAGTGTTAATTTTAATGATGATGATTTCTCAACCTCTTTAACTAGAGATGTGAAATCATCACCTCTTACAAAAACAAATAACAATTTAAGCAATGTACAAGTGGCTCAAGAAGCAATAGAGTCTTTGCGAAACCTTCCTAATGATTTAAACAAAATAGCTCTTAGCATAGAAAAAGCTAATGGTTCTCGCAAAGGAGTCATTGCCATTACAATATTAGTGGCAATGGTCATTGCTATTGGCGGTTATTTAATTATACAAGAACAAGTAAAACGCTCGCTTGCCGAAAACGAATTATCTCAAGTTAAAACCAACCAACAAAACCTTATACAAAATTCCCAAGCACTAAAAGCCATAGAAGATGATTATCGTGAAAAAAACAAACTATTAAATAAAGCGATACTTTCGCATACTGCTACGCTAAACGAACAAATGGAAACAAGTTTTAGTATGATGAAAGAAGCATACGAAAAACGCGAAGCTCAACTTAAAGCTGTTATAACCCCAAAGGTTAAAAAATTAAAACAAATGAGCGAACAATACCAAATGCTAGAAAAAAGCAATGAGGTTTTAAATAATGAATTACAAGCCAGCAGTACGCAACTAGAACAACTATACCAAGAGCTTAAAGCCATCAAAGATGGTAAAGCTCAACTAGCTAAGCTACCACAGGCATTTAAAGATTTACAAAATAAAAATACTCAATTACAAATTGATTTAACAAAATCACAAAATTTAAATCGAGAGCTAACTAAAATTGTACAACGCCTAAAATCACAACAAACTTATGCACCTAATAATCGTGAAGAACTAATTATACTACGCTCTGAAAACCAAAGATTAAGGGATAAATTAACCGACAATATTAATCAAAATAAAAATTTACAAAACAAATTAAAAAAGCTCGAAGCAGAATCAGTACTCTTTAATACCAATGTAAAATCCTTACAATCGCGAACACGCAATAGATAATGACTCTCAAAAAAATTCTACTAATTGAAGATGAAATACCATTAGCCAATGCCTTAAAAGATTTTTTAGAAAACAATAATTATCAATGTGTACATAGCATCAACGGCAATGAAGGTTTACAAAAAGGCTTAACACAGGCTTATGATTTAATAGTTTTAGACCGCATGTTACCAGATCTAAACGGGTTAGAAATATGCAAAAAATTGCGTAAAAATAAAATTAAAATACCTATTATTTTTCTGACCGCCAAAAGTTTACAAACAGACTGCATAGAAGGCTTAAATGCCGGAGCTGACGATTATTTAAGCAAACCGTTTTCTCCTGCAGAATTATTGGCAAGAATTTCTGCCGTTTTACGCAGAAGTCAATCAACTTTGCCTACTATTAAATTTGGTGCCAACGTACTAGATTACAACACACATAAATTAACTCACAACGGTTTAGACCAAAATATAACCGCCAAAGAATATGATTTATTAAAATATTTTATAGAACATAAACCACGCGTTATTTCGCGGGCAGAATTGCTAAAAGAAATATGGGGATATAATGCCACACATATTACTCGTACTGTAGACATTCATATAGCATCGTTAAGACAAAAAATAGAAGACAATCCATCTAAACCAAAAATATTAATAACCTTGCATTCACAAGGTTATTACTTTAGTGATTAAATTTTTTGCTGTTGACGAGATTCAACACGCTTTAAGATATCGCTATACTTAACTAACCCCTTATCATTTAGCTCGTCTACTAAAGCTAATAATACCTCACGAAAAGACGCATTACGAATTTGCGAGCGAATTTTATCAGATCTAACATGTTGCTTTGGTGCTGGCGAAACACTAGGCTTATGAACTTGAGGATGATATACTAGATTTAATATTTTATTTATATCTTCTCCAGACATAATACATAACTCTACAGATTTTTCGGTTTCAAATTCCACTATATTAATAACGTCAAGATTAAAAGGGTCAGATGTTGCCACTTTAATAGTATTGGCATCACTAGCCACTGGAACAAAATCGTGTTTGAGCATTAGAGTATATTCAAAACTTTTAATTAATTTATGATCAATAAATATTTCATCGGCTTTCACTATAGGCGTCTGGCTAATAGCAGATAAACTTTGTAACAATTGCGATGATTTAATTATGCCCAAATCCACCAAAATAGCACCTAACTTACCACCATTTACCGATTGATACTTTAATGCTTTAGCTAGTTGCTCTTCGGTTATCAAACCATTTTTTACCAAATGTTGACCCAAGCTATTATTATTTTTATTCATAATTATTTTCCTTATCCACCGCCGAACTAATCTTAAATTTAAAAGTATCCTCTAATCTTATGTCTTGCACTTTAAGCCCAATATGTGGAACATCAACTGTAAACTTTGATTTTTTAATATGCCCTATTAATTTGTGATTAATTATTTTTGTAGTTATTATCGTAGAACAATTTTTTGGAAAAACTAATTTACCTTTTAATACTGCAACATCTTGATTTGATTTAGAAATAATTGTTAATTGTTTTTGCTTATCCATGCTTACATTTAATTGAAAACTGTTTTGATTAGAACCTACCAATTTAACATCACATTTTAAGGGCATCTGTTCTTTAAATTGATAAACAAAACCGCCCAAGATATGCGGATTAGACAAACCTAAAACCTTTTTAACAAGTTTATTTATATTTGGTTTATAAGCAGTCAACGCTTTTACATTGACATCTAAATGTTGTAATTTAATCCCATCACAAATATCGTTTGTATCAAATTTAGGAAATATTTCTGCATTTAATATATCAGCCCAAATTACTTTAGCCCCACCTTTTTTTAAAGGGAGCATCTCAATAACTGGTAATTTTAAACCATTTAAAACAACATCGGCAATAGTACCCGTTGCACCTGTTTTAATATTATATGCAATATTTAATTTGGCTGAAATAAATTTGCTTCTTAAAAAAGCAGAACCAATATTTAAAACTGAAAACTTTGATTGGTTAAATTTTAAAGATAAATCATTAATTACTAAAGTAAGATTCTTAGACTTGTCTTGTAAATTAGGCAAAATTAACTGGCAGTTTTTAAGGATAATTTCTGTAAACTTATTTTTAGCAGTACCAGAATTTTTACTTTTTTTTAGCCTTTTTAAAATCTTAATCAATGCCGTATCTGTACCTGGTTCTAAATATAGCTCACCATTACTAACATATAATTTATTTTTACCGTGTTTATTCCATGTGATATTTTCTGCGCTTACAATTGGTCTATCCTTACCTAGCGCTTCTACTCGCACATCCAATAAGCTAATACCCCCAAATCCATGCGGCACCACTTTGGCAACCCTTACATATTGCCCAGCCAACTCGGACGCCTTTAATGAAATAGTATTGGCGATAAAAGATGTTTTAAACCCTAACCAAAGTATTACAGAAATTAAAAGCGGTATTAAGACAAATATAAAAATTAAACCCAAATACCAGCTACGTCTATTTTGTGATATAAATTTCATAACTTGTTTGCTTTATCCAAGGCATCATGATGACGCTCAGCTGCCGATTTTTTTAGATATAAAGGACTTAACCCATGCACATCATCACTTGTCAAATCATTAAACCTGTCAACTAATTTACATATATGTAAACTGCGTGGTTGTATAAGCGAATCATCAAATACAAAAGTATTATCTAATAATTTTAAATTGTTAAAATCATTTACACTTATTAATTGAGGCTCTGAAATAACATTTAAATCTTTATCATAAATAGCATAAAAATATTCATCGTTTAAAGCATTCATAGTAGGACATAAATAATCGTATTTTGTATCTATTGTTTCTAGCATTGCTTGCGCTCTAATCAACAAACAATCTACACCTGCCACTTGCCACCCCAATGCCCACGCCAAAGTTTTAGCAGTTGTTACACCTATGCGAATACCTGTAAACGAACCAGGCCCTTTGGCAACTGCACATACATCTATGGCATTTTTATCAATATTGTATTGTTTTAAAATTTCTTCGATTGTTGAGACCAATAATTTAGAATGATTGCGTTTATCGGGCAATTCAATTTCTCCCAATAATTTATCATCACAACTCAATGCAATCGTGCCTAAATCTGTAGAAGTTTCAATAGCTAAAGTATACATTAATCTATCCTTTCAATAACAACCTCTGCATCTATTGTATCAAGATTTACATCTTTTTTATTAGGCTGCGTTATTTTAAATTTATCTGATTGTAAATTAATTTGTACCAGTTTAAATGACAAATCATCATCTAAAAAGGCTTCACTATCACTGCGATACCATACTACTCCATCTAAATCTTCTATATTTCCACCCGATACTGTATCGTCATCTGAAATTGCATCTGCGGCAATAACTTCGTATATAGCATGCTCTTTAGAGACTTCTATTTGAGCTTGAGCCAACTGTCGCAAAGAATTATTAACAACTTTCATTAAAGTGGCAGCCACAGTTGCCAACAATAAAACAGCCATCATAACTTCGACCAAAGTGAAAGCAGATTTATGCATTAATTATGTCCAAAACTTGGACTAGGCCAATCGTCAGCTAAAATGCCATTATCAATTTGCACAACCTCAATTAAACCAGATATAGAATGCACTTCTATTCTAGCAACATATTCATCTTGCTTAAGATAAATATGATGATTGCTTACCATACCATTTTTATCTATATCAAGAGCTATGGAATCCGAGTTAATTGTTTTATCCTTTGATAATTGAATTTCTTCAAAAAAGATATTTTTTGGTAAATAATACTTTTTTAACTTTAAAGAAGATAGCTTATCATCTGACATTAAACCCCTTTGCGCAGGCAATATCTCTGCCCAATAAGCATTATTTGATAAATCATAAACCAAACGTAAGGGTTTTTGCATACTCACTGCCCTATGTCTAATCGTATCAATATGTTTAACTAAAGTATTAACAGCATGACGAAAACGCCCCTCTTTAGTAACTCCACTAAAAGACACTGAGGCTATGCCCATAACCAACGCTATGAGACTTGTCATAATTAAAATTTCAATTAATGAAAAATTATTTTTTATCGGCCCAGTTTGTAATATCATCTTCCGTACCAGGGTTTTCGTCTGGACCTTTACTCCAAATATCAACTGCACCATTGGAGCCCGGTGAAAGATATAAAAATTCATTACCCCAAGGATCTTTTGGTATTTTTTTTAAATAGCCACCATCTGGATAATTTTCAACATCTGGATCATCCGGCTTAGAAACTAATGCTTTTAAGCCCTCTTCTGTAGTTGGATAACGATTATGAGCAATTTTAAACAAATCCAAAGCACCTTCTATATTGCTAATCTTAACTGACGTTAAATCAATATCTGCTTTATGTTTAGAACCCATAACATTTTTAGCGACAATTCCTGCTACTAAAGCCAAAATAGAAACTACTATCATTAATTCTACTAATGAAAAATATTTTTTGCGTAACATATCTAATCCTTAAAATAAAACTGTATTTTACAACTTTTTAAGATTTTTGCACTTAGTTAGACACATAATTATAAGTTATTTATTATATATTAATTATGTGATATTATTGACATCCAAATAGCGTTGCTAAAATACATAGATTATTGGTATACTCGTTTTCTTAAATTCATTTATTTTAGTCGCAACTGACGAAGCTATCTTGGAGTAGAAATGCATCAATACCTTAATTTATTAAATAAAATAATTAATGAAGGTCAAAGTCGTGAGGATCGTACTGGCACTGGTACATCTGGAATTTTTGGATACCAAATGCGTTTTAATTTAAATGAAGGATTTCCGCTATGCACCACCAAAAAAGTACATTGGAACTCAATTTTGCATGAATTATTATGGTTTACCAAAGGAGATACCAATATACGCTATTTGGTAAATAATGGCGTACGCATCTGGAATGAATGGCCGTTTCAAAATTATTTAAAAAGCAATGACTTAGAAGCCCAATACCCCAAACACAGCCCACAATGGGCAAAAAAAATGCAAGAATTTATACAAAATATTAAAGACAGCGAACTATTTGCCAAAAAATGGGGTGAATTAGGCCCTGTTTATGGACGACAATGGCGTAATTTTAATGGTTTTGATCAGTTAGACTGGGTGATAAATGAAATAAAAAACAATCCTAACTCTAGGCGTTTAATTGTATCTGCATGGAATCCGCCAGAAATTGAAGAAATGAGTAAAGCGGGTCTACCACCATGCCATTGTTTATACCAATTTTATGTGCAAAATAATAAGTTGTCTTGTCAATTATACCAAAGAAGTGCCGATAGTTTTTTAGGCGTACCATTTAATATTGCCTCTTATGCCTTATTAACAATGATGATAGCATCTATAACCAATCTCAAACTAGGCGATTTTGTACATACATTAGGCGACGCTCATCTTTATAAAAATCATTTTAACCAAGCCAAAACACAGCTAAAACGCAATCCAAAAGAATTGCCAACACTTAAAATAAATCCAGATATTGACAATATATTTGATTTTACAGCAGATGATTTTGAACTGCTCAATTACAACCCTGAGCCAACCATTAAAGCTCCGATAGCTATTTAAACCAATATGCAACCACAAACAGATAATTTTAAATTAAGTATAATAGTCGCCATGGACAACAAACGTACTATTGGAGCAAATAATACTTTATTATGGCACTTACCTACAGATTTAAAACATTTTAAAACCCTCACATCTGGGCATCCAATAATTATGGGACGCAAAACCTTTGAGAGTTTACCTGGCATTTTACCCAATCGACCCCATATTATTATTTCTCGCAATTTAAAATACCAAATTCAAAATGCCGTTGTATGTCAAGGATTGGACATAGCTATCAAACATGCTAAAACATATCAAACAGGACAAGCTTTTATTATTGGCGGTGGCGAAATATATAATTTAAGTATCAATATTGCCGATTGTTTAGAAATTACAGAAGTTGATGCCTCCTACACTGGAGATACGTTTTTTCCTGAAATAGATACAAATATTTGGCAAGAAGTATCCCGAAAATCATATCATGCCGACAATAAAAATCGACATGATTTTAATTTTGTAACCTACAACAAAAAAAATTAATCCTCAACTTTTAAAACTGCCATAAAGGCCGCTTGTGGCACATTAACACTGCCAATAGCTTTCATCTTTTTTTTGCCTTCTTTTTGTTTTTCTAAAAGCTTACGTTTGCGACTAATATCACCACCGTAACACTTTGCCGTTACATTTTTACTCATCGCACTGATAGTTTCGCGTGCGATAATTTTAGCCCCAACAGCTGCTTGTAACGCCACTTTAAACATATGACGAGGGATTTCTTTCTTCAATGTTTTAAGCATACTACGGCCTATTCTGTCAGCGGATTCACTATGTACAATGACCGAAAGAGCATCAGCCACTTCATCAGCAATTAAAATATCTAATTTAACCAATGTGCCTTTGCGAAACTCCTTAAATTCAAAATCCATTGTGCCGTAACCTCGGGTACAACTTTTTAATTTATCATAATAATCAAACAATATCTCAGCCATCGGAATATCATAAACAAGCATTACCTTGCTAGAGGTTATATATTCTGTACGTACATATTCACCACGTTTTTCTTGACTTAATGTCATTATGGCACCGATATATTCTTGAGGAACCATCACTTGCATTCTAACTATTGGCTCATGAATTTCTTCAATAGAACCCGGGTCTGGCAAATCTGTTGGATTATCCACCATCTCCTCAACGCCATCTTTTTTAACTACTTTAAAAGTAACATTAGGCGCTGTTTGAATAACTGCCACGTTGCCTTCACGCTCTAAGCGTTCTCGGACAATTTCCATATGCAACATCCCTAAAAAGCCACACCTAAACCCAAACCCTAAAGCCACAGAAGTAATAGGATTAAAAGTAAAGGCCGCGTCATTAAGTTGTAATTTCTCTAGGGCTGTTCGCAAAGCTTTGTAATCGGCATTATCAGTAGGAAAAATAGAACAAAACACCATTTGTTTCATAGGCTGATAACCAGGCAATGGTTCAACGTTTTCAAATTTGTCTAAAGTGATGGTATCACCCATAGATACTTCACTTAAATCTCTTATATGACAGGTCAAATAACCTACCTGACCCGGCTGTAGTTCTTTTACAGATTTTCGTGCTGGCTCAAATATACCAATATCTACAATGTCGTAATTGCGTCCAGTTCGCACCATACGAATTTTATCGCGTTTTGTTAATATACCGTCAACTACCCTAAAATAAACTATCACACCCTGATAATCATCATAAACCGTATCAAAAATCAAAGCTCTTGTTGGAGCCTCAATATTGCCTTCTGGCGCTTGTATATTATCCACTAAAAAATCCAACAGCTTGTCGACACCCTCACCTGTTTTAGCAATAATGCGTCCTACATCTTCGGCAGGATAACCAAAAGTATCTTCTATTTCCTGTGCGACCTCATCGGGACGTGCATGGGGTAAATCAAGCTTATTCATTACAGGGATAACTTCTAAATTTTGCTCTATTGCCAAATAGTAATTAGCCAATGTTTGTGCCTCTATACCCTGTGAAGCATCAACTAATAAAATAGCACCATCACAAGCAGCAAGTGATCGACTTACTTCGTAAGAAAAATCAACATGCCCTGGTGTATCAATTAGATTTAATTCATATATGCCATCGGGGCGCTGATACTGCAAAGTAACAGCACGGGCTTTTATGGTAATACCGCGTTCTCTTTCGATATCCATATCATCTAAAGCCTGTTCGTGACGACCCGAATGTTTAACCCCTTGAGTCAATTCCATAAGACGATCTGCCAAAGTTGATTTGCCATGGTCTATATGGGCAATAATACAAAAGTTACGGATATTTTCTTGTTTCATAGGTTTCTTCATAGAAAAGTTAATTTTAAAGGACAGATTGTAACGTTTTATGTGATTTTTGCAAAAACCACCTCAATTATATTAAGACATACACCAATCTTTTTGTATACTTTATTTTTTATATAAAATGGAGAACAACGATGACTATAGAAGCTGATTTAACTGCTGAGATGAAAGATTTAATGCGAGCCAAAGACACCCAAAATTTAACTTTTAACAAAGCGTTGCGCGCTGTTATCTTAGAAAAGAAAAAATCGCCTAACTTTGAAGGAGAAATGACCGATAGCATTGTAATCGAATTAATCACCGCCTATCAAAAAAAACTCACAAAAGCATTAGATCAATTTGGCGATAAAGGTGAAGAATATAGCTCAGAACTAAAAGCAGAAATAGCCTATTGTCAAAAGTTTTTGCCTTCCAAATTAACCGAAGCAGAAATTAAAAACGCCATCGCCGAAGCCAGAGCTAAAGGTATCGACAACGACAATATGGTAATGCGTGAAATTATGAGTAACTACAAAGGTCGTGTTGACGGCAAAGCCGTGAAAGCACTTTTATAATCGAGACAATATGCAAACACCAAACGAAATACTTGTAGCAACTGGTAATGCCCATAAATTACAAGAAATACAATCTATACTACCCGCAATAAAATTTAAGTCTTTAAAAGATGTAGGTATAGACATTGACATATTAGAAGACGGGTCAAGCTTTGAAGAAAACGCCTTAAAAAAAGCAATGGCTATTGCACAACTGAGCGATGATATGGTTTTAGCAGATGATTCTGGATTGGTTGTAAATGCACTCAATGGTGCGCCGGGTATTTATAGTGCAAGATATGCTGGCGAAAATGCAAGTGATACAGAAAATAATAAAAAATTATTAAAAATGCTACAAGGACAATTAAATCGTCAAGCCCACTTTGCCTGTTCTTTGGTTTTAGTCCATAAAACAAATGTAATTTTTACTGGTACTGGCATTTGTGAAGGCAATATCTTAGAAACAGCCAATGGAAGCGGAGGCTTCGGATACGATCCGTTATTTATCCCCAAAGGATATAACAATACATTTGCAAACCTCGGCGAAGAAATAAAAAACAAAATAAGTCATAGAGCTAAAGCTATGCAATTATTAAAATCATTTTTAAATACATAATCAAATATCAATACAAATTATGAAAACACTATCTTCTCCACTCAGTCGTATCAAGGGGCTTAACAAAGCCAAAACCATATCTGGATTAGCCTCAACAGCCGCCGATTTACTAGCGGCATACCGTGCGCAAGATATTCCCAGTTTAATAATTTGTAAAAATGAAAACGATGCTTTAATAACTTCAGAACATTTAAAAGCCTTTGATTTACCAAATACTCATCTGTTTCCTGCGTGGGATATACTCCCAGAACAAACTGATGATATTGATGAAAGCATTTTAGCTCAACGCACCCAAGTATTACGTCTGTTAGCCGATAGCTCAGAATCTACTTGTATAGTAGCTTCTGCTGAGGCATTATTGCAACCTGTCATACCATTAGAAACCTTTATCGACAAATTATTTTCATTGCGCGTCGGAATGGAAATAGAACGCAATGAATTAATTGCAATGTTAGACGGTGCCGGACTAATACGCGAGATGACTGCTTCAACACCAGGTGAATTTGCCATTAAAGGAGCTGTAATTGATATATTTCCTTATTCATCTGACGAGCCTGTACGTATTGAATTTTTTGATGATGAAATTGAATCCATTAGAATATACAATCCACTTACTCAAGAAACTCGCAAACAACTTAAAAATTTTGGTTTGCATGAAATACCTCTATCGGATTTAAAAGCTGCCACATACGCCACTACGCCACATCATATTGATGAATATTTTGAAGGACGCACGCAAATAATCTGCTTTGATGAAGACAGTTTAGCACCTCTTTTTAAAAACAACCCAAGTTTATGGCAAGAATTTATAAAACGAAAATCATTAAATATTACTCCATTCGACAAGCCTGATGATCGTAGCGCCATCCGTATGCAATATATGGATATGACGGAAATCCAAAACAAACATAAAGATTTTGCATCATGGTTTGCCCAAGAGCAATTTCAAATACATTTTTTTTGCCATAACGGTAGCGACTTAAGTCAAATCAAAGAACTATGCACTGCGCGTCTGCCGCAAATACCGCTAACATTTAGCAACGGCATTTTAAACGGAGCAATTGTTCTACCCGAACAAGGCCTTGTATTAATGAGCCCCGCAGACATCTTAGAACACCTACCCAAAGATAGTGCCGCTAGACATATCCCAAAACGTCAACGTGCAAGTATATCCAGCTTTACCGAGTTAGAAGAAGGCGATTTTATTGTACATAGTATGCACGGCATCGGTCGCTTTATGTATATGGAAACCATTACTCGTCCCAACGGATCTGTAAGCGATTGTTTAGCCATTATGTATGCTGGCAATTCTAAACTGTTAATACCAATGACAAACTTGTACTTAATTCAAAAATATATAGGTATAAGTGAAGATAAAATTGTTCAACTCGATAAACTTGGTGCTAAAACTTGGCAACGCAAACGCAAAAAAGCCCATGAAGGCATTTTAAAAATGGCTCATGAGCTTTTAGAAATCCAAGCTCAACGCGAAAAATTTACTGGTTTTGCTTGCTGTGCAGATACGGCAGAACAAAAACGATTTGAATCAGAATTTATATACGAAGACACACCAGATCAAAGTATCTCCACCGCAGAAATCAAAAAAGATATGGAATCTAACGCACCTATGGATCGCTTATTATGTGGCGATGTTGGCTTTGGTAAAACCGAAGTTGCCATGCGTGCCGCATTTAAAGCCGTACAAAGCGGTAAACAAGTGGCAGTGTTAGTACCAACTACAATTTTAGCAGAACAACACTATCGTAGCTTTTGCGAAAGAATGAAAAACTTTGCTGTCTTAATTGAAGTCATTGATAGATTTAGATCTCCAGCAGAACAAAAACAAGTTATCGAAAAACTTGGGCGCGGATCCGTGGATATTTTAATAGGCACCCATAGGATTTTATCCAAAGACGTAAGCTTTAATGATTTAGGATTAATTATCATTGACGAAGAACAACGCTTTGGCGTAAAAGCCAAAGAATCCCTTAAAAGGTTTCGCTCAACGGTTGACATTTTAACTATGAGCGCAACACCCATACCAAGAACCTTACACATGGGCTTTCTAACTATCAAAGATATCTCAACATTAAAAACACCTCCTGCAGGGCGAGTAGCCATCAAAACACAAGTATTGCGCTATGACGAAAAAGTTATCAAAGAGGCAATTATTAGAGAGCTAGAACGCGGAGGACAAGTTTATTTTGTACATAATCGAGTCAATAGCATAGGTGCAATAGTCAATCAACTAAGCCAATTGATTCCAGATGTACCGATTGGGATTCTACACGGCCAAATGAATGGCGACCAAGCCGAAAAAGCAATGATGGCATTTTTAAAAGGCTCAACCAAAATATTGGTTGCAACAACAATAATCGAATCTGGCTTAGACATACCAAATGTAAACACAATTTTTATTAATAATGCCAACAACTATGGCCTATCCAATTTACATCAATTACGCGGCCGCATTGGCAG
Source organism: Planctomycetota bacterium (assembly GCA_027063065.1). Classification (GTDB taxonomy): domain Bacteria; phylum Planctomycetota; class JAMOSO01; order JAMOSO01; family JAMOSO01; genus JAMOSO01. Next base: position 19,871 of record JAMOSO010000043.1, on the reverse strand, counting down.
ATATAAATACAATGCTTTTGCCTATTTTTTAACCGATCCAGAAAAAGATTTAAATCCAAAAGCCGAAAGACGTTTAAAAGCTATTGCCAATTTTTCTGCAGTTGGGGCAGGTTTTGACTTAGCTATGCAAGATATGGAAATACGTGGCGCAGGCAACCTATTAGGTAAAAGCCAGTCTGGACATATGGAGTCCATCGGCTATGAGCTATATTGTCATATGCTAAAAGATACCATTTCACAACTACGTGGTGAACGCATAGCTCAAGAAATAGAAGTTAGCATAAGCCTAGGACAAGAGACATTTATCCCCGACGATTACATAGCTGATCACCGTCATAAAATAGAAATATATCGCGCATTAAGCGAATTTAAATCTACAGAACAAATCGATAATTTTGCGGGAGATATTATAGATCAATACGGTAAATACCCTGAAAGCGTCAGAGCTTTAATCGAAGAAAGCAAAATTGTATTATTGTCCAGACAATTAGGCATTAGTAAAATATCCATTAGCAATCACGATATTCACATATCCACTGCTGGTATCGATACAAAAGAAATTGTCGGGCTGTTAATTCAAAATAACTACAATGTAAAACGGGTAACAGAAAAAACTATAATAATTCCAGCTAAAGATTCTTCTGTTCCCGGTCAAGTTAGACTTATGCTACAAAGTATGTGGGACACGCAAGCTTAAAATAAAGCCTTTATCAAACAACCTCCTCCAGTAGAGCCAGATGTACTTGCACTATCATCTGTACTTGTTTGAGGAATAGATGGCATCGATAGTTTAGAATAATTAATTAAAATATCGTTAGAGTCTCCCTCTTCTATAGAGGTATTCACTGCCACAATATACAGCTCTGCTATTTTAGCATTTGAAACATTGGCGATACTAACCTGAGCTTGACCTAAGCTATCGAGTGCAACATCATTAAAAGTAACTCCACCTATAAAATCTTTTTTAGCCACATAAACTTTAGCCTTCGAATTATTACCATTAACTGATACATATAAAACATCATGATTATCGACTGCAATTTTAGAATATCTTGCACCCAACGCACCTATATAACCGCTAATATTATCAGATTCTGATGTAAAATTAGTTGACTTAATAGTAGGTATAGAACCATTAAAACGAGTGTAATTTGATGTGGCTAAATTCCATTGGGTAAACTGAATAAATGTATTTTGAAAATTAGTTAAATCATTTAGCATCACTGTTTCAAATGATTTAAACACCGATTTATTAGTGTGACTTGATGTGTCTTGTAGGTTTTTCCAAATTTTACAAATTTTAGAAGCGCCCTTAGTCTCCTCTAAAAATTGATTCCAAATACTGCGTGAATAACCGCCATCATCCGCATCAGATAAGGATTTTTCTGGATTATCAAAAAGCACAGGCATAGAACCAACAGGATACATATCGCCAGCAACGAAGTATGCCTCTATCCATGTTGATGTAGCCTCGTAATACCAACTATCAGCCCATAATGCCATACCAAATTGAATAGCATGATGAAACTCATGCACGATTGTTTCTTTTAGATCAGCATCAGATAAGTTATTATTCAATTTCATATAAGTGGTAGAACTATTAACATTTGGATCTACACTTTCTGCGATTGTTACCCCATAAGAATTTTCCATATGCTCAATATAAACATCAAATAAACCATCACCGTCATTTAGCGGTGCTGGATAACCCATTGCATATATCTTCGTTGAATAGTTGTCATAATAATTTGCTATTGTGTTAATATAATCTGGCACTCCATCAACATCATTATCAACAGACGACACTGCATTAGCCCCTGTTAATGTATAATGTATTAAAAAATCACCTTTAGAAGATGTAAAAGTTTTATCAGATACAGGTCTTGCAAATATCAAGTCTAATTGACGTTGGTTTTCTAACGAATAAGTATCGTAATTTCGACGCGCTTCTAACAAGTACAATGTCAATGAAACTCGTTGGGCATTTCTTGCAAAACGATTTTGTACAGCATTAGTTGATCTAGATGCCTGCAAAGTTTTAACGACTAACTCTTCGCGAGAAATGTCATTAAAAGATTCGGCACGCATAAATACCCTAGAACGTGCCTGTGCAACATTACAAAATAAAGTTAATAATAAAATTGATGATAATAAACGCATAATATTTCCTTTTTTATAATAATTTAAATGCCATCTCTATTGCCGATATTAAACTTTGAGGATTGGCTAAACCTTTACCTGCAATATCAAATCCTGTCCCATGTCCAACCGATGTCCGCACAAAGGGCAAACCCAATGTACAATTGACACCTAAATCAAAATCGACAAGCTTACCAGCAATGTGTCCATGGTCATGCAACATTGCGATGACCGCTTTAAACTCTCCTTGCCACGCTCTGTGAAAGGCTGTATCCGCTGGAAATGGCCCTTTGACATTTAAACCTTGTGCTTGCAAAGTTTCAACCGCAGGGATAATTGTTTCGATTTCCTCCAAACCTAATAATCCATTTTCGCCACCATGCGGATTTAAAGCTGCTACCGCAATAGGGGTATTAGAACCATGTATTTTTGACATAGCCTGATTAGTGATTTTAGTAATAGTGAGTATTTTTTCTTGAGTTATTAAATCCACAGCTTGCCGTACTGGCACATGAGTTGTGATATGACTTACTGCAAATTTAGGCCACGCCAATAACATAACAAAATCTTGAACGCCAGATTTTTCTGCCAAGATTTCCGTATGCCCTGGATATTTATGCCCAGCCAAATTTAAAGCTTCTTTGTGCAATGGCGCAGTAACTATACCATCGGCACGTCCAGCTAAACACTCTTTAATTGCCGCTTCTAAATACACATAGGCAGCATGGCCACATTGAGCATTAACTTGACCCATTTTAATATCTTTTGGAGCAACCCCAAAACTACGAACAGGTACTTTGACATTAGGTAATAAATCTGCCTCACCAAAAATTTCCAAATTATCAATTTGATTGAATGCTTTATCCGCCAAAGCTTTATTGATAATTTCCGAACCAATCCCAGCAGGATCGCCCATAGTTATAATTAACTTACTCATTTATCTCCTCAATATGATGAGCGCCTATCGAATCCAATCTTACAGTAGCTGCCTGAACCATCTCGCAACAAGTGGTCAACAAACTTTGCAATTCAAGACCGTGGCGATGATTAAAACCTAAAGTATTTATATATCCTTCCCATTTTTGCAAAATACCTAGTGACTTTTCCAACGCTGGTTGAGTGCGAATAATTCCACATGATTTCCACATTAAAGATTTAATTGAATTTTGCGCATCGATAACATTAAAATTTTCTGGTTCTTTGCCCTCGGTAAAAAAACCATCTTCAACTATGCTAGAGCTGGCATATTTTAAATTTTGTAATGCTGCATCACTAGCGCGCTTGCCAAACACCAAAGCCTCTAATAAAGAATTAGATGCCAAACGATTAGCTCCATGTACCCCTGTACGCGCAGCCTCACCACAAGCAAAAACCCCTTCAATAGAAGTTGCCCCATTTAAATCTGTTTCAATACCGCCCATTAAATAATGAGCACAAGGACTAACTGGAATACGATCCTTAATAATATCCAAGCCAAATGTAGAACAAATATGCAAAATACCCGGAAACCTATGCCTGATAGTCTCTTGAGAGATATTAGACAAATCCAAATAAACATTAGTGCTACCTTCATTGGCCATCTCTTGAATAATTGCACGGGCTACAATATCACGCGGAGCTAAATCAGCCAATTCATGTACGCCTTGCATAAAAGCTTTGCCACTGGCATTGACTAATACTGCACCTTCACCACGTACAGCCTCAGAAATTAAAAATCTAGGCGCTCCTGCCAAGTATAATGCAGTTGGATGAAATTGAGCAAACTCCATATCGCGTAAAGTCATTTTTGAGCCAACAGCCATAGCATAACCATCGCCAGTTGCGCCGACAGGATTGGTTGTTTCTCTAAACACCTGACCTGTTCCACCCGTTGCCATTATGGTAACTTTTGAATATATACGCTTAAACTGTCCTGTAACAGTATCAAGAGCAAGCACCCCAAAACCCCGTTTATCTTTTGACAATAAAGAAACACACATAATATGTTCCATCACTGTAATACCAGAGCAATTTCTGGCCTTTTTTGCCAATGTTCTTGCCAAAACACGGCCTGTACCATCACCTTCTGCATGCAAAATACGATTATGCCTATGCCCACCCTCACGAGTTAAAGACAAAACAGAACCACGCTTATCAAAAGGCATACCCCAGTTTATTAAATCCTTAATTCTATCGGGTCCTTCTGTTACTAATGTTTCAACGGCCGTTTCATCACATAATCCCGCACCTGCTAAAAGTGTATCATTAATATGACCCTCAAAATTATCTTTGGGATCCATCACTGCAGATATGCCTCCTTGTGCGTGACTTGTAATACCCTCGCCTAATTTTTCTTTAGTGATAACAATTATAGATGAATTTTGAGCGCTGGCATTAATTGCCGCTGTCAATCCAGCTGCACCAGAACCTATAACTAAAATATCACAAGTATAATTAGGTAAGTGTTTACTCAAAGCCGCTGCTGGCAAACTTCTTCGGTGCATTATTTATTCTCCGATTTTATATCTTTTTCTATTACGTATGTATCCAAACGTCCCAAAAAAAGACCCGCCCCTATTAAAAAAACAACTAAAACTGAACCGACTATTATTTTGGCAAATAAACTTCCCAAAGTAACGCTATACATTAACAATCCCGACACAAAGCTAACGGTCCAAATTACAAGTAAGGTTTGTCTTTCACTTAAACCCATTAAAACTAAACGATGAGAGGTATGATCACGACCTCCTTGTGAAATTGCTCGCCCATTTAAACGTCTAATAATCGAAACTAAAATCACATCAAAAAGTGGTAAAGTAAAAAGCAAAAGTGGTATAAGTATCATAATTGATAAATGTGACGCGTCCCGCCATGAGCCAACTAATGATAGCGATGCTAATTCAAACCCAATAAACATAGAGCCACTATCACCCATAAATATTTTAGCAGGAGGGAAATTCCACACTAAAAAACCAGCCAATGAACCAGCCAACAACATACAAATAGATGAAATAGCATACGAAGGAAATACCAGCCCCAAACCAAATAAATTTAAAGCAATTATAATAGATGTCCCCGCACAAGCGCCGTCCATATTATCAATTAAATTGATAGCATTCATAATGGCAACAATCCATAAAACTGTTACCACCACAGCCAAGTACACATTGGTTATAATCTCTACATGTATACCAAAAAAGATAACGCTAAGAGCCACAACTATCTGCGCACCCAATTTATAAATGGCGCTCATTGGCCAAATATCATCTATCAAACCCAATAAAAAAGCCAATGCCCCCGACACCATAAGCCCCATACGTTGGATAGACGGCATCGCTAAAAAAAACATCGGTACAAACCACGCTATAAAAATTGCAATACCACCCATATTTGGTGTTGGTGTTTTATGCCACCTATCCGCACTTGGTTGCGACGCTAAATTATACTTATTAGCTATTAAAAAAATAGCCGCTGTTAATCCTATAGATATAACAAAAGATAAGACAAAGGCATAAAAAAATTTTAATTGCATTTAATCGATATTTGCAACTTTTAGGTACAAATCCTCTAAATTACGCATTTGATTTTGATTAGTTTGGTTGTTATCTTTATAGCCACATAAATGCAAAGTACCATGAATTGCATAACGAATAAACTCATTTTCAAAACTCAACCCCCTACTTTTTGCCTCGCGTTCAGCCTGAGCGGCATTGACAATAACATCTCCCAAATAACCTTCTTCATCTTCATCGGCAAATGCCAATACATCGGTTGTGTCAGACAATCCAGAAAACTGTGTATGCAAATTTATCATTTCTTCATCTTCAACCACGACAATAGTGGGTATTTCTGATATGTTTTCGCCAAGTAGAACTTCGCGTACAGCTCGTCTAATTAAACCGCGTGATATTGTATAATTGCTTCTGTTTTGAACATCGATTACATTCATTATTTTTTCTCGTTATCTTCTTGACCAGGATATTTAATCCTAGAATGAAAAATGGCTATTGTCATACGTATAAAAACTTCTTCTATTTGGTGTAACTCTCGCATAGTCAAAGGACACTCATCTAATTGATGATCTTCTATTTTCTTTTGAAACACCGAATGAATCATCGTGCGTATCCTAGCTGGGGTTGGCTCTCCCAATGATCTAGTAGCTGCCTCGGCGACATCTGCTAACATAATAATACCTGTTTCTTTACTATTAGGACGAGGACCTGGATACCGAAATATTGATTCGTCAATATTTTCGTTTTCATCTTTAATTTCTAAAGCCTTATGATAAAAATATTCTATTTTTGATGTGCCGTGATGCATCATAATTGCATCTTTGATTATACTTGGCAATTTATATTCATTGGCTAATTCTAGCCCATCCTTAGGGTGCGAAGTAATAACTAAAGCTGAAATAGAAGGAGACAACTCGCCATGTTTATTGTTTCTGCCTAATTCATTTTCGGTAAAATAATCTGGTTTTATCATCTTACCTATATCATGATAATATGCACTAACCCTACAAGCTAAGGCATTAGCGCCTATTTCGTTAGCTGCTTCCTCGGCTAATGTTGCCACAATTAAAGAATGATTATATGTACCAGGAGCGCGCAATAAAAGTGCGCGCAAAAGTTCGTTATTATAATCACCCAGTTCTAATAATGTGGCTTTACTTACAAAATCAAATACCTTTTCCATCAATGGTGTCAATAAAATGGCTACAAATGCCGAAAGCATTCCTTGTAAAAAATACAAAGCATAAATTCCAGCATTAGAACCTAAACTAAAAATAAAATGGATAATATTTTCATCCGTCTGAATACTTGTGCGCATTTGCATAATTACATCTACAAAACACAAAGTTAATGCCGCTAAAAAACCTATAGTAATTTCTTCAAAGCGTTTTGCACCAGCTCGCCTGATTAAAGCCACGCATAAGATAGCACTTAACGGGCCTAACATTTCACCTAAATTATAATCTCTAAATAAACCAACACAAAACATCATTAATGTCATAGAAAAAAATATAAATGATGGTTTAAAAAATTTGGATAATAAAATAGCAACAGCTATATAAGGTAGTCCTACATCTGGAACCAAGGTCTCTGATAAAGCTGCGCAAAATGGCGTCAATAATAACAAAAAAGTCAAACCAGACCATTTTAAAACATTAAGCTCTAATAACTCCTGTGCCCAATTAGCATAGCCAACAAATAAACCTATAATCAAGATACAAAAACTAAAAGTGCCTATTAAAATCAATGGGTTTTGAATCAAATAACCTAAACTAATTATACCCGTATGTCGCTGAACAACAGACATATTAGCTAAAGCCCAAAGGGTGCTAAAGGCAAAGATGGCACATATCATTAACCTGTTTTGTTTTTCTATCTGTTCAGGGTCAATAATGTTTTTCTTTTCGTTAAAACTTCGCACCACCCTAGATTTTCTAGTTAGGGCTTTATCGTTTATTTTTGCCATGATATTATGCGAAAATTAAAAACATCCAATATGCCACTGGCGCAGTTAAAATCAACGAATCCAAAACATCTAAAACACCGCCCATACCAGGGATAATAGAGCCAGAATCTTTAACATCAGAACTACGTTTTAAAAGGGATTCAAACAAATCTGCCGACTGTCCTAATAACCCCATCACCAAGCCAAAAAATAAAGCTCCAAAAAAGCTTAGCTCTCCAATCCCTAAAAACCAGTTAAAAATTACAGCTAAAAACATGGCAAAAGACACTCCGCCAATTAAACCTTCAACTGTTTTTCCCGGGCTCAACTTTGCAATTAACTTGGTAGCACCAAATTGACGACCTGTAAAATACGCACCTATATCAGTGGATTTAACAATTAAGATAAAATACATCAAATAACGAATACCATATATTTGATTATCGGCCTTATCTATACCAAATAGCCTTATTTGATATAAATATCCGCCTGCCAAAGCCAAATAAGCAAACCCCAACAGACTCGCTCCTAAAGTAGCAATAACAGCACACTCATCATCGCGTCCTATACCTAAACGACGCACTTGCAAAATGGCAATAGAAACAAAAAAACCAAAAATTATTACCCCATCTATATACGGACAAACATTGCTGTCGTAATTAGCCTGTCGATTAAAAATCCATAAAAAAGTAAATAGAGCCGTAGTTTTAAAATGAATATCAATACCCTGTTTATGAGCCATTTCAGAAAACTCCCAAAGGCCAAACAAAAGGGCAACAATTAAAATAAAACCTGATAGAGCCGAAGTATTAAAAATCAAATCCAAAAACAATAAACAACAAAGACTTAATACTACAATAAGTGCCGATTTAACCCTGTCTTTTAACATTATACCAAACCTCCAAAACGCCGTTCACGTTTAGAATATGCCTCTAGGGCTTTATAAAAAATATCCACTGTAAAATCTGGCCACAATACATCTGTAACCCACAATTCTGCATACGAAACCTGCCAAAGTAAATAATTAGATAATCGCAGTTCTCCAGCTGTGCGAATCATTAAATCCAACTCTGGCATACCTGCAGTAAACAAATTATTATTAATTAAATCCTCATCTATTGCCTCTGGAGACAACTGACCGTTGGAAACCTGATAAGCCAATTTTTTAAAAGTGTCGGTAATTTCAGAACGCCCTGAATAATTTAATGCCAAAGACAATGTTGTTCCTGTATTGTTTTTAGTCATTTCTACTGTTTCATTTAATGTATCCTGCACTCCTTGAGGAAACTCATACAACCGTCCTATCGGCCTAAAAATAATATTATTTTGCATCATATTAGGAGTTTCATTTTTGACAAAATTTTTAAGTAATTTCATTAAAAAAGCTACTTCTGCCTTAGGACGTTTCCAATTTTCAGTGCTAAAAGCATATAAAGTCAACTGCTCTATACCTAAATTAGAACATTCTGTTGTAATCGTGCTAACTACTTTCGCTCCATTATCATGCCCCATCGAGCGTATCAAGCCACGTTTTTTTGCCCAACGACCATTGCCGTCCATAATTATCGCCACATGGCGGGGAAGATTTTCCATTTTATCTAGTGATAATAGCTGTTCTATCTGGAGCAACTGAAATTATCTTAGCCGGCACTTGGATTAACTCTTCTAAACGCTTTATATACTTTTGAGCATTTAATGGCAAATCTTCAAACTTGCGCACCCCCGTAATATCTTCAGTCCAACCAGGTAATTCTTCATAAATTGGTGTTAAATTTTCTAAAATTTCTAAAGAATTTGGAAAAACATCATAACGCTTACCTTGATATTGATAAGCTACGCAAATTTTGACTACTTTAAAACCAGATAAAACATCTAATTTAGTTAATGCTATTTCTGTCAAACCATTAATACGCGTAGAATATAAACCCAAAACCGCATCAAACCAACCACAACGCCTAGGGCGACCTGTAGTTGCACCAAATTCATGACCTACCTTTGCCAATTGTTTGCCATCTTCATCAAATAATTCTGTTGGGAAAGGCCCCTCACCAACACGAGTAATATAAGCTTTAGTAATTCCACACACTTCTTTAATAGCTGTAGGAGGCACACCCGAGCCCGTGCTAATACCACCAGAAAAACAATTTGAACTAGTCACATAGGGATAAGTGCCAAAATCAATATCTAAAAATGTTCCTTGCGCACCTTCACATAGAAAATTTTTACCGGCCGCCAAATTTTTATGAATTAATGAAACCGTATCGCATACAAAAGGCTTTAATTGTTGTGCAAGTGGACTCATATATTCAATAATAGAATCAACATCTTCTGGAGTTTGATTAAAAATATCCACCAATAAACGGTTTACAAAAGGCAAAACAGCTTCTAAACGCTTGCGAAAACGCACAGGATCAATTAAATCCGACATACGAATTCCATTGCGCGCAATTTTATCACTATAGCAAGGCCCTATACCACGACCTGTCGTGCCTATTTTATCATTACCCTTTAGTGTTTCGTTTAGTTTATCTAAACGCTTATGGTATGGCATAACAATATGACAAGCATCGCTAATTGCCAAATTATTGGTAATTTTGCGGTATTTATTTACTTCTGCGATTTCAGACAAAATATTTTCTGGTTCAAGCACAACGCCATTGCCAATTATATTGAGAACACCATCATGTAATATGCCCGAAGGAATCAAGTGCAAAACTATTTTTTTATCTTCAAAAATAACAGTATGACCTGCATTGGCACCACCCTGCGGTCGTACAACAACATCCATACCTTCAGACAAAGAGTCAATAACCTTACCCTTACCTTCATCACCCCACTGACCACCTACTATAACACGAACACTCATATTTTATCCTTTTAAGATCTGAAGCAACAGAGTAAACTCTCCCGCCATAAATAAACCACCTAAGAACATAAAAGACACCATAGGCGCCATTAAAATAATAATTGCCTTAACTATATCAACCTCATATATCACAGCAACAGCAATACTAATACGCCAACAAGCCCATAAACAGCAAAATATTAAAAACAAATACGCTATGGAAACATCTGATTGAATTAACAAAGTAATTGGCAAAACACATATTAAAGGAACTAACGCACTACTACTAGCCCTAAACAATCCCATTATTTTGCCTTGGCATCCTAAAACATTAGCCCAAAAATGAACTTGAGCAACAAAAAATATCCAGTTAAATAATTGACTTGCACCAAACATTAAAATAGCACCCAAATAACCCATCACACCTAAGTTTGCCCCCATTAAAGCACTAATAGCTAAAACAGATGCAATAAATAAACCACCTGTTACATTTGGAGCTGAATTATGCGCCAAAAACACCATCGCCTTTTGGGGACAACAAATAATTTGATACAATAATTGCCAATCAGATTTAGGATATGGATTAGATTTGTCAAATACAGTTGTATCTATACTCATTTAAATAATCCTGGTTGAAAGCGATATTCAAGACGAAAGGCTGTGGCTTCTTGTAAAGATGCTTTTACTGGATTAGAAATATTTAAAAATTTCATCGACAACTGCTCAAAAAACATAGACAGCTGATTGATTTTTGCCGGTATAACGCGAGGCCTTCCTTTTATACCACCCAAAGCTCCTGCACGTAAAACAGCATCATCAAAGGTGCCAATATGATCAATCAAACCATTTTCCAACGCCTGTACACCCGTATAAATTTGCCCTTGAGCCACCTTACGCACTTCGTTTGGCTTCATATTTTTACGACCATTAATAACTGCCGCTAAAAATTGTTGATAAGTATTATTAATTAAATTTTGCAATAAGGTGCTTTCTTCAGGCAACATATCGCGATAGACAGAACCAATATCCTTAAACTTGCCACTGGTAAACACACGACCTTTTGTATCTAACTTAGCCCATTTCATCAATCCCTGTACCCCTGGAGGCAAAGACATTATAACGCCTATACTACCCACCAAAGACCCTTTATTAGCATAAATTTCAGTAGCTGCGACTGCTGAATAATATCCGCCAGACGCAGCCATATCGGCAACGCTAGCAACTACAGGTTTGCCAGCCTCACGCAATTTAGAAACTGCAGCGTTAATTTCTTGCGATGCCCCCACAGTTCCCCCTGGAGAATTAATACGCAACACAACAGCCTTAACCCTATCGTCTCGACTTAAATCCAATAAACGGCGCACAACTGAATCGGCACCACCTTGAGGTATGCCCAAAATACCCGCTTGCGACTGGGTACTAATAGGTCCATATAAATGCACCACTGCAATACCATCACCCAATTGCCTTTTTTCAAAATTATGCATTAATACCGATGGTGAAATAGAATTATTGACGATATTTGTATTATCATTATCACTATCTAAATTATAAACAAACACAACTAACGACACTATAAACAACATAGTCAAATAAACAGCTATAATTTTTTCTTTCACATTAATCCAAACTGGGCAATACCCAAATAAATCCTGAAAACCAAAATACAAATTTTAACGCACCTACTTACTGACACAAGGAAAAAGCAAAGACATATAAGCCAACGTCTGATATTATATTTTGATGCTTACAATAGATATTGATTCTGCCATTTTTTTATACCTAGGGCTACTTTTGGGAACAATTTTGCCTATATGGGTACTAATAGGGCGTCAAAAGCCTCTTAAACGCTTTGAAATCAACAACTTAAGAGAAAAAAACAATATGCGGACATGCCAAATCTGCCTATTTGAATATATCGACTCCAACCATTCTGGCATGAGCAAATGCCCACAATGCGAATATCTCAATGATTAATAAAAAATTATTGACCGATTTGTATTTTACAATCATATCTAGCCATACCATCTTATATAAAACAATACGCTTGCCACTTATATTTTTATCATTTATATATGCTGGCATTGGTGATATTCGCAATTTATTGTTTACATTAAACATTAAACGCAGTACCAAGTTAAATGTACCGGTTATTTCAGTTGGCAATATAACTGCTGGTGGCGGTGGCAAAACACCATTAGTATGTTTATTAATAGAGATATTTATATCGCAAAATATTAAACCAAGCGTCATTAGCCGAGGATATGGCGCACAAACAGGACAGTTAAATGACGAGGCTCTTTTGATAAAACAACGATATAATATCGACGTCTTCTGCCATCCTAAACGTGTAATAGCAGCCAAACAGGCCGTTGATAATGGAGCAAAAGTTATAATTGCCGATGATGCTTTTGGTCATCGTCAACTATACAGGGATATAGATATTTTAGTTTTACCACCTCATAATCCATGGGGATTTAAACGCACATTTCCAGCGGGATTATTGCGAGAATCACTTAAAAACCTTAAAAGAGCAAATATCATCATTAATCAAAGCTCAGATACTACAATCAAACCCTTAATTGATAAATTTCATATTGAGGCACCAATTATACCCGCAACAAAACGAGCTGGTGTGCCAAAAAGCTTAAAAGATAACCAAGAAAACCCCGATATAAAACAAGCTATTCTGGCCTGTGGCATTGCCCAACCACAAAGCTTTATCAAGTCTGCACAAGAAAAAAACATCAAAATTATAGAATGTATCACATTCAGCGACCACTATGATTTTTCTAAGCTAGATGCCAAAGCTCTACACAAAAAAGCCCAAGGCGAAATCCTTTTAATTACAGAAAAAGATGCCGTTAAATTAAAAGCATTTATAGATTATCTACCCGAAACATATTATTTGCCAATTCAAATGTATATAAAAGATTTAAACATTTTAAAACAGATGTGCCTAAATTTAAACCTGCAAAAACACACTACCACATAATGCATCGGCAATCATTCGCTATAGTTGATGATTCCAACTAACTGAAACAATTTTCCGTTACTAGACTTTGACAATAAACACTTTATTTAAAGACAAATTATCATTTCTATTATATACTAAGCAACATGAATTACCGCCTTATTACAGCCTATGATGGCACTGATTTTCACGGATGGCAAGAACAACTAAACGCCCCAGAAGTACGAACCGTACAGGGTGAATTGCGCCAGTGTTTAGAAAAAATATTACGACATCCTGTAGAATTGCAAGGTTCTAGTCGCACAGACGCCGGCGTACATGCATGGGGTCATTTATCAAATTTTCACACTGACAATCCTATATTACCACAAAAAATCATATACGCACTTAACGGTATGACTAAGGATGACTTGTTAATAAGGTCGATAGATATTGCACCTAAAGATTTTAATGCCCGTTTTGACTCTAAAGGCAAAAAATATTGCTATCGCTTTGCTCCTAAATCTGCAATTACCCCATTTAATCGTCGCACTACCAGCGAAATAAAAGGCCAACCTGATATACAAGCTATAAAAAATGCCATACCACATTTTATTGGCAATTTAGATTTTAAAGCTTTTACATGCAACTCTGGAACACCGCGCGATAACACAACAAGAGAAATATACGCAACCGATATATACGAGGTAGACGGCGTTGTAAGCTTTACAGTACAAGGTAAAGGCTTTTTATATAAAATGGTTAGGTGTTTAGCAGGCGCTTTAATTGCCGTAGGTCAAAAAAAACTACATCCCGATGACATCTTAGAAATGTTACAAACTAAAATTCGCAATCCAAGATATTCCGTTGCGGAAGCCAAAGGACTTAGACTAGAAGAGGTTTATTATTAATGGATACATTAGGTGCTTTAGACTGGTTATTTATTGCCATAATATTAGGCACTACTCTTATAGGTGTCTTTAGCGGTTTAATTCAACAAGTTGCATCGGCTATTGGATTAATTGGAGGCATAGTATTAGCACAATTATTTTGTGAACCAATGGCCAATGTTTTAAATCAATGGATTACCAATATTAATTTAGCTAAAGCTATTAGCTATTTAAGTATTTTTATAAGCATTGGTATCGCCATGCGCTTATTTGCTGCTTTAACTACAGCTATTGTAGAAACGCTGGCTTTAAAAACTATTAACAGGGGCGCAGGAGCTATTTTTGGTTTTATTAAAGGTTTTATAATTACGGCAATCATTGCTGGAACTTTGCATTTTTACAATTCGCCCTTGACCGAATCATTAGTAGAATCATCTAAAATTTGCGTTTATTATACCAGCTTTTATCAATGGCTCGACAATGCTATAGGCGACAACAAAGTTAAACAAGCCAGCAAAATAATACGCAAAAAAATTGGACTAGAACTAGATGAAAAAGACTAGCAGTTTTAAGGATACTTTCGTACTATAATTTCCATGCAATACGTTATTAAAAATGAAATAGAACCCAAAGTAAGCCTAGTAATATTACTTGGTAAAATGGACGATGATAATTACACAGGATTTCATTCTGAATTAAATCATTTATTAGAGCTTGATCACAGCATAGTATTTGATTGTAATGCCTTAAACGAAGTAAACACTCCTGGCATTCAAGCCTTAAGCGCATTATCAAGTAAGGCAAAAAGCTTTAGCAATATTGTGGCTTTTTTTGGACTGAGCAACCGTGTTACACAAGCCTTAACAGATGCCAATGTATTAGACAGTTTTATAATAGCTGAAAATAATTTTGAAGCTATGAAGATGGCCAAAAAGTTACAACCGCAAAAAGAAGAACTACGCAAAATCAAGTTTGGACGTGAACAAAAAATACCAAAAAGCCAACAAAAACAAATTACGCCCAACACAAAAAACAAAGACAAACTTGACGTAACACATCAGGAAAGCCCTTTTTATCAACATATTAAATCACAGGCAGAAGAAGCCATTCGGTGGGAAAAAATCTTAGACGACAAACTAATTGACGAACATCACAGCAACACGGATAACCACTCCCAAACAGAAACAAACCTTACACCTGAAGATAACCAAGCAAAAGTTATCCACACACCCGATAAACAAAAGGACAATACAACACCTGTACCAGGCGTGACTCAATACGAAAAAGAAATGCTATTTGACGACATCAAAACACAAGCAAAACCAATTGAGCACGGAGTAACCCTAGCAGAAAAAGAAGACTTATTTGCCGAGATTGAAACCAAAACAACACATAGTACAAACCGAGAACACCAAATAAACAAACAAGGTTTATTAATGCCCATTTTATTTGGTTTATGTTTAATTGTAGGCGTACTCAATATTTTTAGAGAACCTATCCAACAGGCTCTGTTATCTCCCAAAATTTTAGATCAAATTGCAAAAGATAAAGCATTAGCCAATTTATCTGCAGAAGACAAAATTATATTGCCCAGTATCATCACTAATAAAAACACAAATACTATTCTACCTCCAAGCGTTACTCCGCCTCCAATTATAGAAGATATCAAAATGAACGATGAGGAATTACTATCATTAGTATCCCAAATAAAATTACCCACTCGCATAAAAGCCGAGCCTATTACACAACCTATTTTAACAGACAAGATGCAGACACCGCAAAATGAGCCTCAACAAATACCTGAGGCACAACCTACACCTACACCTACACCTACACAACCAAATAGTGTCTTGCCACCTGCAAGTATACCCACAACAAAAATACACAAACAAACCGAGGAAACAGCCATTAATGAGCCTGCCAGTATCGACGTGGTAGAGCCACTTATTGAACCAGAGCCAGAAATAGAACCAGGTCTATTTCAATAATATATAAATACAGGAGAAGTTATGAGTAATATATCACCTAAAGTAGTAGTAGTTATGGGCAGTAAATCTGACCTAGAGTGTATGCAAAATTGCATAGACGTACTTAAATCATTTGCATTAGATGTTACTGTTAAAATAATGTCTGCTCATCGCACCCCTGCGGCAGTGCACGATTTTTTTTCAACTGCAGAAGAAAATGGCTATGAAGTCATAATTGCCGCTGCTGGTAAAGCCGCCCATCTAGGCGGAGTTATTGCATCTTTAACAACTTTACCTGTAATTGGCGTCCCAATGAAAACATCTGATTTGGGCGGTATGGATTCTTTACTATCAACTGTTCAAATGCCAACTGGCATTCCTGTAGCCACCGTAGCAATTGGCAATGCTGGCGCAGGCAATGCTGGATATATGACAGCTCAAATTTTAGGTATTAAATATCCAACCATTGCGCAAAAAGTTAAAGATGCCCGTGCAGAAATGGCACAAAAAGTAATGGAAGCCAACGATTCATTAAATATTTAATATGAAATATTCATTTATCGCCATCGTTTTTGCCAGTTTTATTTTTACTGGATGCCTTACTAAAACACTTACAATTACAAGCACTCCATCAGGTGCTTTAGTAAGTATCAATGATATAGAAATCGGTTCGACCCCCGTAACCACTAAATGGCACGGGGGTGGTGCATACCGCTTTGAATTAAAACTAAAAGATTATAACACTCTAACCAAAGTAGTGAATATTAACCCTAAATGGTATGGTTATCCTGTTATAGATATGGGGGCTGATTTTATGACGACTAAAAAAATTACCGACCATAAAACATTACATTTTGATATGCAAAAAATGCAAAAAGTAGATTTAAATAAAATTAAACAACAGGCCTTAAATCGTAAAAAAATGCAATAATTACGAACCTAGCAAACTCAAAATATTTTTAGCATTAGTGTTTGCTTGTACACCCATAGAGATAGTGGATTTTTCTTGTAACTGTGATTGCAAATAATCCATTATACTTTTAGCAAAATCTGTATCTCTAATTCTAGATTCGCTATCTGTTGTGTTAACAATATCAGTACTCAAAGAAGAAATATTAGACTCTAAGGTATTGCTTGTAAACGCGCCTAAATCAGCTCGTTGTGATGATACTTCTGCAATAGCAGCATCTATAATATCAATGGCAGCCGATGGGTTTTGTGATAATGAAGCTGAGCCTCCCGAAAGCAAATCTCGCATAGAACCAACCCCGCTACTAGAACCTAATGACGAAGTATGTGCGCTATTTAAACCTACACGCACAGACTCACCACTATTAGCACCTAGTTGAAATTGCATACCACCACCAGTTACTTCAGCACTAAAATCACCAGTGCCACTACCCTGTGCCATTGTAATAGTACCAGTAAATGATGAACTTGCACTTGTTAAAGAGTTTCCTGAGCCCTGTGCGGATGCACCATTAATAGTACCCTCAATGTCTGTACCTATAGTCTCACCTTCTGTGATACCTGTTAAATTGCCAGTGATAGATACACTGGCTTCTGAACCAACTTCAACAGAAGATATAACTCCACTGCTAGATTGCACTCCAGTCTGATCACTAAGAGCATTAATAGCCGCTTCAATATCCGCTTGTGATTGACCCGCACTAACTTGAAGCTCTGCTGTACCCAAAGCACCTTGAATTACAATAGTCTCATCAGTTGCTTGATTATCCGCTAGAGTGCCATCGGCTTGTGCCGCTGTTGCCTCTGCTGTAACGTCAATATTTACAGTACCATCAATGGCGCTGGTTATATCCATATTTTCAATGTTTGCATCAACATTATCAGTTTGAATTGCCCGAGAACCATCTAATAAATTTTGACCTGCAAAACTCGTATTATTTGCCTGAAAATCAATACCACCTAAAATAGAATTTAATTGACCTTGCAAGGCAGATACTTGCGAGCTGTCCATAGCTCCAGAATTTGCAGCTTCTACTGCCAAAGCTCTAGCGTCAGTTAATTGAGAACTAATATTACTTAAGCCACCCTCTGCCACATTAACAACTGATATCGCACGCTCAGAATTTTCGACACCTTGCGTTAAACCTGATATTTGAGCCCGCAACATTTCAGAAACAACCAAGCCTGCAGGTTTATCCTTAGCTTGATTAATCTTTAATCCACTAGTTAATTGTTGTGAAAATTTATGGGTCGCATCTGTTTGTTTATTCAACAAACTTGTAATCGAGAAATTTTGATTAGATACTGTTAAACCCATAACTACCTCCTTGTAAAGCATCGGCGCTAAACTCACATCCTTGCATAAAAGAGTTTAACCATGAAAACAAGTAGGTCAATAGATAATCACTATGTGATTATGTACCTAACATTCTAATGCGCTCTTCTAAAGAAAGCACTTCTTTAACTTGCACTCCAAAACGTTCTCTGCGAATAATAACCTCACCACGCCCCATCATCTGGTTACCAATATATACATCTAAAACTTCTTCACAGTTTTTATCAAATTCAATAATAGAACCCGTTGTGATTTCTCTGACCCCAGACATACTCATTTTTTTTTCTGCTATTATTACCCTTACAGGAACCTCAATACTTAAAACAGCATCAATATTTTCACCTAAAATATCAGATTGTTCTTCTGGCTGACTAGGTAGTGCATTAGTAGTTACCGACTCAACAATAGGATCTTCTGTAACCACTGGATCTTCTTTCTCAGGTGGATTTAATGCTTCCACCAATTTAGAATCTAAACACATCCAAGCTGGTGATTCTTCAGAATCTCCAATAGAAAAATCAAAATTAATAATTGCCGCACCCTTGCCAGGCAAAAGCAACTGCATAAATGTAGCACCATACGATAATTCGCATGGACCAAAACTTATATTACAACCCAAAGCATCACGCCAAGCTTGAGAGACTGCACCGCCCCACTGATTAATAGCCTCGCCAAAAGCATCTTTATCTTCATCGTCAAATTCTTTATCGGCTCTAGCTACAATGTCATCGTCTGTTTCCATCAACATCGAACCAATCGCTCTTGATACGCCAGCTTTGCTATACGTCAAATACAATGTACCTTCAATATCACCTGTGATTGCTATAGTACTGCCAATCAAATCCTTACCTTCTAAGCTTGCCGCAGGATTGCCAATTTCTGCATTTGTTCTAGTTTGTTTGACATCTTTATTTAATAAAGTTTGCCAAGCGGAACAACCTACCTCAATAGCGCTATCGACCAAATCTAATATTTTTTGTGGAACCTGCTCTTTGTCGGCAGAAGTATCTGTCATTCCTTCAATACTGCCAAGCAATGCTGCCATATCATCATTACTGACTGTAGTATCGTTAGAATCAGCCGACGCATTATTATCCGATGGGGCGTTTTCGGCAAATAAGGCAGCAATATCATCATTGCTAACGGTATTATCTGTTGCGCTTGCATCGGTGCTAGTCCCACCACCTCCTGCGCCAGCTAAAAGTGCATCTATATCGTCATTACTAACTGTTGTTTTAGATTCTGATTGGGACGCCCCTGCAGTATTACCTGCTAATAAAGCATCAATTTCTTCGTTACTTACAGTATTATCTGATGAGCTTGCATCGGAGCTTAC
>JAMOSO010000042.1 GCA_027063065.1 Planctomycetota bacterium | reverse complement strand
ACAGAGGTAGCTGTACATTTTAAAAAGACTCCGCATCCAGTATTTGGAGTAAATGCACCAGAAAATATTTTAATTTTGCGTATTCAACCGCATGAGGGTATTTTAGTTAAGTTTGGGCTTAAAGAACCAGGTGCAGGTTTTAATTCTAAGGTAGTCAATATGGATTTTCATTATGGAGATTTATGTGATACTTATATTTTAGAGGCCTATGAACGTTTACTTTTAGATTGTATGTTAGGTGATGCAACTTTGTATAGTCGAGCAGATACTGTAGAGGCTTGTTGGAAATTTATAGAGCCAATATTGAATTATCGCAAATCGTCTAGCGATTTGTATAATCGTGGTGGTAATCTGTACGGTTATCCAGCGGGTAATTGGGGTCCTAAAGAGGCTGATGATATGTTGGCACGAGATGGTCGAAAGTGGAGATATCCATGTCGTAATTTAAGTGGCGATGGGACAAGTTGTCAGTTATGATGTCTGAAAGTGTATAATTTACTGTAAACACAATGTGCATTAGCCTAACTGGATAAAATATGCCTAAAGTTATTAGTTGACCGTTTGTGAAAGTAATAATAGAATTAGTACCTGCCTGTGAGGGGTATTAAGACCGTAAAATATAATTTGATCAATACTATAGGAGCTTAAATGAAAATGCGTAATTTGCTATTAAGTGCTATGATGTTAATATTTGCATCATTAGCAATAGCTAATAATGAAATCACTAGTGGGGTAGATGCCAATGGTGTTGTTCATGTTAGGGTGTGGGATTTGGCACAAAGTGCTGGTAAATCTCCTAGTTCAGCAGCTAGTTGGGCGATTTTAAAAGCTTTTGAAAAAAAGTATCCAAATATTAAATTACATAGCGCTTCAGGATTAGAATTACCTGGTGTTGGTAATAAAATGGATATTGGGCCGTTAATGGCAATTTCTGGTGGTATAGCACCAGATGTTTTATATGTTAATTTTAGAAAATCAGCTTCATATATAGATAATGAATTTCTTTATCCTTTAGACGAATATATTGATGAATACACTAAAAAAGTTGGCAAAAAAGAAGCCCAATATTTAATTAATCCAGCATTGATGAAAGTTGTTAATCGTTATGGGCCAATAAAAGGTAAAAAAGTTAAGAAAATCTGGATGATTCCTCAAGAACCAGTGGTTATGACCATGATTTATCGCAAGGATTTATTTGCTAAATGTGGTTTAGATCCTAATAAACCACCAAAAAATTGGGATGAAATGTTAGCTTATGCTAAGCAATTAACCAATTTTGAAAAAGAAACCTATGGCTTAACAGCAGTAACTACTGCTACTGCATCTTGGCATTTTATGACTTATTTAAGCAGTACAGGTACCAAGGTTGTTACAGAAGATAAAAATGGAGTATGGCGAGCCACTTTTGCACAAAAAGAAGCTATACCAGCTTTAAAATTTTATAGTGAACTTGTAGCAGGTTTACATGAAGATGGACATACCCGTGGTTTTTCTACAAATGATGGCAAGGCAAGAGAAGAAGGCCGTGTAGGTATGTTTTTTGCTTATCTGGGTGGAGATGAAGTCTCTAGACTAGATACATCAGGAACAAACTTTGGTTTTGCACCAGTGCCTAAAGGTCCTAGTGGTAAATCCAGTGCTGAAATAAACGCCAAGATGCAAGGAATATATCGTGGTCAAACAGATGATAGAGTTAGACGTGCTGCATTTAAATGGTTGGCATTTAACAGATCTACAGAGGCAGTTAAGATTACAGTAGATACATATATTAAGAGAAATAGTATTCAATCAATAAATCCATTATTATTAGATAGATTGGGTAAAGAATACGATAAATATCGTCCTTTTGTAAATCAGGATCTTTTAAAGCTTTATAAAAACTTGGTTAAAAATGCTACACCAGAACCTTATGGAAAAAATTGTGATTTGATTTACGATTATTTAGACGCTCCAGTACAGGCGGCTATCTTATGGCGTCGTGATGGTAATTTTGAGACTCATACAGAAGCAGAAATTGATGCCAAAATGTTAGAATTTTTAAAAGAGGGTCAATTAAAGGCAGAAATAGAAATGTTAGATAATCTTCCTCCGGAAGAAAGAACGTTTCGTAATCGTGTAGCTATCGTAGTTACTTCGATTATTTTTATAGTCTTTGCAGTATTATTTTGGCAGGTAACTAAGGTTTTAACGCCAGAGCATGAACGCGGTAAAGGTTTTCAGTTCTTAAAATATTGGCGTCCATATTTGATTTTAATTCCTGCTGTAGGTTCTATTATTATTTGGAAATATTATCCATTAGCGCGTGGTTCGTTAATGGCTTTTCAGGATTATAAGATTGCAGTGCCAGTAGTAGATTGGGTAGGCTTTGACAATTTTGCAGCTGTTATTTTTGATGGTGCATTCTGGTACTCTATTTGGTTATCTTTTTATTATTCAGCATTGGTGATAGCATTTACTTGGTTACCACCTGTAATGTTGGCAATTATGCTATCAGAAATACCTAAATTTACGGTATTTTTTAGAGTAGTGTTTTACCTGCCAGCAGTGGTTTCAGGTTTGGTAGTAATGTTTATGTGGAAGCAATTTTTTGATCCTTCGCCAAATGGTATTTTAAATCAGTTTGTAATGATGTTGGGCGCAGATCAGCAATATTGGTTTGAAGATCCACATTTGGCTATGATGTGTTTAATTATTCCATTGGCATGGTCATCTTTAGGACCTGGTTGTTTGATTTATTTAGCAGCTTTAAAAGGTATTCCAGACGATTTATACGAAGCAGCCGATATAGATGGTGCAACATATTGGAACAAGGTTAGACATATAGTTGTCCCAAAATTGTGGCCATTATTAACTATTAATTTAATTGGTCAGGTTATTATAGGCTTTAATGCAGCAGAAAATGTATTAGCTATGACTGGCGGTGGACCTAATGGAGCTACATTAGTTACTGGATTATTAATATTTAAAAAGGCGTTTGTTTATACTAAATATGGACCGGCAACAGCGATGGCTTGGATGATGAGTATCTTTTTGATTGGCTTTACTGTGCACCAGTTGAAGATTCTTTCACGACTAGAGTTTAAAACTACAGGAGACAAATAGTGGCAATTTTAAACGATGTAACAAAAAAATCGGCAGGCGCCAAAGTTTTAGTGCTGTCTTTCTACTTAATTTTAATATTAGGTGGAATAACTATGGTATATCCATTTTTAATGATGACATCAGGCGCTATGAAAGGCCATTATAATATTAAAAAAATGAATGTTGTGCCTGTATTTTTATATGATGATTTAGAACTTTATAGGGCTTGGTCTGAAAGTAAGTATTTAAGAGTAGCAAACTTAAATGAGGCTAGTACCTCTGCTATTAATGAATTTGATATCTTAGAACCCAATTTAAGAGATTGTGATACTAAATTGGCTGATATGTATAAAACATTTTCAACTCAAAATCCAGCATCTGAATATGAAAGGGTATTGGGAAGGGTTGAAGTATCTAACTCTAATTTACCTACTAATGGTTTGGCTTTTATTAATTATTTGTCGGACAAATATGGTGATTTAGAAAGTTTAAATAAGAAGTTAGATTTAAATATGCCACAGTGGAATGCTGTTATGCGTACAATTAGTCAAGCTGATTTATTTCAAAAAGGTTTTTTAGAGGTCAATAATAGTTTAGTTGCAGATTTTATTAAATTTAGACAGAACTCAAAACCAGACGATTTTTACTTACCTACTGTAGATGGTCAATTTAGGCAAAAAATGATATTTGCTTTTGCTGGCTATAATATAAACGCTATTAATGAGGCTACTGGTTTAAATATTAAGAGTATATCTGAGTTAACTTTAAGCCGTAATGATGGCAATGCGTGGTATAATAAAATGCGCAAAACATTTATTTTACAGTTTTTGAATCCCAGGTATATTAATATAAAAACAGATGCACATTTAGATGAACAGTATAGAAAATTTATTAAAAAAGAATTTAAAAATTCTATTGTTGCTGCTTTGGATGTATTTCCGCACATTAAAAGATTTGCAGAGATTAAATGTCCTAATAAGTTACCTAAATCTATAAGACAAGCTATATTGTACAATAAATTTATTGAGCATGAGGTTTCTGTTGATGCATTAGAGCTTACGGGCCCACAATTGCGTTTTAGGTCTTATTTAAAAGACAAGTATAAAACAATAGAAGCTTTAAATGATGCTATTGGTAGTTCATTTAAGTCTTTTGATTATGTATATATCCCACAGCGAAGAATGGATTGGGATTATGTAATGGCTAATAAATCAGCTTTGCGTTGGGATTTAGCAACTATGAATGTTAAATATGTAGCATCATATATTTTTAATCATGGTCGCGCGGCTTGGGTAACATTAGTTTTTTGTTTATTAACGATTATTACTTCATTGTTAGTAAATCCATTAGCGGCTTATGCATTAAGTAGATATAACTTGCCGTCAACATATAAGGTTTTGATGGTGCTTATGGCTACAATGGCGTTTCCTGCTGCGGTTACGCAGATACCTTCGTTTTTAATGTTAAAGGATTTTCACTTATTAAATACTTTTTGGGCTTTGATTTTGCCTACTATGGCTAATGGATATTCTGTATTTATTTTAAAAGGCTTTTTTGATTCCTTGCCAAAAGAGCTGTACGAAGCAGCATCTCTTGATGGCGCAAGTGAAGTTAGATTGTTCTTTCAGATTACATTAAATCTATCTAAGCCTGTATTGGCTTTAATTGCGTTGCAAAGCTTTACAGCAGCTTATGGAAATTTTATGTTTGCATTGTTAATTTGCCAAGATCCATCAATGTGGACAATAATGGTTTATATTTTCCAATTGCAGAATACTGCAAATCAAGCGGTAACTTTTGCAGCATTATTATTAGCTGCAGTTCCAACATTTGTAATATTTGTAACATGTCAAAATGTTATTATGCGAGGTATAGTAGTACCAAGCGAAAAATAATATTCATAATAAAAAAAGCCCAAACATATTTATATATGTTTGGGCTTTTTTTATTATAGATAAAACAATTTTTAAACTTTGCTTTTATTTTGATTTAAGCTCTGAAATCCAATTAAGAACTTTTTGTTTATGGGCATGATCTTGTGGGTGTTCTAAATATTGACTGAGTATATCTATTGCTTGAGTGTTTTTGTTGCAATTCATATATGTAATGCCTAAATTTAGTAATGTTAGACTATCATTTGGTTTTGTTGCATAGGCTTGTTCAAATAATTCAAGAGCTTCATTGTTTTGTTTCATTTCTTGAAATGTACAGGCTAGATTATTAATTATTTCTAGGTCGTTAGGGTGATATTTTAATAGCTCTTCAAAAATAAAAGCGGCTTCACTTAATTCACCCAAAGATTTTAATGCACAAGCCAAATTGATTTTTGCATCAACATTTTCTGGGCTTGCAAGGACTACGGATCTTAATATTTCTACAGCCTTTTCAAATTCACCAGCATGTGTATATGCAAGGCCTAAATTGTTTCCGGCTTCGATATCTTTTGGATTAGAGTCTAATATAAATAAAAATTCTTTAATGGCATTTCGATAGTCGCCTTGTTGAATAAATCCATATCCTAAATTATTTCTGATGTCAGCATTATCAGGATAAATGTTGCATAAGTGCTGTAAGATATATAAACCATCTTCAATGCGTTCATTTTGCAAATATTGACAAGCTAATTCATTGCCTATATTAATGTCATTAGGGTTTAACTGGTAATTCGACTCAATATTTGCATCAATCATATTTTGTTCTCATATTATTTTGTATTTTGTATCTCTATTGTGCCGTCAGGATCTATTTCTATACGGTCTTCTTCTTTATAGTATCTGATTCTAGAAGATTTAATAATGCTACCGTCTCTACTTACAGATGCAGGTTTACCAACAAATGTGATTAGTGGGGTAGGTTCTAAACTGTAGATGCCTTTGTTAGCATGAATTAAAACAGTATCATTTTTTACCGATACATTACCAGTAACTGTAATCTCTTTGACAGAATTTTCATCAAATTCTTTACCGTAACTTGTGCCGGGCTTTAAGCGTATAGTTAATGTGTCACATATAATTGTATTTTTACCGTCTACTAATTTTACAAAGGTTTGTTTACCATTACGCATTAAAGGTTTTTCGTTGAAAATCATAATATTTTCTTTCATACGAAAAGACATAGCGCCTTTAGTGTCTATTGATATTTTTTGTTCTGTGGCATTTAAAATATTGCTATATAGAAATAATATGCTTAGTAAAATTAATTTTTTCATAGTGTTGTAGTTTTGTAAACCTTTATAAAATCTATTCCTGGATAATAGTAACGTAGTATTTGTTGGTAATCAATCTGCTTTTTAGCTTTTACTAGGCAACCCCATTGGCTCATACCTATGCCATGTCCATAACCTTTGCCAGTGAAACTGTATCCTTGGTTGGTTTGTGTTATGGAATATAGTGAACTTTTGATTTTGTTGGCACCTATTGCCAGTCTAAAAGCATTGCCAGAATATTGTTCTGTTCCTAGAGTATGTACTATTGCTATTTCTTGTACACGACCACTAGGCGTTCGGCTGATAATTTCTAGAGATTTAATTCGCCCTAATTTGGATTTGGGTCTAGTTTTTTTTATTGCACGTATGATATCAGAATTGGTAACAATTGCATGCCATGGCTTAGGAGGGGAGTCAGGATCTGGACGACCATGTAATGCTGGTAAATAGTTTTTAAATACAATAGAAGCGTCTGCGCAATATCCACCACTTGATGAATGGAAATAGGCAGGAAATAATTTCCAGTTAAAAACCATAATCAGTCCCGCTGTTTCTGCTATAATTCTGTTTGCTCTTATATTGGTATTGCGACCTCCAAAAACCTGTGAAGCAGTAGAGTTTTCTAGATGAAAATCTCGGTTTTCGTGTATTTTCATCTGAAATAAGGCATAAGTTCGTGAAGCAACTGCTTGGGCTTTTAAAGCTTCATCTGGCCATGTAATAGGCATTTCAGAGCCTAAAACGCCTGCTAAGTAATGCTCTAATTTTATTTTATTAATAATATCAAAACCTTTTTTGCGTTGAATAAGGTGGATTTCATAATCATAAGTAATGCCATTAATTGTTATTGGGTTTGGCGAAATTATACGCATTCTTTTTAAATCCATTGGTTTATTGCATATCATAAACATTTTGTTTTGTATGCTAATATTGCCTTCTAATCCGCCTTGACCAGAGCCTATGATTTCTTCAGTAAAATAAGTGCGTATTTCAAAAGAACCTTTGATTTGGATGTTTGCTTGTTTAATATGTTTAGCAATACGTACTTTTACATCTGGCTGATTTTCGCTGTAAGTGGGATATAAGTATTTTGGATTGGGGTTTGCAACTCGCTGGCATGAATAAGTAAAAAATACACAAAATAGTATAAAACAATAAAAAGAAGTTCGCTGTATTTTGTTCATTTTATTTGTCATTTTGGGGGATGGGTAAATTAAGGTATTCGAAACCTTTTTTAGTTAAAATGCGTCCTCTAGTAGTTTTATGTATATATCCTTTTTGGATTAAATAAGGTTCGTATACATCTTCAATAGCTTCTTGCGTTTCTCCTATTGTTACAGCAATTGTTTTTAGACCAACTGGTTTGCCGGCATAATCCGCAATAATATTCATAATGTCTAGATCCATTTGACTTAAACCCTCACTATCGACTTTTAAGCGCTTTAAACCATTTTGAGCTATTTTAAGTGTCAGTGTACCATCGCCGTCAATTTGGGCGAAGTCTCTGAGTCGTCTTACAAACCTATTGGCTATTCTTGGTGTGCCCCTACTACGTCTAGCCATTTCTTCAGCGGAGTCATTTTCTAATTCTAGGGCTAAAATATTAGCCGATCTTTTAATGACATCTTTTATTTGGTTTGTTTGATAAAAACTTAGTTTTTCTAAAACTCCAAATCTAGCTCTCAACGGAGCGCTTAGCATACCTTCTCTGGTTGTTGCGCCTATTAATGTGAATGGCTGTAGATCAATTCTTACCGATCTGGCACTAGGTCCTTGATCTATTAATATGTCTAAAGTAAAATCTTCCATCGCGGAATATAAATATTCTTCAACTGAATTACTTAATCGATGAATTTCATCAATAAACAATACATCACCTCGGTTTAAATTTGTTAATACTCCAGCTAAATCGGCAGCTCGTTCTAAAACAGGGCCAGATGTTACTTTTATTTCACTATCCATTTCTTTAGCGATAATATGCGCTAGTGTGGTTTTGCCCAACCCTGGAGGACCAGAAAATAAAATATGATCTAAAACATCACCACGTTTTTTAGCTGCTTGAATATATACATGTAAATTTGCTTTTAAGTCTTCTTGTCCAATAAAATCATCGAAACGTGGAGGTCTCAGAGATAAGTCTAAAGATATTTCATTGTTTTCTAATAGTTCTGTATTTAAAATTCCATCAGGCATATTTTTATTATCATAAATAGCGTTAAAAAAGCCACTTTAAAAAGTTAAAAAATCATATAGGTCAATATTAGTATGGTACATTAACATTTTTAGTTTAAATGTTAATGTAAATTAAAATAACTATTAATAATAAATGAATTGTGTTGATAAAAAATAAATTTAAGTTAATATATTTTAATTAGTGTAATTATTCACAATTGAATTTTTATATAGAAACTTTTTTCCATATCTCAATGAAGGAGAGATAATGAAAGCGTTGAAATTTTCAACAGTTGCAAAAAAAATTGCAATGGGTTCTTTGGTTTTAGGTCTTGCCTTACCATTTAACCAAGTAAAGGCTGCGCCTACTGATGATATTGCAGCATTAAAACAACAACTTGCAGCTATGCAACAGCAAATGGCTCAGTTGCAAAGTCAATTAAAAAGCATTGAATCCAAGCCTGTAGCTAATACATCGTCGTCAACAACTTCTAATGGTAATGCTATGACAAATGCTGCATTAACCGAAGAAGTAGAGTATTTAAACAAACGTTTGTCAAAAGCAGAGTTGCATACTTCAACAGATAAAGTTAGTTTTGGTATTAATTTACGCTCACGTGTTGATAGTATCCATACAGAAGGTGTAAAAGCGAATGCTGCTGGTAATATTGATAAATATAACACCGATAATGATTTATTGTTTACTACACGTTTACGCTTGGATATGAAATCAAAGTTGAGTGACAAGTTTGACTTTGCAGGTCGCATTGCCATGTATAAAACATGGGGTGATTCTACAGGTGTAAATTATTTTGATGGTACAGGTAATAGTGTAACATATGATGGTAATACATCTAGTTTACCTCATGGTGATACATTGCATCTTGAACGAGCTTATTTTAATTACAAAGGTTCATTGGGTCAATCTAGCACAAATTTTTCAGTTGGTCGCCGTCCTGGAACTGAAGGAACTCCTTTTGAATATCGCAATGGTAGTTTAGTTGGAGGTTCTCCTCTTGCCAGTATTATGAATTGGCAATTTGATGGTATTTCGGCCAATTTTACTTTAGAAGATTACACAGGATTAGAAGGTTCTGCCATTAAATTTTGTTACGGTGTAGGTTTTGAAGGTGATATTATCGGTGATAATCAATATCAAAATCAACCGGGTGTTCCAGGTACTTCAGGTGTTAAAGATGTTAACTTTGGTGGTTTTATTGCCACTATTTATGATAATGATTTAACAAGTTATGTTGTTAATTATTCTCGTGCGTGGGATGTTTCAGATAATTTTTCTGGTATTACGTATGATACTGCAACTGGGTATACACGTCAGGATCCAACTGTTAATTTAGGAACATGGGATGCTATTAGTTTGTTGGCTAAAACAAACTTAATTGAAGCATTCGATAAAGATGTTGATTTGTTTTGTAGTGTAAGTTTAAGCCATACTGCTCCTAATAGTGCGCATATGGCTACCGCAATGGGTGGGGCAGGTTTATTGAATGATGCAGGTGATGATTCGTCTCGTTTAGGTCATGCTATTTATTTAGGAGCTATTTTCCCAGTATTCGAAAACAGCAAATGGGGTATAGAATATAATTACGGTTCAAAATATTGGTTTAACTTTACTGGTGCTGAGGATTCCTTAGTTGGTGGTAAGCTTGCTGCTCGTGGTCAAGTTTGGGAAACTTATTTTATTCAACCAATTTATAAAAGTAATTTTGTTATGACAGTTGGTGCTAAATATTATAATTATAAATATAGTAATAGTGGTAGCTCAATTGGCGAACCAGTTAGAATATCAGATTTAACTGGTCGTTTTATGCCAGCGTCTGATAATGTTTTGGATATGTATATTAGTTTAGATGCAAATTTCTAATATTTTCTAAGGAGAAAAGAAAATGAAAAAAATAGTTACAATTTTAAGTTTATTAGTTTTTGTTGTGTCAACAATGGCTAGTGTATTTGCTATGGAAAATACAGGTAATTATCGTAAAGGTAAATATAAATACCGTGGCATGGCAAAAGCTGCTTTCAAAGCAGGAAAATCAGAATCAAAAAAACCAAATCTTGACCCAAGCAGTAAAACTCGCGCTCAGTGGGAACGATTGTTTGATAAGAAGGATTTTTCAGAATTTAGTTGTCCAGAAGATTGGAAAAAATTAGATGAAAAAGATCTTCTTAATATTTATGCTTATCTTTACAAATATGCTGCAGATTCACCAACTCCAGCTAAATGTAAATAATATTTAGGTT
Organism: Planctomycetota bacterium; assembly: GCA_027063065.1. Taxonomy (GTDB): domain Bacteria; phylum Planctomycetota; class JAMOSO01; order JAMOSO01; family JAMOSO01; genus JAMOSO01. Next base: position 24,534 of record JAMOSO010000042.1, on the reverse strand, counting down.
TTATATCTAAAAGTATATAATAAATATTTATTCGAAAAACTTCTTGTTAGATATAATTATCTAGCAAGAAGTTTTTTTATTTAGGAGTTTAAATGAATTTTAAGAGTATTAAAACGGCGATTACTTGCTTGTCACTTATGGCAGTCGCTGTTGTTTCTATGGCATCAGAACATGATGAACATAGTAGCCATGAAGCTAAATATGCTCCGGCTACAAAGAAACATAGCAAGATTTTAGCAAAGGTTGATCATAGCCAATTTAAGATTTTAAAACAAAAATTTAAATCTGGTGATGAGTTGACCAAAGCGTGCTTAACATGTCATACAAATGTGAATGATGATATGCATAAAAGTATGCATTGGACATGGCAGTCTAAAACTAATCCAGATTTAGGTAAAGATTCTTTAACCATTAATAATTATTGTATTTCAGCTGGAAGTGGTACCGACAAGGCTTGTTATGATTGTCATATTGGGTGGGATGGGAAAAATGGTGAAATTAATTGTTTGAAATGTCATAGTCAAACATTGATGAATTGGCAAGAGGCAATTGACGATGCAACAGCTATGGAAGAAGAGGGGGATGAAGAATCTTTAGAAATGGCTGCGGAGGTCAGGGAAGAGTTACATGATTCAGTAGTGAATATTGGTGCTCCTAATATTGAAAATTGTGGAGATTGTCATTTTAATGGCGGCGGTGGTGATGCAACTAAGCATGGTGATTTGGATACATCTTTGATTAATGTATCTAAAGAAGTTGATGTGCATATGTCTCCAGACGGTCAAGATTTTACTTGTCAACGTTGTCATACTACAGTTGATCATCAAATTGCGGGTCGTAAATATAATGATCCAGCAAGTCTTCCAAAGGATCATAAATCTTTAATTGAAGATGATCATGCCTCTAAAATCAATTGTATTTCTTGCCATTCTGAGCGTCCTCATGATATAAAACGGTTGGACGACCATGCAAAAACTATTGCGTGTCAGACATGTCATATTCCTTCTTTAGCACCTATATACGCTACCAATACTAAATGGGATTGGTCTACAGCAGGTAAGATGAAAGACGGTAAACCTTATAAAGAATATATCAAAGGTTTGCATCATAAAGCAGGTTATAAAAGTATAAAAGGTACATTTACTTGGAAAAAAGATGTTATTCCAGATTATATGTGGTATGACGGTAGATTTTCTAATATGACTGCTAAGGATAAAATTGTTCCAGGTCAACCTATTTATATTAATCGACCTTTAGGCACACCACATGGTAAAAATTCTAAGATTGCTCCTTTTAAGCATCATAGAACTAATCAGCCTTATGATACTGTTAATATGACTTTACTTGCGCCGTTATTATCGACTCCAGAAGGTTATTGGACTAAATTTGATTGGCAAAAAGCTTTTACCTTAGGTCAAAAATCCATTGGATTGCCTTATTCAGGTAAATTTGATTTTACATGGACAGATTCTTGGTATCCAACTACACATATGGTTCGTCCAGCTGATCAGGCATTGTCTTGTATAGATTGTCATGCTAAAGATGGTCGTTTAACTAATGTGTCAGATGTTTATATACCAGGTGATCATGGTAATAAATATTTAGATATTTTTGGAATACTATTAGTACTTGCTACTATATTGGGCGTGGCTTTACATGGTTTAATGCGCTTTATTATGAGCAAAAAGAGAAAGGGTTAATTATGCAAAGAGTATTAATGTATACACGCTTTGAACGTTTTTGGCATTGGGCACAAGCGTTTGCCATTATTTTATTAACCATTACAGGTTTTGAAGTTCGTGGTTTTTTTAGTCTGTTTGGTTTTGATCAGGCGGTACGTATTCACGAAATTACTGGAATTTCTATGATAGTATTAATCGTTTTTGCAATTTTTTGGCATTTCACTACTGGTGAATGGAAACAGTATGTGCCAACGCATAAAAAATTAATAGACCAAGTTTTGTATTATATGATTGGTATCTTTAAAGGGGATAAACATCCTACCCATAAAGATCGTAATACAAAATTAAATCCATTACAACGTCTAGTGTATTTAGCATTAAAACTTACATTGTTTCCCCCGCAGATTGTGTTGGGTTTACTTTATATGTTTTATTATGATTTACGCCCTATGTTACCTGAGTTTTTAACTCTTGAGGTAATTGCAAATTTACATGTATTATTTGCATTTATTTTTGCTCACTTTTTAGTGATTCATGTTTATATGACAACTACAGGTGAAACAATTACTACAAATGTTAAAGCTATGATAACGGGTTATGAGGACTTAGAAGAGCACTCGTAAGTTTTATAGTGTGATTAAAAAAGGCTAATAAATATTTATTTATATTTATTAGCCTTTTTTTTGTCTTTATACGTTTGGTTGTTTTCTAATTGCCCTTCACAAATACCATATTTTTCAACTATTTTTAAATTATTAAATAATTGGGTTTCTGTGATTTGAGAATTTAAAAATTTTTGATAGTTTTTAATTTTTTTTGTAATTTCTGCAGAGCTCTCAAATAGTGCTTCTATTCTAAAATATTCAACTTTATTAGCTAAGGTATGTATTAAAGATACTGCCGATTGAGGGGTAGAGTTAAATACTGTATTTCTGCATTCCATATCAGCTTTAACATGATGTATATGTCCAGACTTATCTAATAAATCAATACGTTTTTTTTCGCATATGAGTTTACAATCAGGATAATCAGTGGCGTCTGTCAAAAAAGATGCAAAAACGCAGTGTTGCATATAAAATTCAGGCATATATTGGTGTATTGTTATTTCCCAATTATTGTCAGAATGATTAATCATATCTATTACTTGTTTTTTATTAAGATCATAGCTTGGAGTAAGGCGGCTAAATTGTTTATTTGTTAAATAGTGTGCAGTTATATGGTTAGTACAGTTTAGACTAAAATCAGCAACGAGCTGTGCTTTAATAGGTTTATGTTTCAAATAATTTAAAGCCCCTAAATTTCTCACTAAAATAGTATCGGGATTACATTTTATTATCTCATCAAGGTTTTTTTCTTCATGTGGTTTTAAAATTCTAGTAGTGGCAATACCTGCTTTTATATTATATGATTGAATTATTTTTATATATTTTTGATATGAACTGCCATGTTCAAAATCTAGATAAATAGTATCAACTTTATAGTCCTCGATAGCATTTAGTTGTTTTGGTTCTCTTAATAGTAAAGTTAATTTGGGTGACAATGTTTTTTTAGTAGTAATTAAGCTTGTTGTGTTTATATGTTTATGGATTTTATTGGGAGGTGTATTACATCTTTTATGGTTTAGAATCTCTAAAGCCTTATTTTTTAATTGGCGTAATATTTTTTGAGGTATAAATAACTGGTCGTCTAAGTGTATTTTAATTTTATTTAAGGTATAGATTGTATGCTCTAATTTAATCAATTGTTTTTTGATGTCTTGGTACGAAATTGGTTTGTTTTTGGCATGTTCTATAATTTCTTGAGTTTTTAATTCTATGTCATATTTGCCGTCATTTAGATGTATATAAAGAGGGGAATCTCTTTTGGCAATTATATTTATATTTAGGGGTATGCGTTTTAAATTATTTCGATCTTGCCAAGTTTTTTGCAAAGATTTATTTAGGATAGGTTTATTGTTGAGATATACTTTTAAACCATTTTGAACATAATGTAAATTTACATCATTAGAGAATTGTATTGAGTAAGTATTGTTTTTTTCGCTAAGTTGGTAAATGCGTCCGCCAATAAGCCTTTCAGTTTTATCATTAGCGATTAATAAACCATCGCCTTTGTTTAATTTTATACTTGTTTTGATTTTAATGTGTTTTTCATCAGCTTGTAAAATATTACCAATAAACAAGCCTCTATGGTTTCCAAAGCTACCATCGACTAATTGCTGATGATTGTTTCCGTATAACCAACCTGTAAAAAATCCTCGAGAATATAATGGTGCTAAATCGTTTTTGCTAATATCGCTGTGATTTAAATCAATCATTTGTCTATAAGCTTTTACTGTGCTAGCTACATATTCTGCACTTTTTAAACGTCCTTCAATTTTTAGACTATCAATATTTATATTACATAATTTAGGTATATCTTGTAATAAGCATAAATCTTTAGGAGATACTAAATATCTTTGTTCTTTGAGATGTTTTTTTTTACCATCTACAATTAAGTCATAGCTCATTCTACAGTCTTGAGCGCATTGACCACGATTTGCACTACGTCCGCCTTTATGTTCTGAGCTTAAGCACTGTCCAGAATATGCAACACATAAAGCGCCGTGAATAAATACTTCTAGTTCTTTATTGGTTTTTGTTTTTATATAAGTTAAATCTTGTATTGAGTTTTCTCTAGCCATTACATATCTGTCTAGGGATAAATCTTTGGTTTCTTTTATTGCTAAATCATTGCTTATAGACATTTGCGTAGAAGCATGTATGCTTTGTTGAGGTGCAATTTTTTTAATTAATTTTGCCAGCCCTAGATCTTGTACAATAAAAGCGTCAACGCCTAATGGGATGACTTGATATAGGCACTTGATTACTTTGTCGATTTCGTTTTCAAATATTAAAATATTAAATGCAATATAAACCTTAACATCATATAAGTGTGCATAGCTGATGATTTCTTGCAATTCTTGAGTGTCAAAATCTTCTGTGCGTCCCCGAGCATTAAAGCCTGGCATACCAAAATAAATCGCATCAGCGCCATTGTGCACAGCAGCTTTTAACATTTCAAGGTTTCCTACGGGGGCGAGAAGTTCTGGTTTTGAGATCATATTAAAATTATACTAAAAAATTGTGTGGTTATAAATTTAATATCGTTATTTAAATAAAACTAATTAGCAGTTAATTGTTATTTGTTGGGTTGGTGAAGGTATTGTTTAAATAAGTGTGAAAAAAATAACAAAAAGACTGGATTTTAATTTCAAATTTGTTAAATTAATTATTGTGATTGTTTTCACAAGCTTTGTGAAAACAATCACACAGTATTTGTAGTTATAGGCTAGATTAAAATATTTTAATTTTAACAGGAGAGTTTTATATGTCATGTAGTTGTGGTTGTGACACAGAATTAAACTTGCTAACGCAGTTTCCAAAAAAAAAAGAAAAGCTTGCAGCTTATCTTAGTCAGTTGCCATTAGGTGAAGATCGTGAGAAAAACAGGGGTTATTTAATCCAATCTTTACATAAAGCTCAGGAGTTATTTGGTTATTTGCCAGAATGTATTCAGTTGTATGTGGCTGATAAGTTGGGCTTACATTTAGCGGAAGTATATGGTGTAGTAAGTTTTTATTCGTTTTTTATAGATAAACCAGTAGGTAAATACAAAATTAATGTGTGCACTGGAACAGCTTGTTTTGTTAAAGGTGCGGACGTTGTTTTGGAGGAATTTAAACGTTATTTACATATTGAAGAGGGGGAAACAACTGAAGATCTTAACTATTCTTTAGGTGGATTGCGTTGTGTTGGTGCTTGTTCGTTGGCTCCTGTTGTGATGGTAAATGATAAGGTTTATGGTAATGTAACAAAAGAGATGGTTCCTAATATCATTGAGGAGTGTAAATTAAATGATTGATTCATTAAATAAATTAATAGAGTTAGCCAATAATCTTAAACATGAACCTAAAACTGATATTACTATTTTTGTTTCAATGGGTACATGTGGATTAGCTGCAGGGGCAACGCCGATTCTTGAATCTTTAAAAAATCAGGTTGAAATACAAAATTTGCAGGAAGTTTTTACTATTGTTGAAACAGGATGTATGGGGCTATGTCATAGTGAGCCATGTATAGAAGTTGTTGAAAATAACACTGGAAATACGATGGTTTATGGAAAATTAAAACCAGAGCATGCAGAGTTTATAATAGCTCGTAAGGCGGCTAAAAAAATAGCAGGTGTTCAAACTGTTGAAAAAACATGGTATTACCCTGATTGTGAAGATAGGGGGGATAAGTTACAGGCGCGCATAGTATTAAAAAATTCAGGAAGAATTAACCCTGAAAATATAAATGAATATATTATTAATGATGGTTATAAGGCGTTAGGTAAAGTTTTAACGGAGATGGATCCTCAGGGAGTAATTGAAGAGGTGACTAAGTCTGGCATTAGAGGTAGAGGTGGAGGAGGTTTTCCTTCGGGTAAAAAATGGGCTTTTGCCGCAGCTCAAAAAAGCGATGAAAAATATATGATTTGTAATGCAGACGAAGGTGATCCAGGCGCTTTTATGGATAGAGCTGTGTTAGAAGGTGATCCTCATGCTGTGCTAGAAGCTATGGCAATAGCTGGCTATGCAGTCGGTGCAAATAACGGAGTAATATATATTCGTGCTGAATATCCATTAGCCATCAAACGACTTGAAATTGCTATTGCCCAAGCTGAAAAGATGGGTTTATTAGGTAAAAATTTATTTGGAACTAATTTTAGTTTTAATATTACATTAAAATTAGGTGCAGGTGCTTTTGTCTGCGGTGAAGAAACGGCATTAATTCATTCTATTGAAGGTATGCGTGGTGAACCAACTTTGAAACCGCCTTTTCCTGCTGTATCAGGATTATGGAAAAAACCAACCATTGTTAATAATGTTGAAACCTACGCTAATATACCAGCCATTATTAGAAATGGGGCAGATTGGTTCACACAGATTGGCACTGATAAATCTCCCGGTACTAAGGTATTTGCTTTAGCTGGTAAAGTTAAAGATGTTGGTTTAGTTGAAGTGCCAATGGGTACAAGTTTAAGGGATATAATTTTTGGTTTGGGCAAAGGTATTTGTGATGATAAACAATTTAAAGCTGTGCAAACTGGTGGCCCATCTGGAGGATGTTTAACCGCTGACAAATTGGATACTCCAATAGATTATGATTCTTTATTGGCACTTGGTTCTATGATGGGTTCAGGTGGAATGATTGTGATGGATGAAGATGATTGCATGGTTAATATAGCAAAATTCTTTTTAGATTTTACCTTAGATGAGTCGTGTGGTAAATGTACGCCTTGCCGTATTGGCAATAAGCGTTTGCATGAAATTTTAACAGATATTTGTGATGGCAAGGGTGATGAAAATAGTTTATCAAAACTAAGAGATTTGTCAGAAGCAATTAAAGATACTGCAATATGCGGATTGGGGCAGACTTCGCCAAATCCTATATTGTCAACTCTTGCAAATTTTGAGCAAGAATATATTGATCATATCGAAAAAGGTAAATGTAAAGCGGGGACATGCACAAATTTAATTTCTTTTGAAATTAATGACGCTTGTGTCGGGTGTACTTTATGTGCGCGCAATTGCCCTGTTAATTGCATAAGTGGTGAACGCAAAGGTATGCATTTTATTGATCAAGAAGCCTGTATCAAATGCGGTCAATGTTATAGCGCTTGCAAATTTCACGCCATAGATAGAAATTAGAAGGAAATTATAATATGATTAATTTAACAATAAATAATACAACAGTTACTGTTGAGGAAAATGCAACTATTATTCAAGCAGCAGCAAAAATAGGTATTAAAATCCCTACTCTTTGTCATATGGCTGTCGATTGTATTTCTCAAGAAAGTAAATCAGCTTCATGCAGAATTTGCGTTGTTGAAGTAGAAGGTAGAAGAAATTTGGCTTCTTCATGTTCTACCCCTGTTTCAGAAGGGATGGTAGTTAAAACTAACTCTATTCGTGCTATTAACGCCAGACGCACGGTATTAGATTTACTACTTTCAGATCATCCTGCAGATTGTCTAACTTGTGAAAAAAACGGTAAATGTCAATTGCAAGATTTGGCTGCCGATTTTGGTTTGCATAATTTAAGATATACTGGTGAGCAATCAAAATATGAATTGGATTTGGCTAATAAATCTATTGTGCGTGATTTAGATAAATGCGTGATGTGTCGTCGTTGTGAGACAGCTTGTAATGACATTCAAACGGTTGGTGTTTTAAGTGGTGTTGGGCGTGGTTTTAATGCTGTGGTAGCACCTGCTTCTATGAAACCATTAGATCAAACAGAGTGTACGTTTTGTGGTCAATGCGTTGTTGCTTGTCCAGTTGGCGCATTAACATGTCAGACAGCAAAATATCCTGTGTGGCGCGCTTTAAACGATTCTTCAAAAACAGTAATTGTTCAAACTGCACCAGCGGTTAGGGTGGCTATTGGTGAAGAATTTGGTATGGAACCAGGTTCAGTGGCAACAGGCAAATTAGTTTCAGGCTTAAGAATGCTAGGCTTTGATAAGGTATTTGATACTGATTTTGCGGCTGATTTAACGATTATGGAAGAGACAACAGAGTTTATTGACCGGGTGAAGAAAAATGAAAACCTACCAATCTTAACGTCTTGTTGTCCTGGGTGGGTTAAATTTTTTGAACATCAATTTCCAGAGTTAATATATATGCCTTCAACGGCAAAATCTCCACAACAAATGTTTGGAGCAATTGCCAAAAGTTATTATGCAGAAAAAATAGGAGTTGAACCAAAAGATATAATTGTAGTTTCTGTTATGCCTTGTTTGGCAAAAAAATATGAGGCCGATAGAGAAGAATTTTCAAATGATGGCGTTCCAGATGTTGATATTGTAATCTCAACTAGAGAATTAGCAGATATGTTTAAAGAAGCAGGTATTGTGTTTGATAAATTAAATGATTCAGACTTTGATCATCCTTTGGGAGAATCTACAGGTGCCGGTGTTATTTTTGGAAGTTCGGGTGGTGTTTTAGAGGCTGCTTTGCGAACAGGAGCAGATTGGTTGACGGGTGAAGATGTTAAAGAAATTGATTTTAAAGCTGTGCGAGGTTTAGCAGGTATTAAAGAAGCAACTGTTAATGTTGCAGGTTTAGATATCAAGGCGGCAATTACTTCTGGCTTAGGCAATGCAAGAACTTTATTGGAGAAAATTCAAAAAGGTGAAGCGCGATATCATATTGTTGAAATTATGGCTTGTCCAGGTGGTTGTTTAAATGGTGGAGGACAACCATACTCGTGTCATGATAGTAGTATTTTAGAAAAGCGTATGAATGCTATTTATCAAGAGGACAGTAATAAGGTAATTAGAAAATCTCATCAAAATCCAGATATTATTAAATTATATGATGAGTATTTAGAAAAACCTGGTTCTCACAAAGCGCATAAGTTATTGCATACAAAATATACAGCAAGAAAGGCTTTCAAATAGTTTTACTAGACCCAAACTTATTGTTTGGGTCTAATTTTTAATTTTATTTAGGTATTAGGATGCGTATTGTGTCTTATAAAAAAAACAATGGATAGAGCATTATCAGATGGTTTTAAAGATTTTATAGATGATAGTTTGTTAAATTCTTTAGTTAAAAATATCAAAGAAGATATTATTAGAGTTCGTGAAATAATATCAAAAAGCATGAAAAAAGAGCCTTTAACTATCGAAGAAACAGCGGTACTTTGTGCTGTTGAAGATGAAGGTTTGTTAGAGGAAATTTTTGATGCAGCTAGAGAATTAAAAAAAAATGTGTACGGCAATCGCATAGTTATTTTTGCACCGTTATATATAGGAAATAAATGCGTTAACGATTGTGCCTATTGTGCATTTAGAAAATCTCTTGATACGACTGTACGCAAAACTTTAAGTACATCAGAATTGCATCAACAAATAGAAGCTTTGGAAAAAGTTGGCCATAAACGATTGATTTTAGTTTATGGAGAACATCCTAGTTATACTCCAGAATATATAGCGCAAACAGTGCGCGAGGCATACAGTGTTAAAATTGATAATGGTGAAATTCGTCGCGTAAATATAAATGCGGCCCCGCTAGATAGGGCGGGATTTAAAATTGTTAAAGAAGCTGGTATAGGTACTTTTCAAATTTTTCAAGAAACTTATCATCATAAAACCTATGCTAAAATGCACCCACCTAAAACTTTAAAAGGTGATTATCAGTTTAGATTAGATGGTTTAACTAGAGCCTATGAAGCTGGATGCGATGATGTTGGTATCGGAGCATTGTTTGGTTTGTATGATTGGAAGTTTGATGTTTTAGGTTTAGTAGCACATTCTTGGCAACTTTTAAATCGTTTTGGTTGTGGTCCACATACTATAAGTTTTCCGAGGATAAGACCAGCACATGGTGTAAATCTGGATTTAAAATACCAAGTCAGCGATGCTGATTTTAAAAAATTAGTGGCTATTTTGCGTTTGGCAGTACCTTATACGGGTATGATTTTGACAGCGCGTGAGCCAGAGGCAATTCGCAGAGAAGTTATGCAATTTGGTGTTTCGCAAATTGATGCAGGAACCAAAATTGAATTAGGTGGTTATACCAAGCAAGGTGTGCAAGAGTTGAACAAGGAGCAATTTCAAATAGGTGACGTTCGCTCGATGGATGAAATAGTTTTGGATTTATTAAAAAATGATTTTGTGCCTAGTTTTTGTACATCGTGCTATCGCCAAGGCAGAACAGGTGAACAGTTTATGGAGTTTGCTGTACCAGGTTTTATTGAAAAATTTTGTACGCCAAATGCAATATTGACATTTGCTGAGTATCTTGAAGATTATGGCAGTGCCGTAACTAAAGAAGAAGGTTGGAAAACTATTTCACGAGAATTGGCTAGTTTTGGTAACGAAAAATCTAGAATGGCGATTCAGTCTCGATTAAATGATATTCGCAATCGCGGCACTAGGGATTTGTATTTGTAAATAAAATATGCATACAATAATAAAACGATGTCACCAAGGTAACTATACTTTTGAAGATTTGAAATATCTGTTGAGTGTTACTTCGGAAGAACAGACGCAACTGTTATTAAATGAGGCATATCAGGTTAAGTGTGCTGAAGTAAAGCCAATTGTAAATTTGCGTGGCATAATTGAGTTTAGCAATATTTGTCATAAGGATTGTCATTATTGCGGTATTAGAAAATCTAATGAATTTGTAACACGGTTTTTTATGCAAAAAGATGAGATTTTGGAGTCGGCTAAATGGGCGTTTAAAAAAGGCTATGGCTCTATTGTGTTACAATCTGGGGAGCGTTGTGATTTGTCGTATGTAGATTTTGTTGAGGATTGTTTATATGCAATAAAAGAAATCACTAAAGGTAAACTAGGTGTAACTTTATCATTGGGAGAGCAAACCTATCAGACTTACAATAGATGGTTTAAAGCTGGTGCGCATAGATATTTATTGCGTTTAGAAACTAGTAACGAAAGTTTGTATAATCAGTTACACCCTGACGATCATAGCTTTTTAAATAGAAAAAAATGTTTAGATGTATTGCGTAAAGTTGGTTATCAAGTTGGCACTGGGGTTATGATAGGTTTGCCGGGGCAAAATATAGATAGTCTAGTACAAGATGTTTTATTTTTTAAAGATAACGATATAGATATGATTGGAATGGGGCCTTATATTAAGCATCCAGATACGCCAATGGCATCTTTAGATTTAAATTTAGATGTTCAGCAAAGATTTGATTTGGCGTTAAAGATGATTGCTGTTTGTCGCTTGGTTTTGCGCGATGTTAATATTGCAGCTACTACAGCTTTGCAGGCAATTGATGCTATGGGTAGAGAAAAAGGTATAAAAGCAGGAGCTAATGTCATTATGCCTAATTTGAGTGATATTAAATATCGAGATAAATATTATTTGTATGCGGGTAAACCATGTACAGATGAAAATGCCAGTCAGTGTAGAGATTGTCTAGAGAATAGAATACTGTCTATAGGAGAAACAATAAATTATAATCATTGGGGTGATTCTCCTCATTTTAAGAAGCGTCAAGCTAGTTGTTTATATTAAATCATATTGGATGGCAATGACTGATAAAAGAATAGAAGAAGATGTTTTGGGTAGTTGTCAAATATCCAAAAATACCTTGTATGGCATTCATACTCATCGGGCTTTAGAAAATTTTAAAATTTCTGCGCGTTTAATTAAGCCGGGGTTAATTCATGCTTACGGAGCTGTTAAGCTGGCTTGTTTGAGAACTAATCATGCTATTTCTCCATGGCCAATAGATGTGTTTAATAGTATGGAGCAAGCTTGTTTTGAAATGATGGAAGCTAAATTAGATAGTCATATATTAGTAGATGCTTTGCAAGGTGGGGCAGGGACATCTACTAATATGAATGTTAACGAAGTTTTGGCAAATCGCGCTTTGCAAATATTAAACAAACCGTTGGGTTCTTATGACATTATAGATCCGTTAGAAGATATAAATTTACATCAATCGACAAACGATACTTATCCTACTGCACTAAAAATAGCAGCCATTAGTGGGGTTAGGTTATTGGCAGATAATATTACAAAATTACAGAATAGTTTTCAGCGTCAAGAATCGCAGTGTGATGATATTGTTAAAGTTGGCAGGACGCAAATGCAGGATGCTGTTTTAACTACTTTAGGTAGGGAGATGTCGGCCTATGCAGAGTGTCTCAGTAGAGATAGGTGGCGCATATTTAAATGTGAAGAGCGTTTAAGGGTTGTGAATTTAGGTGGGACTGCAATTGGCACGGGTTTGGGCGCTCCTAAAAAATATATTTTTAGAGTGGTAGAAAACCTGCGTAATATTTTAGGTTTTGGTTTAACTAGAGGTGATAATTTAGTTGATATCACTCAAAATGCGGACGCGTTTGTTGAAGTTAGTGGAATGTTAAAAACTTTGGCTGTTAATTTACAAAAAATTGCTGGCGATTTAAGGTTTATGTCATCTGGGCCAGAGTCTGGTATTGGAGAAATTTCTTTGCCACCAATGCAGGCTGGATCATCAATAATGCCTAATAAAATTAATCCTGTTATTCTTGAAGCAGTGATACAGGTCTCTTTGAAGGTAATAGCAAATGATCAGGTAATTACAAGCGCTGCAAGTATGGGTAATTTAGAATTGAATGCTTTTATGCCTATTATAGCAGACAGTCTTTTAGATAGTATAGAATTGCTTAGTAATATTTGTTGTTTGATGTCTGAAAAATGTGTAGATGGAATATCTCCAAATATATATAGGTGTAATCAGTTTATAAAATCTTCAACGGCTTCTTTGACGGCTTTTGTAGATATGTTGGGTTATCATAAATTGAATAATTTATTATCTCAGGCGAATAATTCTAATTGTAATATTAAAGATATGATGGTTAATCAAGGGTTGTGTACTGCTCAAGAATACGATAGAGCTGTTTCGGCGGAACAAGTAATGAAGCTTGGCTCAAATTAAAGGTGTATAAATATGATTAAAACTACAAAGGGTATGCGTTTACATATTGGTATTTTTGGTAAGCGCAATGCTGGAAAGTCATCCTTGCTAAATGCTTTAGTGCGTCAAAATGTCTCGATAGTTTCTGAAATTAAAGGTACAACTACTGACCCTGTTGAAAAGCCAATGGAGTTACAGCCAATAGGACCTGTTTTATTTATAGATACTGCAGGGATTGACGATAGTGGTAAGTTGGGTGTCCAACGCATTATTAAGACTGATCAAGTGTTAGATAGGACAGATATTGCTATTATTGTATTGGATAGTTCTTGGGGAGTTTTTGAAAGCGATCTTTATCAAAGATGTAGTAAGCGCAATATTGCAACTATAGTAGTGGCTAGCAAAATTGATATTTGTCCGTTAGATTTAAAGTTGCAAAAATTTTGTGAAGATAAAAATTTAATATACATTTCTACTTCAGTAGCTACTGGTGCTGGTATATCTAAATTGCGTGATGCGATAATTAATAAAGCACCAGAGGAGTTTATTAATAGTCCTGGTATAGTTAATGATTTGATGCCAGCAGGAGAATTGGCAATTTTAGTTGTGCCTATTGATTTGGAGGCGCCAAAGGGCAGGTTGATATTGCCACAGGTTCAAACTATTCGTGATATTTTAGATAATGATTCTTATTGCATGATTGTTAAAGAGCGAGAATTAAGTGATGCATTGGGACGTTTAAATAAACCGCCAGCATTAGTGGTTACAGATTCTCAATCTTTTTTAAAGGTTGCAGCAGATACTCCAGAGTTTATCTATATGACATCGTTTTCTATTTTATTTGCTAGGTTAAAAGGAGATCTTAATGAATTTGTAAAAGGCTTACAGGCGATTGATAAATTAAAGAGTGGCGATAAAATTTTAATAGCAGAATCTTGCGCGCATCATCCTACTGGAGAAGATATTGGTAGGGTTAAAATACCACGTTGGTTGAGGCAATATACAGGGGCAAAATTAGTGTTTGAAACTATACAAGGTCATGATTTTCCAGATAATTTAGCTGATTATAGCTTGGTTATTCAGTGTGGTTCTTGCATGTGGAATAGGCGTGAGATATTAACGCGTATAATGAGATGCAAAGATGTCGGGGTTCCCATTACTAATTATGGTTTGACCATAGCCTATTCTTTAGGTATTTGTGAAAGAGCTTTAAGACCTTTCCCATCTACTTTGGATATTTTGCAAGAATACAGCACATAATGTATTTGCATTAATTCTTTTTGAATATTTTATCTAATGGGCTACCGCCTTTAGCAAATAATGTTGACGATTGCTCAGCTAATTTTGATTTCCACTTTGTTATTACTGATGGTGAAATATCATACTGCTCAGCTAGTTCACTTAATGTTTTTTGACCACTCAAAACTTCTAAGGCCACTTTAGCCTTAAATTCTGCTGAGTGTTGACGACGTTTTCTGGACATTTTCGACTCCTTTTATTCAAATATATAGTCGATTTTTTTTTAGCAACTGTCTTTTTTTTGGGGATCTCTTCTGTATATTTGCTGTTTTTCAGTAAAAACATCCCAAAAACCCTTATTTTTTCACAAAAACAAAAAAAAACGAAAAAATTTTAAAAAAGGTGTTGCGCTTTGGTTTAGGATCAGTAGAATCTCGCAGACCTAAACGAAAGGGCAACGAAAGAAGCGCTTAAGTTTGGGATTGATCTTTGACAAAATGGGTATAGGAACACACAAAGAGTGTAAGCGTTGTTCACGAGTTTTAAATATCTTTCGAGATAATTTAAGATGTCGAACAACAGTTCAATTTTTAGAATTCGTGCCATTATTTATAATGTCGCGTTATTCCCTTTGAATAAGTAATACAATGACATAGCTGAATTGTATTAGGTGCTACGAAGTAGCGCATAATGCAATGAAACTTGTGCCCTATGGGTACAAGCAATTGTCGGTAGAACTTTTGAAAATGGGATTAAACTTTTTTTTATGAAGGGTTTGATCCTGGCTCAGAACGAATGCTGGCGGCGTGGATTAGGCATGCAAGTCGAACGAGAAAGTTTCCTTCGGGAAGCGAGTATAGTGGCGAAAGGGTGAGTATACTATAAACAATCTACCTTCAAGATTGGGATAACAGTTGGAAACGGCTGCTAATACCAAATAATATAGCGATTCGCATGTTTTGCTATCAAATGTTGAGGACCCTTCGGGGCTTTTCGCTTGAAGAGGAGTTTATGGCCTATTAGCTAGTTGGTGAGGTAATGGCTCACCAAGGCGATGATGGGTAGCCGGTCTTAGAGGACGATCGGTCACACCGGAACTGAGACACTGTCCGGACACCTACGGGTGGCTGCAGTCGAGAATCTTCCGCAATGGGCGCAAGCCTGACGGAGCGACGCCGCGTGCAGGATGAAGGCCTTAGGGTTGTAAACTGCTGTCAGAAAGAGAGAAGTATTATTGTGTTAATACCATAGTAATTTGACAATCTTTCAGAGGAAGCCCTGGCTAAATTCGTGCCAGCAGCCGCGGTAATACGAATGGGGCAAGCATTGTTCGGATTTACTGGGTTTAAAGGGTATGTAGGCGGTTTTTCAAGTCTGTTTGTGAAAGCCCGGGGCTCAACCCCGGAATAGCATCGGAAACTGGATCACTTGAGTATGTAGGAGGAGAGAGGAATTCTAGGTGTAGCGGTGAAATGCGTAGAGATCTAGGAGAAGACCAGAGGCGAAGGCGTCTCTCTATTACAATACTGACGCTGAGATACGAAGGCTAGGGTAGCGAACGGGATTAGATACCCCGGTAGTCCTAGCAGTAAACGATGTGCATTTTGTCGGTGGAAGTTCGATCTTCTGCCTGCCGAAGCGAAAGCGTTAAATGCACCACCTGGGGAGTACGATCGCAAGATTAAAACTCAAAGGAATTGACGGGGGCTTGCACAAGCGGTGGAGGATGTGGTTTAATTTGATGATACGCGGAGAACCTTACCTGGGTTTGACATGCTAGGATTAATCCTGTGAAAGCAGGAGGATTGCTCTTACGAGTGTAACTAGCACAGGTGTTGCATGGCTGTCGTCAGCTCGTGTCGTGAGATGTCGGGTTAAGTCCCTTAACGAGCGAAACCCTCATGTTTAGTTGCCAACAGGTAAAGCTGGGAACCCTAAACAAACTGCCGTGCATAACACGGAGGAAGGAGAGGATGACGTCAAGTCATCATGGCCCTTACACCCAGGGCTACACACGTCCTACAATGGCATATACAATGAGACGCAATACCGCGAGGTGGAGCAAATCTATAAAGTATGCCTTAGTTCGGATTGCAGGCTGCAACTCGCCTGCATGAAGTCGGAATCGCTAGTAATCGCAGATCAGCTTGCTGCGGTGAATATGTTCCCAAGCCTTGTACACACCGCCCGTCAAGCCACGGGAGCTGGGGGTACCCGAAGTCATTAGTCTAACTGCTTGCAGAGGACGATGCCGAAGGTAAAACCGGTAACTGGGACTAAGTCGTAACAAGGTAGCCGTAGGAGAACCTGCGGCTGGATCACCTCCTTTCTAGGGATAATTAGACTTTGAATTTTAGTGATAAAATTCATCGATTATCGGTGCACTCTTTGGGATTTGTTTTTGACAAATTTCGTTTCTATACCCTTTTTTAATATATTGTTGGCTAACAATATTAGTTTAGGCTATTATTTAGTTTAAATTGTATTTATTAGCTGATTTTATCAGTGTCTTTTATTATAAAAGATGCTTGTTCTTTGACAAATAGGTAGTAACTGAAATAGCGCGTGAGGTTGATTATAATAATCAATTTTATGTACGGAAGCGAGAGCTTCCAAACAAAAAACTACTCTTAGTAATGGTTTTAATATCGGTCTTGTTCGATGTTAAGATTATTTACTGTTATCCCAGAAATGGGATGGCGATTAGAAAATTATATTGATTTTTTAATAAAGTTACTAAGTGTACACGGTGGATGTTCTGACACTAAGAAGCGATGAAGGACGCGATAGACTGCGATAAGCTTCGGTAAGCCGTCTGTAGGCTTTGACCCGGAGATTTCCGAATGGGGAAACCCGGCTGGTTGCTGACCAGTCACTGCTGCATGAATATATAGTGTAGTAGAGTGAACCGAGGGAACTGAAACATCTAAGTACCTCGAGGAAAAGAAAATAATTTAATGATTCCCTAAGTAGCGGCGAGCGAAACGGGACCAGCCCAAAATCAACGTCTTTCGGGATGTTGGTGGTTGTGGGGCTAAAACGCTGAGTTACAAAGGTTTTGTATAGTTGAAGACTTTGGAAAGAGTCGCAAGATAGGGTGATAGTCCCGTAGACGAAATGCAAAACTCTCTTGTTTTAGTACCCGAGTAGCACTGGCTAGGTGAAAACCGGTGTGAATCTGCCAGACCCATCTGGTAAGGCTAAATATTCCTTAGTGATCGATAGCGTATAGTAGCGTGAGTGAACAATGAAAAGTACCCCTGGTGGGGAGTGAAATAGTACCTGAACCCGTGTACATACAAGCGGTCAGAGCACTGTCATAGGTATTTATATCTATGCGTGTGATGGCGTGCCTTTTGCATAATGAGCCGGCGAGTTAATCTATATAGCAAGGTTAAGTGATTCTGTCACGAAGCCGAAGGGAAACCGAGTCTGAATAGGGCGTCTAGTTATATGGATTAGACCTGAAAACGAGTGAGCTATCCATGGCCAGGATGAAGGTTGGGTAAAACCAATTGGAGGTCCGAACAGGTAGAGGCTGAAAACTCTTCTGATGAGCTGTGGATGGGGGTAAAAGTCCAATCAAACTCGTAGATATCTGGTTCTCTCCGAAATATATTTAGGTATAGCCTTTGGTTATAGCTAGTGGAGGTAGAGCACTGAATGGAGTTGGGGCCCTTAACCGGGGTACCCACTCCAATCAAACTCCGAATGCCATTAGCCTTATCCAAGGAGTCAGACTGCGTGGGATAAGCTGCGTGGTCGAAAGGGAAACAGCCCAGACTATCGGTTAAGGTCCCTAATTAATGCTAAGTGAAGGAAGGATGTGAGATTGCTAAAACAGCTAGGATGTTGGCTTAGAAGCAGCCACCATTTAAAAAGTGCGTAATAGCTTACTAGTCGAGCAGTCTTGTGCCGAAAAATGATCGGGACTAAGCATTAAACCGAAACCGTAGATTCATCTTTGATGAGTGGTAGGAGAGCGTTGTATATGGATTGAAGGCGTACCGTAAGGAGCGTTGGACTGTATACAAGTGAGTATGCCGGCATGAGTAACGATAAGAAAAGTGAGAAGCTTTTCCGCCGTAAGCCTAAGAGTTCCTGGGCAAGGTAATTCCGCCCAGGGTTAGTCGGGACCTAAGGCGAGGTCGAAAGACGTAGTCGATGGACAATGGGTTAATATTCCCATACTGTTGTATGTTGTGATGGAGTGACGGAGAAGGTTAATCGAGCTAACTGACAGATGTGTTAGTTTAAGGTCGTAGGGTTGAATGTAGGCAAATCCGCATTCTATATGCCTGAGAGCTGATGACGAGGCGTATGCCGAAGTCGATGATACCATGCTTCCAAGAAAAACTTCTAAACTTAGATGTGCAACACCCGTATCAAATCCAACACAGGTAGGCGAGGCGAGTAGCCTCAGGCGCGCGAGATAACTCTGGTTAAGGAATTCGGCAAATTGGATCCGTAACTTCGGGATAAGGATCGTCAATATTGTTAGTAGACTTGCTCTACAAAGCATACATTGATTACAAGAAAATGGGCCAAGCAACTGTTTATCAAAAACACAGCTCTGTGCAAAATCTATAAAGATGACGTATACAGAGTGACGCCTGCTCGGTGCCGGAAGGTTAAGGGGAGTGCTTAGAATTTATTCGAAGGTGCGAACTGAAGCCCCGGTTAACGGCGGCTCTAACTATGAGAGTCCTAAGGTAGCGAAGTTCCTTGTCGGGTAAGTTCCGACCTGCACGAATGGCGTAATGACTTGGCCACTGTCTCAACCAGAGACTCGGTGAAATTGTAGTAGTGGTGAAGATGCCACTTACTCGCAGCTAGACGGAAAGACCCCGTGAACCTTTACTATAGGCTGGTATTGGGTTTTGATATAATTTGTGTAGGATAGGTGGGAGACTTTGAAGCGGGCACGCCAGTGTCTGTGGAGTCGTCGGTGAAATACCACTCTGATTATGTTGAAATTCTAACCGTGTACCGTTATCCGGTATGTGGGACAGTGCTTGTCGGGTAGTTTGACTGGGGCGGTCTCCTCCCAAAGAGTAACGGAGGAGTCCAAAGGTCACCTCAGCACGGTCGGTAATCGTGCGTAGAGCGTAAAGGTATAAGGTGGCTTGACTGTGAGAGTGATAACTCGAGCAGAAACGAAAGTTGGGCTTAGTGATCCGGCGGTCCTGAATGGAAAGGCCGTCGCTCAACAGATAAAAGGTACTCCGGGGATAACAGGCTGATCTCTCCTAAGCGTCCATAGCGTCGGAGAGGTTTGGCACCTCGATGTCGGCTCATCGCATCCTGGGGCTGGAGAAGGTCCCAAGGGTTTGGCTGTTCGCCAATTAAAGCGGTACGCGAGCTGGGTTCAGACCGTCGTGAGACAGGTCGGTCCCTATCTGCTGTGAGTGTAGGATATTTGAGTAGGTTTTTCCTTAGTACGAGAGGATTGGGAAGGACGAAGCTCTGGTGTTCCTGTTGTTCTGCTAAGAGCATCGCAGGGTAGCTAACTTCGGAAAGGATAAACGCTGAAAGCATCTAAGCGTGAAGCCCTCTACAAAACTAGATATCCCCATCAGACCCCTCGAAGACTACGAGGTTGATAGGCAGGGTGTGTAAGCATCGTAAGGTGTTCAGCTTACCTGTACTAATCGGTCGATCGACTTTATTTTTTATATCTTTTTATGGTCGGGTTTTTACCCAAACAATAAAAGATTCTACAATCAGCCTCGCGCGACTATTTCAGTACTACCTTTTTTTCTTTCTTTATACTAAGAAGAAAAAATAATATATGCAGATTAGTTAGTTTTCTAACTATGACGCTCATCACTTTTTCCAGGTGATTAAATGTATAGGTTCACCCGTTCCCATCCCGAATACGGTAGTTAAGACTATACATGCCGATGGTACTGCTTTGCGGAAGAGTAGGTTTTGCCTGGTTTATTACACTTAAGCCCTAACAAATTAATTTTTGTTAGGGCTTTTTTTATGGATTATAGATTTAATAAAATTTAATTGGTTTGCTTACTGCTATTGTATTATTTTGTGTTGTAATACAAAATCAATATTAACTTTTGTTGGGATATGGCTATTAACGAATTTCTATTTTTAAATTTGTGTTAATTTTGTTTAAGTCTAACCACTTTTTTTGTATTGGGGTTGGTTGTAGGGTTTTAGTTTGGACAAATTTTTGTAAGTAATAAGTATTGGTGTAATTGCGCTTAATCAAATCGTTGGCAATGGCGGTTATATCTTTTTCATTTAATAGGGCGTTATGCACTGTAGTTCTTACTTCAAAGCATGTTTTGCTTTGTATTATAATGTCTAAAGATTGAGAAAATTTGTTAAAATGATTAACGTTTGTGATTTGCTTAAATTTATATTCAGGTGCTTTGTAATCTAAAGCAATAAAATCTACTACATTTTTATCAATTAGCTTTTGTATTATTTGTGGATTTGCTCCATTGGTGTCTATTTTTATTTTATAGCCCAGTTTTTGAATTTGTATACATAAATTTAAAATATCATGATAGTCGGTGCATTCTCCTCCAGATAGCACCACGGCATCTAAAAGACCTTGGCGTTTTTTTAAAAATGTAAATAAATCGGCAATGCTTTTTAAACCTGATTTTGCCAAAACTATTTTGGGATTATAACAATAACTACAACGCATAGAACATCCAGCAAACCAAATTATGGTTGCCAGATGTTCTGGATAATCTAACATTGTCAGTGGTGTAATGTCATAAATGGGTTTTGACATTTTTTAAATTAAGCTGATTTTACTTTTAATTCACAACATTGTTGCTCTTCAAAGTGTATTCTTTCGGCAAATTCGCCTTGCTTGCCTACGTTAAATGTTTCTACTGGGCGATGATAGCCCATAACCCTTGTATAGACAGTGCATTTGTTTCTTTCATTGGCGTAAGTTTCTAGTATTTGTTTGTCAGTCATTTTATCTCCTAATTATTTAACTGTATTTTTTTATTAAATCGTTATCGCAATGAGGGCAATAATCGTGTTCGCCATTTAAGTATCCGTGTATTTCACATACAGAAAATAAAGGCGATATGGTTATATAGGGTAAACGGTAATTTTGAATTACCCTTTTAACTAATTTTTTACAAGCAGTTGAGGTGCTGATGCGTTCGTTCATATATAAATGTAAAACTGTGCCTCCAGTATATTTACATTGTAATTCATCTTGTAAGTCCAACGCTTCAAAGGGGTCATTGGTAAAAGACGAGGGTAGTTGGGAACTATTTGTGTAGTAAATATTTTTGCCAGAACCAGCTTGTATTATATCTGTAAAACGTTTTTTATCTTCCTTAGCAAAGCGGTATGTTGTGCCTTCGGCAGGGGTTGCTTCTAGGTTGTATAAATTGCCGGTGCTTTCTTGGTAATCTTTCATTTTAGCACGCATATGCTCTAAAATTTCAACGGCTAATTTAATGCCTTCTTCATTGGCAATATCGTATTTGTCGGCGGTGAAATTTCTAATCATTTCATTTATGCCATTGACGCCTATGGTAGAAAAATGACTTCTAAAATGATGTAAATAACGTGCTGTATAGGGGTATAATCCACGATCGTACATTTCTTGAATGAAGACTCGTTTTTTTTCTAGGCTAGATGATGCTAAATTCATTAATTCGTCCAGTTTTTTTATTAGAGCATCTAAGTTACCTTTGTATAAGTAGCCAAGCCTTGCCATATTTATAGTTACAACACCTATGCTACCTGTCATTTCTGCCGATCCAAATAATCCACCGCCGCGTTTTAATAGCTCACGTAAATCTAGTTGTAATCTACAACACATAGAACGCACAGCATTTGGCTTGTAGGCTTCAGGGTTTTCAATTTTATTGCCATTTTCATCGTATTTATATTGACTGCCGATAAAATTTTGAAAATAAGACGAACCCATTTTGGCGGTGTTTTCAAATAGTAAATCAATATTAGGGCTCTCCCAATCAAACTCTTCGGTTATATTTACAGTTGGTATTGGAAATGTAAAAGGTTGACCAGTGCTATCACCTTCGGTTAAAACTTCGTAAAAGGCTTTGTTAATTAAATCCATTTCGGGCTGAAAGGCAGAATAATTCATCAGCGTAGGTTGGTCAAATCCACGTTTTTTACAGCGTGCTATAAAAAAATCGCTGTCATTATGTATAAATAGGTGTTCTTTATTGGAGGTAGGAACTTGTTTTTTTAAATCATCTGGTACAGTCCAATCTATAGTTACATTGGTAAATGGCGATTGTCCCCAACGGGCTGGTACATTTAAATTATAAACAAAACTACGTATGGCTTTTTTTGTTTCGGCAAATGATAAATTATCTTTAAAAATATACGGAGCTAAATAAGTATCAAATGAACTAAAGGCTTGGGCTCCAGCCCATTCGCTTTGTAATATGCCCAAAAAATTTGCCATTTGTCCAAGTGCTTCACGCAGATGTTGGGGCGGACGGCTTGAAACTCTACTGCGTACACCATTAAAGCCTTCATCAAGTAAAGCCCGTAAACTCCAACCGGCACAATATCCCGTTAAGCAATCTAAATCATGTATATGGTAATCTCCGTTGCGGTGGGCAAAGCCTTCTTCTTTTGTATAAACTTTGTCTAGCCAATAGTTTGCTATTACTTTTCCAGCGGTATTGTTGACCAAGCCAGCATTTGAATATGTTGTGTTTGAATTGGCACTTATACGCCAATCGCTACCGTCTATATATTCATTAACGGTTTTTGAGCAATCGATATATGTTGTATCTTCGTTTAAGCCTGCTATATGCTCACGTTGCATTTTATGCATAAAGCGATAAGTAATAAATGATTTCATAACCTTAAAAAGATCAAATTCAAATAATACCTTTTCGATAATATCTTGTATATCTTCAACACTATTGGCATTTGTATCATTCATTTTTTGAATAACGGCAGTAAATATAGAAGGGTTGTATGGTTCTTCTACACTTTTAAAAGCTTTTTTTATAGCATCTTCAATTTTATAAGCTTGAAAATGTTGCTTGTTGCCATCGCGTTTAATAATTTGTTCTATCATGCCATTTCCTTTTATATAAAAAATACGGATAGGCATAGCATTGTTAAATAACTTGAAAGCATTTAAATGTCATGCGCAATCCAAGACCGTTTTGGGTCAAGACATAGATGATACCTGACTGAGGGCAAAGCCCATCACAGTGGCGCGACCGTCCCCGAGTTTCACGGGGTTTCTCATCAATGTGCGAATAATATAACGATTTATTTTGTACTATCAAGATAATATACTATATTTAGCTACTGTTTTAAAAGGCTTGCACTATATATGGTAAGTCTGGCTTAAGGAGTATTTATGGACGTTAAAACAGAAAATTTTAATATGACCCAAATAGGCGTAGTACATTCTTGTTATAAACAAAAATTTGGTATACCACGCACCAGTAATTTGGCTGCATCGGCAAAGGCTAGTGTAGAACTATTTAATCCTTGGGGTGTGGAAGAAGCTTTGCGTGACTTAACTGGAATATCGCATATATGGTTGATTTTTAAATTTCACAAAAACAATAAAAAATCATGGTCGCCAACTGTGCGTCCTCCGCGTATGGGCGGTAATAAGCAAATAAGTGTATTTGCAAGTCGTTCGCCAATACGGCCCAATCCACTGGGAATGTCAGTTGTTAATTATTTAGGCTATACTCTTGTAAAAGGTGGCAGGGCTTTTTTAGATGTCAGCGGTATTGATTTATTGGATGGTACGCCAATTTATGATATTAAACCCTATGTCAATGAAAGTGATAAAATAAAAAATGCTTGCCAAGGTTGGATTGACACCCAAATTTTTGCGCCAGTGGTGGAGGTTGTTTTTACAAGTGAGTCCGATAGTTTATGCAAAAATCATTCTAAAAAATATCCCCATTTAAAAAGTCTAATTAAACAAGTAATATCTTTAGATCCTCGACCTGCGTATAAACGTGATGATGGTCAATGGGGGGTATTACTGTATGAGTTTAATATAAAATGGCGTATGCAAGGTAAAAAAGCAGAAGTCTTTGAGATAGCCCGTTTGTGTTGACAGTTTTGTGCTGGCGCACGCTTGCAATATTTTTGTTAAATATTGCAATATGTGTTATGTGTTATGTGTTATG
>JAMOSO010000041.1 GCA_027063065.1 Planctomycetota bacterium | reverse complement strand
TTTCAGGTTCAGGTTCAACATTTGCCAATTTGTTAGAATGGCAAAAAAGTGGCAAACTAGATGTTGAGTTTTCAGTTGTTATATCCAGTAAATATAATGTTAAAGGATGTTATTTGGCCACTCAGGCTAATATCCCTTTAGTAGTTATACCTTCTAAAGACTACCAAAATAAAACTAAAGAATTTAGTGATAAAATTACTGAAACTTTAAATGCTTATAATGCCGAATTTGTTGTTATGGCTGGTTTTATGTGTTTTTTTACAATTCCATCGGAATACTCTAAAAAAGTTATGAATATACACCCGGCATTAATACCAAATTTTTGTGGGGTTGGTATGTATGGCGATAAAGTTCATGCGGCGGTATTAAAAGCAGGTGTACATGAGACAGGTTGTACAGTACATTTTGCAAATAACAAATATGACGCAGGACCAATGGTGCTACAAAAAAAAGTATTGGTTGACAAAAATGATACGGTAGAAACATTAGGGGCAAAAGTTAGGCAAGCAGAACGCCAAGCATATCCGTTAGCGATTCAAGCATATGCTAAAGGTGAGATTTCTTTTGATGAGCCAAACTTCAAGATAATTTGATTTGATTAAAAAAGTCTTTTAATT
This sequence comes from Planctomycetota bacterium, assembly GCA_027063065.1. Classification (GTDB taxonomy): domain Bacteria; phylum Planctomycetota; class JAMOSO01; order JAMOSO01; family JAMOSO01; genus JAMOSO01. The sequence continues at coordinate 34,664 of JAMOSO010000041.1, read as the reverse complement.
TTTGATGATTTTTACAACCTGGGGTGTCTTCTAATAAACTAGAAGCGTCAACAGCCATAGGACAAACTTTATTAATAGCTTTTAAAACATTATCAGCCCCAATGCCACCGGCTAATATGATTTTTTTTCTTAATTTTTTAGGGATTATATCCCAATTAAAAACCTTGCCTAATCCACCCCTTGCTTTTTTAGAATAAGCATCCAATAAGATAGCGTCTGCTGGGCATTTTTCAATTTCAGTAAAATCACTATCTTGGTTCACCTGAAATGCTTTTATTGTAACGATATCCTGTAATGCATTTATTATACGTGTATCTTCATCGCCATGTAATTGGACTATGCTTAATTTAGCTTGTTTAACTGTATTTAATATTATGTCAATTTCTTGATTAACAAATACCCCTACTCTGTGAGTAAATGGTGATAATTGTTTAGTAATTTTAGCAGCATCTGTTACTGATATTTGTCGTGGGCTTTTGGCAAAAATAAACCCTAAAGCATTAGCTCCTAATTTTTCTGCTAAGAGAGCATCTTCTAATCTAGTTATTCCGCAAATCTTAACTTTTGTTGTGTTTGTCATTTTTATTAAAATGATTACTTGAGCGATTTTTATTACGGTTTTTATTGTTTTTAAATTTATGTGAATGATTTTCACGTCCAAATTTATTATCTTTTTGAATAGTTTTTACAGGAGTTGGTTCTTTTGGCAAATCTTTATAAAAAGTGCTAATGATTCTTTTGTCTTCAAGGCGTACCAACATTTCACCACTAATTAAATTGATATTCAAAACTTCACCACGTCCCTCATTAGTTAATACACGTTTACCTCTACTAGGTAATTCACGTTGTAAAGTTTTGTATGTTTCGTATTCAAAATGTAAGCAACACATTAAACGCCCACAACGACCTGAGACTTTTACAGGATCCAAAGAATCTTTTTGCAATTTTGCCATTTTCATGCCGATAGGATCAAACTCTTTTATGAATGATTTACAACATAATTTACGGCCACAAATACCCATTTCCCCTAAAATTCTTGCTTCGTCACGAATACCAATTTGTTTCATTTCTATTCTGGTTTTATATTCAGAGGCAAGTTCTTTGACCAAAGCTCTAAAATCCACTCGTCCATCAGCACTAAAATAAAATATAATACGTCCGCTACCAAATAAATGCTCTACATCAATTACTTTCATAGAAAGCCCTAAAGCCTTTACTCGCTGACAACAAAATTCGACTTCTTTTCCATGTGTATTTTTTTTCATATCATCGTAAACTTGACGATCTTTTGAATTTGCTAATCTAAGAACTTGCGGTGCGTCTGGTTCAACTTTAGTATCACAAGGTTTTAAAGGGCTTAACAGAGTGCCTACTTCAATGCCACGAGTAGTCCGCAAAATAAGCATATCACCAACAGATAGATTATCTGCATCACAATAAAAATCGCCGATAAATTTCATTAAACCATATCTGACTGTGGCCGTATTGGGCATAAATATTCCTAACTGAGGGCAATATATAAGAAATTAGAATCCTATCATATTAGCGGTAAAAAACAAGGTTTTCATTGACCTTTTAACCTTTGAATATATAATCAAAAGGCTCTAAAAATCCCATATAAGGAAAATAAATGTTAAAAAATTACATATTTTTATTGTTTTTGTTTTTACAACCAACTTTATTTGCCGCTTCACAAGAAAATCGCATCGCAGCTATTATAAATAATGAAGTTGTCACTAAATTTGAAATAGATCAAGAAATCGCTCCTATTCTAAAAAGATTAAAATCTCAATATTCCGCCGATGTGTTTGAATCAAAAAAAGATGAATTATGGAATATTCGCTTAATGCAAATTATCGAAAATAAATTATTATTACAAGAAGCAAAACGTCAAAAAATAATGGTGAGTAATAAAGAGGTCGAACGTTCTTTTAATGCTTTGTTGCAGAGGGCAGGGGGGTCAATAGCAAAATTAGATGCTATTTTACGTAAGCAAGGTTTATCTATTAGAAAACAGCGTCAGGAAATTAGAGAAAAAATGATGATTGATAAGCTTTTGCGTCAAGAATTAGAACCGGCGATATATATTTCTCCAGCACATATTCAAAATTACTATTATCAGCATATTGATCAATATCAGACTAAACAGAGAGTTAAAGTACAAAACATACTAATTGCCACTGAAGATAGAGATGATACAGAAGCTAAGCAATTAGCCGAAAAAGTATACAACAAAATAATCAATGGTTTAAGTTTTACTGATGCCGTTAAGCAATATTCTGAAGGACAATTTAAATCAAATAATGGCGTTATAGATTTTTTCGAAAAAGACACCTACTTTCCTGTATTTGAAAAAGTATGTTTTAGTATGAAACATAAAAATGAAATCAGTCGACCTTTTAGATCACCAATTGGTTGGCATATAGTCAAATTATTAGAAAGTAAAGGTGGAGAAAGAACTCCTGTTGCTAAAGTTGCTTCTAAAATTAGAATGGCAATTCATCAACAAGAATATCGTAAAAAAGTTGAAGCATATATTAAGAAGTTAAAATTAAAATCGTATATAAAGTTTTTCAACCCAGGTAACTAACTTTGAATGAGTAAAAAAATACCTCATATACATATAGTTGTTGCTCAAGATGATTTTTTGATTACAGAATCAGTGAATGCTATTATTGAATCAATGGAAGATGTCGAAATTAGTAAATACGATTATATTTCAGAAGATTTCCATTTGGTTTTAGACAAATTAAGAAGTTATTCTTTATTCGGAACAAAACAATTAATTGTTTTACAAAAAGCCAATAAATTAACTTCTGAAGATCAACAATTAATTGCAAATTTACCCGATATTAATTATTTAATAATCGAGGTACAATTAAAAGCACAAGAAGCTCAAAAAAATTTTAAAAAATTATCCCATTTTATATGTAACACTTCAAATATCGTTTATAACAATCAATTGCCACAGTGGATACAAGCTAGATTTCGTAAGTACGGTGGCAATATTACGCATGAAGCTTCTTTAACGTTAATTAAATTTACAGGCAATCAACTCGCAGTAATTGACAATGAACTTAAAAATTTAAAACTATTTGCTGGTGACAAAATAGATGTTAATAATGTTAAAGATTTAATTGATAGAACAGCCGAATCTGATGTTTTCGAATTAGTCGAAGCTGTAGCGATACAGGACAGAACCAAGGCTTTATCAAACTTATGGAAAGAATTGCAAAATGGCACTGAACCAATCGCAATGGTGGCGATATTGGCCAGTCATTTTATGCGTTTATTAGACTTTAAAAAAAGTCAAAAAAAGCCAAATGGTTTTTATCAAGAAAAATTATCTAGGCAAGCTAATAGTTTTAGTAAATGTGCATTAGAAGATATTATTAAGCATTTAACTCATACAGATAGGTTAATTAAAACCCAACCTACAACTGAGCTAATTATGGAACAATTAATTATAAATATCACTACCGAAAGGAATCTCACTTATGGCGTTAGAAAATAAAACAAAAACAACAAATAAAACTGGCAATAGCGGTCTATCTGATAAAGCTTTGGCTATGCGTAAAGAGCGCCTTCTCAAAGAGCAAGAACAAAAAAAGAAAATGGTTTATATGATTATTGGACCTGGAGCTGTTTTAATCGGCATAGTTTTAATTATCAAATTATTTATGGGTTCAGGTGATGCAACTAAAAAGAAAATAAAATATAAAAAAAGGTTTTCTACTACGCAAAACACTCCTGTTGCGGCAAGACCGCAGATGAAAAAAGCTTTAGCAATGGTTGACAAAGCTCGTGGATTAATTAAACAAGCACTGACATCAAGCGATTCTAAAGTAACAAATCAATTAAAAGAGCAAGCCTCTGAAATATTATCAAATGCCTTAGAAATGATAAGTGATTTATCAGATAAGTATCCTGGGGAATGGGCGCAGGCTGAAATGCAACATATCCAAACATTGATGTATGAATGCAAAAAAACAACTACACTTAATTATTATTAATATGCTCAATAGCAATAAAATTATATTTAATATCTATGTGATAATATTTTTATTAAATATAATTTTATCTTCCGCTGTATTTGGTGCGCAAACAGACTTAAAAGAAGCATTAAAAAATTTAAACAATAAGACTTCTACTACAGCGGAAAAAAGATTATCAGCTGTGGCAAACATTGCTTTAGGCGAATATGGTAAAGCATATTTTATATTAAAAAAAATACCTAACAAAGATAGAGATCCTTTTGTCAGTGCTTTATTCTATGAGATTTATTCTAAACTGGATATGGTCGAAGAAGCTAGTAAAGAATTAGAAAACATCAAAGCTGTTGCTGTAAAAGGTAAAAAACTTAGTTTACCAAAAGTTATATTTTGCCGTAAAATTATGGGCTTTGGAATGTATCACCCATTTAACACAAATCATTTTTATCCTGGACAATTAATTTTAATTTATTCTGAAGTGGATAATTTTACGCGAGTAAAAAACAATGATTTATGGGAAATAGATTTAAAAGTAGGTATTAGTATTTCTACAGAATTAGGAGAACCATTATACCGCAATGATAATTTTTCTAATATTCAATTTAAGCCTAAAAGCCCTATTAGAGATTTATGGTTAACAAGTAGATTAACCATACCTAAAACTGTTCAAAAGGGCAAAAAATATAATTTAATAATCACCGTAACTGATACTGCTAGTGCCTCTGTTGTTTCAAAAGCAATATCATTTATTGGGGCAATGGAGTAATAATGAGTTCTATGATACATAAGAAAAAAAGTAATCCTTGGCCAACTATTATATTTATATGTTTTATTGCCATGGCATGGTATTGGCATTCCAATAAAGAAGTAGAAACAAAACCTGTTAAGCAAGAAACAGCGATTCAAGATATAATTTTGCCAACACCTATTACACAAACAAAATCTAAAACAAAGCACGTTATTAAAGATATAAAAAAAACTGTTAAAACTTTACCAAAAGTAGTAAAACAAGCTAAAATACAAGATGCTAATAAAAAAACAATACCGCAAAAAATAGATATGACAAATATTGATGAGTTATATCAACAAATAGTAAAACAAGAACCTCCATTATACAACCGCTTTAAGGAAGTAAGAGATTTAATTCAAAAAAATATCTTTATTTGCACAGATAAACAAAAATTAGCTGATTTAATTAATAAACTGGAAGAAGTAAATAAATATCTAATATACCATGCAAACGGTTCAGATTTTCAGATATATACGGTCAAACCAGGTGACTCTTTGGCTAAAATAGGCAAATTATTTGGTCATAACCACGGGTTAATTATGAAGGTAAATAATTTAACCAGTACTAATATACGCATAGGTCAAGAGTTAAGAATACCATTGGGAATGGTTAGTATAGTTATTATAAAAAAACAATATAAATTATATTTGATGTTAGGTAAAAATATTATTAAAGCTTATGATATTGGTCTAGGCAAAATGAACTCCACACCTGAAGGAACATTTATTGTTACAACTAAATTAATTGATCCAGAATGGACCTATGCAGGCAAGGTTATTCCTGGAGGAGCGCCCGATAATGAATTAGGAACTAGATGGATTGGAATTTCTGAAAAGGGCTATGGTATTCACGGTACTTTATATCCAGAAACTATTGGTAAATCTGCATCACGAGGTTGTGTAAGATTAATTAATAAGGATGTAGAAGATTTATTTGCAATGGTTCCGCGAAAGTCAACTGTCATCATAAAATAATGGCAAATGTCATACACATAAAAGGCGCTAAAGAACATAATTTAAAATCTATTGATATTGATATTCCAAAAAATAAATTAGTAGTTATTACTGGTAAATCCGGCTCTGGCAAATCGTCATTAGCATTTGATACTATATACAGAGAAGGGCAACGTCGTTATATGGAAAGCTTAAGTTCATATGCTCGACAGTTTCTTGAGACATCTCATAAACCAGATGTAGAACATATTGAAGGATTGTCTCCAACAATTGCCATTGAACAGCGCAAAGGTTCAGCTAACCCACGTTCAACAGTTGCTACTGTGACAGAAATATATGATTATTTGCGTTTATTATTTGCCCGTATTGGCAAACCTCATTGCCCTAAATGTCAAAGCGATGTTAGCTCTCAAACGGCTCAACAAATATCTGATTCTTTATTAAATTTGCAAAAAGGATCTAGACTGTATATTTTGGCTCCGCTAATAAAAGGTAAAAAAGGTCAACATAAAGATATACTAAATATGATTTTGAAAGAAGGATTTACTAGGGTTCGTATTGATAATCAAATATATGAATTAGCCAATATTCCGCAATTAAAATCAACCCATAGACATACAATAGAAGTTGTCATTGATAGATTAAAAATTAAACCTGGTATTATTAATCGTATCAATGAAAGTGTAGAGTTAGCTTTGCAGGTTGGTAATTCGCAAATGATTGGTGCTATTGATTTAAAATCAGATTGGCAAGATTTTTTATATTCAGAAAAACTCGCTTGTCCAAAATGTCAATTAAGTTTTGATTCATTAGAACCACGTTCATTTTCTTTTAATAGTCCTTACGGGGCGTGCCAAGAATGTTTTGGTATGGGCACAAAGCCAGAGTTAGATATTGATAAAGTGGTTCCAGATAAATACAAATCTTTGTCATCAGGTGCTATTGATGCGTGGCGTCATGAGACTAAACGTATGGCAATTTATTATAGTCGTGCTCTACGCGACTATGCACATTTATATCAAGTAGACTTAGATACAATTTTTAATGATTTAACTGAACTGCAAAAAGATGCTTTGTTATATGGAGGCAAAGAATTTGAAGGTGTTATACCAAATTTAATGCGTAGATATCAACAAACGGATAGTGATTTTGTAAAACAAAAAATTTTTGGTTATATGTCAGTTGCTCCATGTATCAAATGTAATGGACAAAAATTAAACCCTTTTTCTTTAGCTGTAAAAGTAGGCGACTATGGAATAGCAGATATCACATCTTTAAGTATTGAACGGGCTAATATTTTTTTTAAAAATTTAAAATTAAATAAAGAGCAAACATTTATTGCTAAAGATATTATTCAAGAAATTAAAAATCGTTTAGATTTTATGCAAGATGTAGGGTTAAATTATTTAACTTTAAATAGAACCAGTGATTCTTTATCGGGTGGAGAGGCTCAACGTATAAGGTTGGCCACACAAGTTGGTTCAAAATTAACAGGTGTTACTTATGTCTTAGATGAGCCAACTATAGGTTTACATCCCAGAGATAATAGACGTTTGATACAGACATTAATTAATTTAAGAGATTTAAATAACTCTATAATATTGGTGGAACACGATCAGGATATAATAGAATCAGCTGATTATATTATTGATGTAGGTCCAGACTCTGGTATCTATGGAGGTGAAATTATAGCCAAAGGCACACCTAAACAAATTAAACGCAATAAAAAAAGCGTAACGGGTAAATTTTTATCTCAAAAAAATAAAATAGAAATACCTATACACAGACGTAAAGTAAACCCAAATGAACAATTGCAAATAATTGGAGCCCGGCAAAATAATTTAAAAAATATTACTGTAAAAATTCCTCTTGGTATTTTTACATGTGTAACTGGTGTTTCTGGTAGTGGTAAAAGCACATTAGTTAATAAAACGATAGCACCTTATATAAATAATGCCATTAATCGAACTCATCATAAAATTGGCAAATGTGATTTAATAAAAGGTTTTAATAAAATTGATAAGTTAATAACAATAGATCAAAGTCCTATAGGTAAAACCAGTCGCTCAAACCCTGCTACTTACATAGGACTCTTTGATGAAATTCGCAAATTATATGCTATGACCAGAGAATCTAAAATTAGAGGCTATAAACCAGGTAGATTCTCGTTTAACGTCAAAGGTGGTAGATGCGAATCATGCCAAGGTATGGGTACAAAAAAAATAGAAATGCACTTCTTAAGTGATGTGTTTGTAGAATGCCAAGAATGTAACGGTTCTAAATTTAATAGAGACACCTTAGAAATAAAATTTAAAGGTCTCAATATTGCACAATTACTTAATACAGAAATAATTATAGCCTTAAAAATTTTTAAAGATTACCCAGCTATTTATAATAAACTAAAATTATTAGTAGAAGTTGGTTTAGGATATTTAACTTTGGGTCAAAGCAGTACCACTTTGTCAGGAGGAGAAGCTCAAAGAATTAAGCTTGCTAGCGAACTAAGTAAACGGGCTACTGGCAATACTTTTTATATATTAGATGAGCCAACAACTGGACTGCATTTTGCCGAAATAGATAAATTATTAAATATACTAAATAAATTAGTAGATAAGGGCAATACAGTAGTGGTTATAGAACATAATTTAGATGTTATAAAATGTGCCGACTATATTATTGATTTAGGTCCTGAAGGCGGTGAAAATGGAGGCGAAGTGATATTTGCAGGTGTAGTAGAAGATATTTTACAAGCTGATAAATCAATTACGGCACCATTTTTAAAAGAAGCTTTAATAAATTAAAATGATTTTTGGTAAATTAATAAAAAGATATAAGCGTTTTTTAGCAGATATTATATTAGACGATGGTCATATCATCACTGCGCATTGTCCAAATTCTGGCAGAATGACAGGATGTGCCACTGCTGGGTGGAAAGTGGCTTTAAGTATAAGCAAAAATCCAAAACGTAAATTAAAATATACCTTAGAATACATATATAATGGTCAGACGTGGATTTGTATTAACGCTGCTTATGCTAATACTGTGGCTTTAATAGGTATAAAATCAGGTGTGATAAAAGAACTTTCTGGTTATGAAAGCTATATTAAAGAAGTAAAATATGGTAACAGCCGCTTAGATATTTTGGCTCAAACAAATAATAATAAATGTTACATTGAAGTAAAAAGTTGCACAATGGTTACAGATAAAGGTTTATTTTCTTTTCCAGATGCGCCTACTGAGCGAGGACGCAAACATATAGCAGAGCTATTACAAATTGTTAAAGAAGGCCATCGTGGTGTAATGCTTTTTATTATCCAACGAGAAGATGGGTGCGGTTTTGTGCCAGCATGGGATATAGATTTTAAATATTCACAAAACTTAATAGATGCAAAAAATCAAGGAGTGGAAATTTTATGTTACCGTTGCTCTGTAGCACCAAATGATGTTGTAGTTATTAAATCAGAAAAATTTTTTGAAAATTAAATACCCAAAATACTATTTAATTTATTTAAAACTAGTTCTGGCTTAATACTTTGCATACATTTGGTTTCAGAGTATTTAGGGCATATCTTTTTCCAACAAGGTTTACAATCTAAAGGCGCTTGAATTGGATAAGCTTGATTGCCAGACGGCGTATTACGCCATGCATCGCTAGCCCCAAACAAAAATATAGTAGGACAATTAACTGCGTGGGCAATATGTAATGGTCCCGTGTCAGGGCCTATGGCAACTGAAGCACGTTTTGACAATTCAGCTTGTTGGGTATAAGTTAACGCATCCAAAATCGGTACTGGGGTAGCTAAATATTTATTTATTTTAAAACCGAGTTCTCGTTCAGATCCAAAACAAGTTAAAACGCTGTTAAGATTGAATTTTGTCTTTATACCATCTATTAATCTGGCATAATATTTGGGAGACCACAATTTTGACTGCCAAGCTCCACCGGGATTAATCAATACAAACTTATTAATAACATGAGTATTTAATAAGTTATCTATATTTAATTTGTCATCCACGCTTGTAAAATTTGGAAAACCAATATCTATATTCAATGTTTTATTGGTTAAATTAAAATATAATTCTTTTACAAGAGCATTATTTAATTGTGTGATATTATCTGTGGAACAAAACTTATCTACCTGTTTATTATAAAATAAATTAGCACATTCTCGACTATTGAGAGGACAAAAACCAAATCTTTTAATTGATTTTGAAGCAACACCAATTAATGCACTTTTTAATAACCCCTGAAAATCAAGACTTATATCATAAGGTTGCTGTTGCAAAATTTTAATTGCATCTAGTATTTTTGATAAGCCATTCTTTAACTCTATAGGATAAATAGCGTCTATTTCTTTAATGTTTTTTAAAATAGAAGCAAATCTTTTTTCAACAACCCAACTTATATGACAATTAGGAAAAGCATTACGTAAAGCCATCAAGGCAGGAAAAGTATGAACAATATCACCAAGAGCTGTGGTGCGTATAATTAATATTCTTAACATAAATTTTATTATAAGGTTTTTTTTTATAATTAAACATTTATTATTTAATCAAGAATATCTCTTGAACATCCGATATAAATCGTGTTATAAGGAGCATTCTATGCAACACCCATTATTGTCAAATAAAGAAATAAATTTACTACTTAATAATTTTGATGATCCAACAGTAAATACTTCCACAGTAGCTACAGGTGCTAGTCTTGCTGATATTGCTAAACGTAATACTAAAAAAATAGTTAATGAACCTGACTATTTACATGTTAAAATAATTCAAGGACAAAAATATTATTCATGCCCAGGCTCTACTGTATGGCATCCAGAAATACATGCTAAAAAACTTTTTGCATTTTCAAAAATACGAGGGTTTATTCCAAGTTAGTAATTTTAAAAGCTTCCACATACTGTTAAAATAAGACTAACTTATTATAAGTATGGAGCTTACATGAATTTAAGAAATGGATTGTCTAATGATGGGCGTAGTTTTACGGCTCATATATTTGAAGGTTTTGGCAAAGGCGAAGATTTATCTCAAATAAAATTAGATACAGATGATAGAATTGGCGCAATATTAGATATAGAAGCCACAGGGTTAGATAAAAAACAAGATGAAATAATTGAAGTCGCAGTACGTAAATTTATTTTTAATTCTAAAAATGGCAAAATCAAATCGATAGGGCAGACATATACTGCTTTACAACAGTCAACAAAACCATTAAGCGATATAATTATTAAAATAACAGGCTTAACTGATAAAAAACTTGCTGGACATAAAATAAATTGGCAAGAGTTTGATCAATATATTGATGATGTCAGTTTAATTATTGCTCATAATGCACAATTTGATCGTGCTTTTATAGATCGTTATTCTAAGGAAAGTACAAAAACTATTTGGGGCTGTTCATGGTATCATGTTCCATGGCGTGATTACTTTCCTGTACAATCACAAGAGGGTTTAGCGTTAATTCATGGTTTTTTTTATGAAGGACATCGTGCTTTAGCAGATGTTGACGCTCTATTAAAATTAATTCAAATGAGTGCTACAGATAATGGCGACACATATTTTAAAACAATTATGGAAGAATCAAACAAGCCTACTTATTGGGTGTTTGCTGAAAATGCAAAACGAGATAAAAAAGATATATTAAAACAACGCCGATATTGGTGGGATACAGACAAAAGATGTTGGAAAAAACGTTTTTCTTCTATTACTGATGTCAATTTAGAAATGGGCTTTTTAGGTTCTGAAATATATCCATCTAAAAATTTGGCAAAAGTTGAAACAGTAAGACCTGTCGAAAATTTTAAATTATAAGGATTATAATATGAGTGTTAAAAAATTAGGATGTGTATTTAAAATTATTTGTACCTTTATTGTTATGGGTATACTTTTTATTACGTTAGCCATTTATAATGTTAGCAGTTTAATATCTGGTGCTATTGAAACAATGGCAACGCCAATTTTAAAAGCACCTGTTAGCTTGGATGATGTATCTATCTCACCATTATCTGGTTCAATAGCATTAAAAAACTTACAAATTGGCAATCCTGACGGATTTAAAAGTGCCTATGCATTTAAAATGAAAAACATTTCTGTATCAATAGATTTAGCTAGCCTAAATACTAATACAGTTCATATTTATAATATTAATATTAATAAACCTAATATTAATTATGAGGGTGATTTTACAAATAGTAATATCACTCAAATACAAAAAAATATAAAAGAATTTTTAAATTTAAATATGCCAAATAAAAATAATAATACAAAACAGACCTCGCCAAAACAAATTGACTCTATAGATAAACATAAAAAAATAGATAAACATAAAGAAGGTAAGGCCATAGTTATCGATAAACTGGTTATTGCCAATGCTACTGCTTCTGTGCAATTTGGTACTTTAAAACAACAAATAACGTTGCCCACTTTGACTTTAAATGATATAGGTAAGAAACATAAAACTTCTATTGCTGAAGTTATTAATTATATTTTAATAGAATTTAACAAAAACACTTTACCTGCAATGCAAAATAGCTCACAAAATATTATTTCCGCAGGTAAGCAAATACAAAAAGAAACAGAAAAAAGTTTAAAACTTATCAAAGGTCTCAAAGGCCTATTTGGAAAGTAAATGTACATATTTTTATTTATAAGCACTGGATTAATATATCGGTATCTTTTTTCCAATACCGATATATTAACTATTTGTATAAATTTTAACTTAGTAATATTTCTTTTATATGCTTATGATAAATTTGCTGCTATTAAAAATATGCAACGCATTCCAGAAATTCAACTACATCTATGTTCGCTGTTTTTATCTACGCCAGGTGCTTTTTTGGGACAACGAATATTTAATCACAAATTAAAAAAATCATCATTTATGATTAAATATTGGTTTATTACAATATTACAACTCATAATAGGTTTAGTTATATATTTAAATATACCCATTATAGTGGAAACTATTAAATAAAATTATTTTAAACAAGGATAGGTGCGTTCTTCTTCTATTTTAGCAAGTTGACCAATGGCTCGTTTTAATTTACTTTGATACTTTTTTTTCTCTGTATCACCATCCCATGAAAATTCAATCATAGAGTCAACCTCATCAAACCATGTTTCTGGAGTGCCATCCTCAAGTAAGCTCGTATACATTAAGGACTCACCCGAGCGAAACACTGCTATATCTAAGCCTTTTATTATTTGATAATTATTATCATCTATAACGATTTCATTGTCTTCAACTATCATAAGTACTTCCAAACAATCATGGTAAAATTACAAGAATATGTATTATATCAAAATATGCCTAAATTTCAAGTTTGCGATATTGCACATTTAAATGTATCAAAAATCAATTATTATAACATACTTATGGGGTCAACATCTACAGCCACATACATATCACTTTTGGATTTCAATATATCAGAATATTCATTAATAATCTGTTGGATTATGGAAACACCAGGGCTTTTAAAAACAAAGTGAAATCTAAAATCTGTGCGTAATTTTGCAATGGGACAAGGAGTAAAATCTAATAAAACACCACGTTTAACAACATCAAGCGCATTAATTTTATTGTGAATATCTTTAATAAAAGCTCTTGTTTTATCTTCATTAGGACCGCGTACTACTACGCGCAATAGCCTAGAAAATGGTGGGTATGAAAATAGCTTTCTAGTTTCTAATTCATTTTTAGCAAAAGATATATAATCATGAGTTGCAACACACTTGATGCTGTAGTGATCTGGTAAAGTTGCCTGTACAATTACTGAGCCACCTTTTTCTCCTCGGCCAGCTCTGCCTGCCACTTGTGACACCAAAGAAAAAGTTTTCTCTGACGCTCTAAAATCTGGCAAATGCAATGCTCCATCGGCTGCAATAACACCTACTAATGTAACATTGGCAAAATCTAATCCTTTAGCAATCATTTGTGTACCAATTAAAATATCAATATTACCAGAACCAAAATCATTTAAAATTTCTTCACACCTATTACGTTTGATGGTTATATCACTGTCAATTCTAGTAACAGTTTTATCTGGAAACAACATTTTAACAGCTTCCTCAACACGCTGGGTACCGTAACCACTAAATTTGATACCTGGCAAAAAACAATCGGGGCAATTATTGGGTGCCATTATTGAAAATCCACAATAATGGCAAATTAATTTATCTTCTCTTTTATGATATGTTAAAGATACCTCACACGCTTTACACTTAGCCGTATATCCACATTGCGGGCAATTTGCAGACGTGGCATAACCACGTCTATTTAAAAACAAAATAATTTGTTCATTACGCATTAAAACTTTATGCATAGCATCTTCTAATGGTTTTGAAATAATTGTCATTCTTTTAAATTGCTTAAACTGTTCACGCATATCAATTATATTAACCTTGGGCAAAGGCCGGTGACTAACTCGTTCTGGTAATTCTAATAAGGTGTATTTGCCTATCTGAGCATTATAAAAACTTTCTAAAGACGGTGTTGCACTACCTAAAACCACAATGGCATTTTCTTGGTATGCACGCTTAATGGCACAATCTCTCGCATGATAACGCGGTGCTTCATCTTGTTTAAATGATGTTTCATGCTCCTCATCAATAATAATTATTCCCAATCTAGAAGTAGGCGCAAAAATACAAGATCTTGCACCGATAATAACATCCGCATTATTTTGATAAACCTGTTGCCATTCATTAGCCCGTTGAGCTGTTGTCAAATCAGAATGCATCACTGCTATATTTTCAAAACGACTAGCAAATCTTTTAACCGTTTGAGGCGTTAAAGCTATTTCAGGAACTAAAACAATTGCTTGTTTGCCAATTTTAACAACTTCTTCAATAGCTTTTATATATACCTCTGTTTTACCACTACCAGTAACACCGTGTAATAAAAATGTTTTATATTTTTGCTGATTAACTGCGGAAATGATAGATTTTACAGCCGTATTTTGGTGAAGGTTTAAAATTAAATTTTGATTTTTTTCTTTAACAATTTCAGCACTTAATTCTGGAGGTAATTTTTTTTTAAGAGGGCGCTTTCGCTTTTTTACTGCCGATGGCAATGCCGAATCTAAAACCTGCCCCCATGCACAGCCATAATAGTTACTAATCCAATTTGTCCATGCAAGCATATCAGAAGACAATAATGGATTTTCATCGATAATTTCTACAATAGGTTTTACTTTGGTAATGTCATAATCTATTTGATTACTAAACCCTACACAAAAGCCTATCAATTTACGTTTACCAAAATAAACTCTTACTCGTTTGCCGATGGTGATTTTATCGTGCATAGCTAATGGCACTAAATAATGAAATACTTTATTTAACGGTGTATTTATTACAATAGCTGCGTATAAACTAGAATCTAAAATATCTTTTTGCATCTATGTATTGTAGCAATTTATTAACAACCCTGATATACTAATAATTATGCCTTTTAGAAATTTTACACTTAAAGAATTTGCAAAAACACTTGGATTAAATTTGCGGCGGGTTGAAAAAATGGCTCAACGCAATGAATTGCCAGCGGAGCGTATAGGTGGTCAATGGCGATTTAATAAGGTTAAAGTCATAGACTGGTATAATCATAATATACATACTATTGACGATGATCATCTAAAGGGACTAGAAGAGGCCATGGGTAAGGTGGTTGTTGATAGCAATGCCGATGAGGAATTAAAACACATGGTCGTTACTGAATTAATGACCGTTTCAAGTATCGAATTAAACTTTGGTGCAAAGACAAAAGCATCAGTCATTAGAGAAATGGTAAAGTTAGTAGACAGAACTGGTTTGTTATATGACAGTGAAGGATTACGCGACGCTTTATTAGAAAGAGAAGAAATGTGTTCTACTGCTATTGCCAATGGAGTAGCCATACCACATCCTAGACGTCCTCTTGAATATGCTACTGCTGAACCGATTGTTTGTTTTGCACGGGTTGACCGTGGCATACCTTTTGGTGCGACTGACGGAAAAATGACGCAATTGTTTTTTTTAATAGCCTGCCTTGATGATAGTCACCATTTACATGTGCTTTCCAGATTAGCCCGCCTTTTAACGCCTGAAACAATTAAATTTTTAAAAGAAGTTGAATGTCCTGATGAGGCACTGGAATACTTAATTAAATGTGAAAAACACATATCAGAAATTTAAAATATGAATATTAACGAAATACAAAATAAACTAAATGAGCTAACAGAACAATTAAATACTATGCGCAATAGTTTAGATGAAAAAAACCTTCGTGCCAGAGCGCAACAATTAGACGCTAGAATGAATGAAAATGATTTTTGGAATGACAACGATAATGCTCAAAAGATAATAGCCGAAGTCAAATCTGTTAAAGAATTTCTAGACCCTATCATAGATATTGATACTCGCATCAGAGATGCAGAGGAACTTTTAGAAATGGCCAAAGAAGAAAACGATCAAATGGCCTTAGATGAACTATCAAATGAAACTGTTTCACTACAAAACGATTTAAACGCCTTTGAATTAAAAACAGTTTTAAGTGGCAAACATGACAAAAATGATTGCTATTTAGCAATTCACGCCGGCGCAGGTGGCACAGAAAGCTGTGATTGGGCTGAAATGTTGATGCGAATGTATCAAATGTATGCTCAAAATGTTGGTTTTAAAAGCGAAATAGTCGATTATTTACCCGGTGATGAAGCAGGCATTAAAGGTGTAACATTAAAGATTTCTGGCCATATGGCTTTTGGTTATTTAAAAAGTGAAGTTGGTGTACACCGTTTAGTGCGTATATCTCCTTTTGATTCTAACGCACGCAGACATACATCTTTTTGTTCTGTGGATGTTATACCAGATTTAGACGATTCTATAAAAGTAGATATTAATGAAAATGATTTACGCATCGATACATACCGAGCCTCTGGTGCTGGAGGACAACATGTTAATACAACAGATTCTGCCGTAAGAATAACTCATATTCCAACAGGCGCTGTTGTGCAATGCCAGCAAGAACGCTCACAACATAAAAATAAAGCCAAGGCATTAAAAATGTTAGATGCAAAAATTTATCAGTTAGAGCAAGCTAAACAAGATAAAGATTTACAAGCAGCTTATGGAGAAAAGGGCGAAATCTCTTGGGGTAATCAAATTAGATCTTATGTGTTACAGCCATATCAAATGATTAAAGACTTACGATCATTACATGAAAGTTCAAGTGTTGATGACGTTCTAAATGGTAAATTACAACCATTTATTGATGCATTTTTGCGTTATAAGTTAGAAGGTAAAAACAAAAAATGAAATACATTAAAGAATACAAAAACTTTGCAAACATTTTACAAGCACAAGGCAGTTACACAACACCAACATATTGCAATGTTCCATTATATAAATCATCATTGAACTCTTTATTGTTTTATGCCAAAACTGGTTACAACATATATGTTAATTCTATGGAAGCAAAAAAACAGGGGTGGTACAGCGACCAACAATGGGGGCAAACCTCATATAATATATTAAGAATAGCTGAAGAAAGAGGAGCAATATTTGATATTAAAGGGGCAGAATATTGTGTTGAAAGACAATCTCCTGTAGTTTTTATTGGCAATCATATGAGCTTAATAGAAACCTTGATATTGCCAAGTATCATAACTTTGGGCGGTAAAGGTAGCTTTGTATTAAAAGAATCATTAACTAGGTATCCAGCTTTTCATTATATCATTAACACAACCCATCCAATTGCTGTTGGTCGGTCTAATCCTCGTGAAGACTTAAAAGCTGTACTGGGCGGTGGTAAAACAAATATTGAAAATGGACATTCTGTTGTAATTTTTCCGCAGTCAACGCGTACTACTTTTTTTGATGAAAAAGAATTTAATACTTTAGGAGCTAAATTAGCATCTAAAGCTGGCGTACCTATAGTTCCACTAGCATTAAAAACAGATTTTATGGGTAACGGGACATATATAAAAGATTTTGGATTATTAAATCCACAAAAAATAGTACGCTTTGAATTTGGCAAACCAATCGACAGCTCCAAACCTAAAGAAGCGCATAAAAAAGTGGTAAGTTTTATCAGAGAACGTTTAAACTACTGGGAAAATTTATAAATTTTAATTGTTTTTTAGTTTAAAACCCATATCACCTACTCTTAAAATATCGATATGTGTTACTTTAATTAATTTTAATGGCGAATTTTTAATATCAACAACTTTACCTCTAATACCCACCCACTTATCAATGTATAAATTTAAATCATAAGCCGTACTATCCAAATAATATAAAATTTGAGCACCCTTTGTTAATCTAAAAGATGCAGGGCGATTGTAATATCTGCCTACAGAAGATACCCATCCAACACTGAGGTAAGTGGGTATCTTTGATTCTTTTAATTTAGCAATTTCTGCTAAATTTTGAGCCACTTCTTTTTGATACTCTTGCTTCATTGACTGTAAATCTAAAGCCATTTTTTGTTTATCGGCACGTATTTTTTTTAATTTATCAACCAATTGTTGATTATGCTTGGCCTGCGCTATTTTTAAATCTATTATTTGCACATCCATATCATTTTTACTTAACAACCTCGCTTGTTCAAGCAAGCTAATCACCTCTTGATAACTAGCCGTTTCTTGTGATATTTGTAATTGAGCATCCAATAAACTTTGGGCTTGACTCATTAAATGTTCGTAAACTTCAGCATCTCTTTTTTGAGCCAACCAAACTTGATAAGCTGATATATATTTTAAAAATTTCTTAGATACCCAAGCATAAGCACCTTCTGGAGGATTAACTTGTACCCAGTCATTAGTAATTTTTTTAATTTTTAATCTATCACCTCGTCTTGCTTGCGTGATAACCCTAGAGCGAACATTATCTGTTTTTAAATCACGCAGATTTACTCTATCGCCTATTACTGTTGCCCAATTTCCTTGGATATGAATATATTTTTTATAAATCCATAAAGGTTTAGGAAATGCAATCTTAGCCCAAGAATTACGAATTTCATACACAACAACCTCATCGTTATGTTTTAAGGTGCTAACTACACGATGACCCGTTGAACGCCCTGTGCGAACATTAAGACTTGTCGCTTGCACACTTGCTACAAAAGGGGTTTTTTCTTGTGCGCAAGCAACATTAAAACCACTTATAATAAAAATAAAAAGTGTAATATATTTTAATATTTTACTTATCATTGCTATCTATATCTGTTTGATTTTGTATCGCCTGCGCATCTTCTGAACTAACTTCATCAATAATAGGTTCTTCATTTTCAATTTTAGCTACAGAAACTAAACAATCGCTATCTTTTGTTAAACTTAATATTTTAACACCTGAGGTAGCTCGCCCGATAATACGCACATCTTTTAAAGAGGTTCTAACAACCATACCAGCTTTTGTAATCATCATAATATCATGCTGATCAGTTACTGTTAAAACCTTAACAACCTTACCTGTTTTTTCTGATAATTTCATATTGATTACACCGCTACCATTACGACTTTGTAAACGATAACTATCAAAAGCAGAACGCTTACCCATACCTGATTCAGTTAAAGTTAGCAAACTATGGTTTTCGCTAGTTGCCACTAAAGATACAACCTCATCATCTCCTTTTAATTTGATACCACCAACACCACGGGTTGCTCTGCCTAATTCTCTAATATCTGAAGATGGAAATCTAATAGCTTTGCCATTTTGCGTTGCAATAATTATTTCTTGGGATTCATCAGCTAATAAAGCACTAACAACTTCATCACCTTCATCTAAGCGAATGGCAATGATTCCATTTTTCTTTGGACGAGAAAAAGCATTTAAAGCTGTTTTTTTGATAATTCCTTTTTTAGTAGCTAAAATTAAACCGCGTGAATCAAATTCCTTAACAGGTATCATAGCTTCTATTTTTTCACCGTCACGCATTTGCAATAAATTGACTAATGCACGACCTTTAGATGTACGACTCATTTCTGGTATATCAAAAACGCGTAACCAGTAAACCTGACCCATATTAGTAAAAAATAAAATATAGTTGTGGTTAGATGCAACAAATAAGTTTTCGATAAAATCACCATCACGCATACTCATTCCACGCACACCTTTACCGCCTCTATGTTGACTTCTATAAGTATCTAAATCCATACGTTTAATAAAGGAATTATGACTGATGGTAACACATACATCTTCATCGGCAATTAAATCCTCCATAGAAAAACCTTCAACTGGAGCTACAATTTCAGATCGTCTAGCATCTTTATGCTTTTCTTTCATTTCAAGCATATCTTCTTTGATTATGTCATATACTAGATTAATATCAGCCAAAATTGCTTGGTAGCCTTTAATCTCTTCTAATAAATCTTGGTATTCTTTTTCGATTTTCTCACGTTCCAATCCAACCAAACGCAACAAACGCATTTGCACGATAGCATCAGCTTGCAATTCAGATAATTGAAATTTTGCCATTAAATTAGCAATAGCTTCGGCTTTGTCTTGGCTAGATCGTATAGTTTCAATGACTTCGTCTATATTATCTAAAGCAATTCTTAAACCCTCTAATATATGCGCACGGGCTTCGGCTTTATCTAATAAAAATCTAGTTCTACGTCTAATAACTTCAACCCTATGTTTCAAAAACTCCGATAACATCTCTTTAAGATTTAAAACACGAGGACGATCATTAACTAAAGCCAACAAAATACAGCCAAAAGTGCTTTGTAATGGAGTAACCTTATAAAGTTTATTTAAAATAATATCTGGATCTTCACCTCGTTTAGTTTCTATAACTAAACGCATACCTTCTTTATCACTTTCGTCATTAACATCTGCAATGCCTGAAATACGATCAGTTTTAACCGCTTCAACTATTTTTTCAATGATTGTAACTTTATTGGCATAATAGGGTATAGATGTAAAAACAATTTTTGTTTTATCATTTTTTGATTCTTCAAAATGCGCTTTACCACGTACTATCACACGACCACGACCAGTATGATAGGCGTCTTTAATACCTTGCGTTCCACAAATCAAACCCGCCGTTGGAAAATCAGGACCTTGAATATAGTGCATTAAATCATCAATAGAACAATCTGGATTATCAATTAAATGCACCACACCGTTGGCAACCTCAGTAAAATTATGAGGGGGAATATTAGTGGTCATACCGACGGCAATACCTGTTGCGCCATTACATAATAAATTTGGAAATTTAGCTGGCAAGACAGTAGGCTCTGTCATACTTTCGTCATAATTTTGCTTAAAATCAACCGTTTCTTTATCGATATCTTCCATCATATCTGTGGTTAT
The DNA here is from genome assembly GCA_027063065.1 of Planctomycetota bacterium. Lineage (GTDB taxonomy): Bacteria > Planctomycetota > JAMOSO01 > JAMOSO01 > JAMOSO01 > JAMOSO01. The sequence continues at coordinate 13,638 of JAMOSO010000041.1, read as the reverse complement.
ATTGGTCATACGAGCTTCTGTATAACGCATGGCAGCAGGAGTGTCACCATCCACAGAGCCAAAATTTCCTTGACCGTCAACCAACAAATATCTAGTTGAAAAAGGTTGTGCCATTCTAACTAATGTAGGATAAATAACCTGTTCACCATGTGGGTGATAATTACCAGAAGTATCACCAGCTATTTTAGCACATTTACGATATTTGCCACGGGGACTTAAATGCAAATCATTCATTGCAACTAAAATGCGACGTTGAGAGGGCTTTAAACCGTCACGCACATCTGGCAACGCACGTGAAACAATTACAGACATCGAATAAATAAGATAAGAATCTTTTAATTCGTCTTCTATAAACACATCTTGAATTTGACCGGCATTTTCTTGCATAATTTATCCTAGTTTAGGGCTTAAAGCCCAAAGCGCAAAATTTTAATAAAATTGTATTATAGTATTTTATATCATAAAAAGAAAGATGTATTATATTGTCTAAGTATCTCTATTAATACAACTTAGGTTGATTTTAAAACTTGACTGATTACCTGCCACAATTATTTATAATCTTTTAACAAGTTTTGTTTTAGCCAAACTAATATCTCTGACAATTTTGACGTTCTAAACCATTTGTCTGGGTCTGGTTTTCCATCTACTACCAACTCAACTAAAAAATATTTAGTTTTACCACCTTTAATAGGTCTCCATGGCACCCAAGCTTCAGTATCAGTAATTTCGATACGACTTTCTGCATCGCCTAAAATCAATGCGCTATGAGCCCTGTCAATTTGTTCAGGCCTAAAACCAATATCGTATAAATCGTGAAGAGTTTTAAAATGTGATTGCATACTACACCTATTGTATAAATTGTTTAAAAAATAATAGCTTATATTGTATAATAATATGCTATTTTGCAAGGTATTCATAAAAAGTATATGATAATAATTTTAAATTATATATTCGCATACAGGACTACAAACAAAACCCATGATATTTTCTATTAAATCGTTAAAAATTTATATATTTGTTATTTTTATAGCTATTTCACAAGTAACCATTGCTCAAACAAAAAACTTTAATCTAATATTATATAAAAATAAAATACACTCGTCTGAGATTACTTGGCACAATCTAAAAGCTACAGACATCACCGCCTTTGCCGAAAGCGAGGACTCTTTATTATTAATACGCAAAGCTAAAGGCAATATGTACGACGGTATAATTAGAGGCGATTTTAGAATAGGTGCTAATGCGACCGATTTTAAATTGGTTTTTGAAAATATCAATTTGGCAAAAATACCACGCCATAAAGCTATCTTTAAAAATAATTATACTGGCAACATTAATGGTGAATTAACATTTTCGTCTGAGCGAACACAACCTACAATACAAAATAAAAGAAAGTTTAACATGGAGGGCGAAGGGTACTTTGAACTCACCAATGGCGACTTGGGAACATTAGGCTTAGTTGTCGCAATACAGGACATCTTAGATTTACCTTTAAACAAAAAAAGACGTATCACAGATGCCAGAATTAAATTCAACATCGAAAACAGATCCTTGCAATTTAAAAGTATAGAACTAATTGGCGATGACGTTGAAATAATAGGCAGGGGACGCATATATTATGACGGTAGATTAAATTTAAGATTTAGGATTAAAGCTAAAAACCAATTATTACAAATGGTACCTGTATTAGGTGATTTGCTATCTGAGGTATTAAGCAATACTGGATCGCTTTTACCCATATGGGTACAAGGCACAATATCACACCCGACAGTTAATGTCGTGCGAATCAAAAACAAATCAAAAATACGCAAGGATAGAAAATGAGTAACATTCAACATATTTTAAAACAAATTCGTAATTTATATCCTGAATTTCGTCAGTACCACTGGGATAACTCTGGTATACAAATACAATTAAAAAACCAAATACACACCATAGCCTTATCACTAGACATAACTTTAGAAACCGTAGAAGAAGCCATAAATAAAGGCGCGCAAATTATTATAAGCCATCATCCATTATTTTTTAAACCTACTAAAAATCTTATAAATCATACAAACGATGGTGCCATTGCAATAAAGTGTATACAAAACAACATATCGCTATATTCTATGCACACATCTTACGACAATAACCCATTTGGAATGGGTTATTTTGGGCTACAAGCTTTTGGCATAAAAGATATTAAACCGCTAAAAGAAATAGGCTCAACCACATTGGCAAAGGTTGTTGTGTTCTGCCCTAATACACATTCGGACAAACTAATTGAGACACTTGCCACAGCTGGAGCTGGTAGCATAGGTAATTATAGTCATTGCCATTTCACTACAGAAGGATGTGGCTCTTTTATGCCACTTGAAGGTGCTAAACCATATATCGGTAAAATACGCCAAAAAGAAAGCGTAAATGAACAGCGCATAGAGATGATATTTCCCATCGATAAAAAAGGTGATATCGTTCAAGCTATTATGCGAACGCACCCTTACGAAACGCCTGCTTATGATATATATAAGCTAGAAAACAAGATAGATTCTTGGGGATGCGGTGCAATAGGCAAACATCCTACCAGTTTAAACAAACAGCAATTATTAACTTGCATTAAAAGTTTTTTTGGAGATGACCCAGAAAAAGTATATGGCAACATTGACAAACCCATACAAAAAATAGGCTTTGTCGGTGGTGCTGGTACAGATTTTATAAAAGATGCGGTGCGTGCCAAATGCGATATATATATAACAGGAGAAATCAGATATCATGATCTAGAATATGCACGCAATTCAAATACAGCCATTATTCAAATGGGGCATGGAGTAAGCGAGCGTGCGCCTTTTTATGCATGTGCAAAAAATATTGCCGATGCAACACAATGCAAAGTTATAATATGTGAGGATAAATTTGAGTTCTTTTAAAAACTTTCCCGTCACCGAAAAAAAAAATTTAGCTTTACAAAGACGTATGCTTGATTTAGGTATTAGTGAAAATGATATTAAAGAAAATTTTATTAAAGGCGGTGGCAAAGGTGGGCAAAAAATCAATAAAACAGCCTCTTGTGTAGTTTTAAGCTATGCAAAAACAGGAGATATAATCAAGTGTCAACAGGGGCGTAGTCGAGAATTAAATAGGTTTTTTGCAAGAAGATTACTATGTGATAAGTTAGATAATAATCCAAACTCAAACAAACAAAGCTTAATAAATAAAATTAAACTAAGAAAAAAACGCAAGGCTAAAAAAACATCTCTTAAATATGGTATAAAAAATGTTGATTAATAGATTAAAAAAAAGATATAAACATTTAGCTAAATGGGCTAGAAGACAAAATATTGAATGCTTTAGGATTTACCATAAAGACATACCTGAATACCCACTAACTATTGATTGGTACAATGGCAATGTTGTTGTTTGGATTTGGGAAACAAACAAGTCCACACAAAAAGGTTTTCAAGAAACAATAGAAACCAAAATATGTGAAGCCCTAAATATAGATTTATCTACTATTTTTATCAAAGATAGAAGACGTCAAAAAGGATTGCAACAATATAAAAAAATTGAAAACGAAAATTTCACGCAAATAGTAAAAGAATTTAATCTTAAATTTGAAGTAAATCTAAGTGATTATTTAGATACAGGTTTATTTTTAGATCATCGTCTTACACGCAAAATGGTTGGTGAAATATCATTAAATAAAACTATGCTTAATTTATTTGCTTATACAGGGGCTTTTTCTGTTTATTCTGCCATCGGCGGAGCTAAAACCACAACTGTTGATATGTCAAATACATATTTAACATGGGGAAAGCGCAATTTTAAAATTAATAATATTGATACCGCACAGCATAGATTTATACAACGTGATTGTTTAGCATTTCTTCAGGACGAAATACACACAAATAAACTTTATGACATTATAGTTTGCGATCCACCAACTTTTTCAAACTCTAAGCGTATGAATAGGCGTTTCTTTTCAGTTGATAAAGACTATCCAGAATTAGTAAATGGCTGTTTAAAACTTTTAAAACCAAATGGTAAATTATTTTTTAGCAATAATTCAACTAAATTTAAACTAGATATAAAATTAATAAATGCCAACTGTCAAATAAAAGAAATTAGCAAACAAACAATCAGTGAAGATTTTAAACACGGCGGTGGCACACATAGATGTTGGGGTATACAAAAAGCAAAATAAATTATTGACATATCAGACTTAAAAGGACAATATAAAAAATATGCACTTTGTTGAAAATTTAGTCCTAGCTATGTTAAGGTTATTTCTTGGGGAATCCGCCGAAGAAAAAGCCTTTCGCAGTGGGATGCGCAAAGCACAAGTATTATATGAAACTGGCTTAAAATATAATGGTGAAAAAGAATATCGTGAGGCACAATCTATCTTAGGAAGCATTGCCAATCAAGGTTCAGAAGGCAGCAAAGACGCATATCAAAAATTGAAGTTACAAATTTTACTTGGATTAAAACTCTGTCAATGTGTGGTTTTATGGTATAGAAATAAATATGAGCGTTTAATGGAAATCGAAAAAAACACCCTCGGCAATGATACACCAGAATATTTAGAAAATAGACTTATTGAAATAGCCGAGGAAATAAAAGCAAGCAATACCGAATATGATTCATTAATGACGTTACCACCTTCACGCAAGACAGAAGATCGCATAATAAAACTCAAACATCTTTCAACTGATCTCAGTACAGAGCAAAACAATATACACGACAAATTAGTCAGCTACAAAACAACAGAAAACAAATTGCAAGAATACAAACAACACACAATAGAAAATTTAGGCAAAAGTATTGATTCAACTATGCAATATTTATCAATTGCAAGAGAAATCAAAGACTTGCCAGAAGTAGACAACTATCGGATTCAAAATAATTTACACAGATATTTTGAAGAAATCAAAGAATATCAAACTATAATTGCCGAACTACAAGCAGATGGCTAAAAAGATAGAAATAAACATAGAAAGCTATGGCCTGTATAGCCCTCATACTGGCAAAAAAGAAATACCATCCATTATTAAATTTACAGATACAATACCAGTTGGTTTGGATATAGAATTTGGCTATGTATTACGCATAAAAAAGGCAAAAGGTAAAAAAATAACTTTTAAAATAGAGCATCCTCCATTTAAAAATGAAAATGGTGATAAAGCAAAACCATTTACAGGAGAATTATATGTTAGAAGTAATGATTTTAGATTTTTTTTAGGCGATACGTTTTGGAATCCCTTACAAGATAAAATTGGTAACTGGACCTTAACAACTTGGTTAGACAATAAAGAAGTTGCCAAAAAGACATTAATTATGGTTTAATATATTTTTAAAATTTTTGGATTAAAAATGTCTGTAGAATATATAACCACCCTTGGTTCACCTAAACAATTACCAAATTTGCTAAATGGCGAGTATTTATTGGAATATAACCAAGCCAGAATCCCAATGCTAGGGCGATCAAATGTTGGTAAATCATCACTCATTAATGCTCTTGTACATGCAAATGTTGCACAAAGCTCAAAAAAAGCTGGCTGCACTCGTAAAATTGTGTTTTATAATTGGAAAGATATAAAACATATTATAACCGATTTACCTGGCTATGGTTTTGCACATGGCCCACGAGAAGAAACAATTGAATTATTTGATTTAATTCAAGCATACTTAGTTAGCGATCAAAACATAAGTACAACTGTTTTAGTTTTAGATGCCAGACATGGACCAACCGACTTAGACTTAGAAACCCTTGAGTTTTTACAAGGAGAAGGTATTAATTATACTTTAGTTTTTAGTAAAAAAGACGCTTTAAAAAATCAAAAAATGCGTTCCAAACGTGAAAAGGAAATCTCCAAAGCCTTAAAACCTTATGATATAAACATAAAAGATACTTTTTGGGTCTCAGCTCATACAGGAGAAGGGTTAGGCTTATTAACAGATTACTTGCGTGGCACACAAGAAACTCGCCAACGCCAAACAGGTGATGGCTTTGCTTTTTTAAATGCCTAAAAAAACATTAAGGTTGGCGCATTATTATGCCGATATAATAATTGGTTAGGGTGTCCCATGACATTCTCCACTTCCCATCGGGGACGTCTTTTGACGTTCCCCATTATTTCCTTTTTATTTTTATTGTTTATTTTTACATATCATACAATACTGCTAATATTTTAAATTGAAATTTTATTAAAATTGCATATTGTATTGAACCATTTGTAATTATTATAGGAGATACCCATGGCTTTATGCCCTTGCGGAAGTAAAACAGAATACAGCTCATGTTGCGAACCATATATTGAAGGCGCAAAAGCCGTTCCTACTGCTGAAAGATTGATGCGATCTAGATACACAGCATTCACTTTGTCAAAAGTTAAATATATTGTTGACTCTTGTCATCCAGACACAAGAGACTCTATAGACCAATCCAATATACGAGAATGGGCAAATAAATCAGAGTGGCATGGTTTTGATTTAATCAATGTAAAAGATGGCAAAGAAAATGACGAACAAGGCATTGTTGAATTTATAGCTAAATATGACAATTCTGGAGAACATCATATACACCATGAAATCAGCGAATTTAAAAAACACGATGGTATTTGGTATTTTTACGACGGAGAACTCGTTGCAGACGTCAAACCAATTATAAACGAACAACCCAAGCAAGGCCGTAATGACCCTTGTAATTGTGGTAGCGGTAAAAAATTTAAAAAATGTTGCGGTAAGTAATTATCGCTGTTTTTGTTTGCCTGATAATATACTGGCGGGATCTTCTTCTAGCATTTCTAAAAGAAGTTTGGCAGCCCTTAAAGTCTTCTTTAGCTCTAAACCGCCAGTATTAACTTCTTTAGATACATTTGCACTTGTTTTTTTAACTTCTATCATTGCAGTATTAAAAGACTTTAATGAATTTAACAAATCTTTATTTTTAGACAAATCTTTAATAGCCACCAATGCACCACGCAAATCTTTTTCAATCCCAATAAAATCTATAGCTTCAATTTTACGCATTACTGCCTGCATACTGCCAACTGTGCCAGCCAATGAAGATCTCGAAGATGGAATATACCCATCTGCTTTTGATGTTATATTATCATTTAGTATGCTATTATCTGCATAATATAGTTCTACATATTTCATCCCTGTAATACCTGCATAATCAACCTTGCAACGCAGTCCCTGTGCTACATTGTTAGCCAATCGCTTGTAAATTTCTTGGTTATTTTGATTATTTGCTAAAAATTTATAGCTGACAGAATCAAAATGTAAATTTCTCATAATCAAGTTTGGCTGTATCGACATCTCAATTTGAATACGATTTTTCTTGATGATTGAAATCCTTTCAACCTTACCTATTCCAACACCTTGATACTTAACTGGTGAACCAATCTCCAAACCTTGTACTGATTCGGATGTATAAGTATATATAGAAAATTTATTTTCAAAATAATCACGTAACCCAACTAAAAATAAAAGCACTATAAAAATACCTATACCTACACTAATAAATAAGCCTATTTTAAAATTGTTTGTTTCATTCATTATTATTTCCTTGTCGGGTCTCTATGCATAAATTGATTGACCCATTTATTAGGTGGGTTTCGTTTTAAATCATGTGGGTTTCCTTGTGCTATTATAGATTTGCTATCTTTATCTAACATAAAAACTGTATCTGCTATTGCAAATATAGAATCTAACTCATGAGAGACTATCACAAATGTTGCCCCTGTTTCTCTTTGTAAATTTTTTAGCAAATTATCCAAACCGGCAGAACTAATAGGATCTAATCCTGCTTGTGGTTCATCAAAAAATAATAATTTAGGGTTTAATGCCATAGCTCTTGCTAAGCCAGCTCGTTTTTTCATACCACCACTTATATCTGATGGATAATAGTCGGCAAATTCTTCTAAATCTACTAAAGATAATTTCTCAATAGCCCGTTCGCGTCTTTGAATAGCATTTAACGTACTACATTCTTCTAAAACTAAGTTAATGTTTTCTGCCAAAGTCATCGAACCAAACAAAGCACCGCTTTGATATAGTACACCAAAACTTTGCATCAACTTGCGTTTTGCATTTATATTATTATTCACTATGCTTTGATTAAAAATTTTAATTTCACCACACATAGGGGGATACAATCCTATAAGGTGTTTTAATAAAGTAGTTTTACCACATCCAGAACCACCCATTAAAAAGGTAATCTCGTTTTGTTTTATTTCAAAGTTTAAATCTTGCAATATTATATTATTGCCATATCCAATAGTTAAATTTTTTACTTCTATTACAGACACTAAGCACCACCTATACTAAATAAAGTAGTCATAATAGCATCTGATATTACAATCCAAAAAATACCCGTTACAACCGATGAGGTTGTAGCTCTACCCACACCATGAGCATCATTACCGCTTTGGACACCGCGCAAACAGCCAATTACTGTGATTAAAATTGCAAATATAACTGATTTTATCAAACCCTCCATTAAATATGCAGGTGTTAAAACTTCTAATGACCGATTTATATAGGTAACAGTTGGTATGCCCAACTGAAAACGACCTATCAATAAGCCACCTAAAATGCCAAATAAATTTCCAAATATTGTTAAAATAGGCACAGCACCCATCATGGCAATTAAACGAGGTATAAACAAAAAACGATTTGGTTCAATACCCATCGTAACCATAGCGTCTATTTCTTCATTGACACGCATTGTACCTATTTCTGCAGCAAACGATGAACCTGCACGTCCTGTAGAAATAATAGCTACCATTAAAGGACCTAGTTCTTTAACAATTGATAGCCCAACTAAATCGGCAACATATATATCAGTCCCAAACTGTTTTAATTGTAAAGCTGCTTGAAACCCTAAAATAACTCCCATTAGCAAACAAATCATCACCACAATAGGAAGCGACTCATAACCAGTTTGCTGAAAGTAATAAAGACATTGATGGTATCTAATTCGTTTAGGGTTACGCACTGCATTAAATAATGCCAATCCAAACTCACCCAAAACCGATATGGTTTTATAGGTGTTTTGCTTTAAATCACATCCCCAAACACCTATATCTGCTATTGCTTTTTTAAAATTTCTCACAATTTATTTTGGTATTAATTTGTTTAGAAACTTGCTGTATAAGCTCTGTAAACGCATTGATAATTCCTTGTTGAGATGTATTTACAACTGAAACACTTTGCTTTAAGACCTGCTGTGATGCTGATGTATCTAATAAATATACAGCAACAACTTTTTGTGCTTGAACATCATATTCCCAATTATATATCTTTAAGCTTATTGTATCGGCACTACATTTAATCGACATTGACAAATAATCCGTCATTAAATCATCTAAAGCAAAAGACCAACGCATATATTCCATATATTTGATTTGATTTTTATTAACTCTAAATACTAACTTGCTAGGATGCACTCCATGCAATGTAACTTTAATATTTTTATTAATATTCTTTAAAGCGTGCGATGAAATCAAACCAAAATCATAACGATTAATTGATGTATATGCTGGTTTAGGTAATAAACTACAAGCATTTAAAAATATAGAAATAAGCAAAGCAAAAACTAATAAATAAAACTTTTTCATAGAATTTAAGTATACTCACACCAATAAATAAACACAATTATATATTTGACTAAATATACAATAAAAACTTTATATTAGATATTATTACCTAATTTGCATAATATCTAAAAATTGCCATAATACTACCCAATCACAACTTATACTAGATAAAATCTAGCATGGGACATGCTAAAAGGGGAGATGACTTGTTGTCAAAAATAAATAAAATATTAGCTAATATAAAAAAGATGGCACATATGATAAGATTATTACTTCATAGTTTTTGTATTAAAATTTATAAATATTTTCGTTCATGGGTTGACTTTTGTTTAGGTGCTGTATATTCTGTCCGTTTTATATTTGAATGGAGCTGATTATGAAAAAAAGAGAAAAACCATTATCGCCACGAAAAATTGCAGAATATTGTCAAGTAAATTTTAAAACAGTATTGCGTTGGATTAGTGACGGTCAATTAAAAGCACACCAGTTGCCAGGCGGTTCTAATCGTGTAATTCGTAAGGATTTAATTAACTTCTTAACCGAATTTAAAATGCCAGTTCCAGACGACTTGGTAAATAGCCTATGCAAAATAATGATTATTGATGATGAACCTAATGTTGCAGAAGTAATGCGCGATGCATTAATGGAAGCTGGATACGACTATGAAATATGCACCGACAGCTTTGAAGCAGGTATGCGCATTGTAACAGCACACCCTAGACTAATTTTATTAGACTTAAATATGCCTAATGTGGACGGGTATGAGATTGTTAAAAAAGTAAAAGAAACATCCGAAACAGATGATATTAAAATTTTAGTAGTTTCTGGCCATATTACCGATGAAGGACGCAAACGCTTAGAAGATAGTGGGGTAGATGGTATGTTAGACAAACCATTTGACACTGAAACTCTAATTTCGGCAATTGAACGAACACTGGATGAATAAAGATGTTTTACAATTTCCTGCCGAGTTTAATACTCGGCAGGAAATCTGCACAGTTGTCAAAGAAACAATAGCCTCACGAGGCATTCAAAATCCAGTTACACAAAACGACATTATTGATTATGCATTAGAAATCATAAAACGTAAAAGTTGGCAAGTTAACTGGCAGGCTTATATTGGCCTGCAAATTTCAAACGAATTATGGAGAGACACAGTTTTAGGTATAAAAACCTCCAAGCGACTTTTATTATTACCAACTGACACACACAACACAAATTGTACAAGTATTTTAGAACTTGCCTGTAGCAACAACATTACCACCATAAACATAGATGACAAAAATGCCGTATCAAAAGCTATTTGTAGCACAAAGTATCAGGCTATTATAGCCATAGGAGACTTTGAAATATTACACAAAGGCTGGCAAAAAATATCTGCTCTTGGAATACCTGTTATAGCCTTTGTTTTACATAATAATAAACTTGAGGATATTAGTTGGGTAGAAGATTTTTTGCATATCAAAAATATAAGCACCAATAATCACTTTGATTTTAATACTGCAAGACATAAAGTAAATACTTGGTTTAGCAAAGAAAACTTAGATATATTATTTAATAGCAACTTTACAGAAACAGAAAACCTTGGCATATCTTGGGTCGCTACTGCTGGCAAACGATGGCGTCCATTATTGGCATATTATGTGTATACTATTTTAAGTAAAGACAAAACATCTCCCGATTCTATAAAAAAAGTAGCATTAGCAGTTGAATGTTTTCACAAAGCATCATTAATACACGATGACATAGAAGATAATGATGACGAAAGATACGGTCAAGACACTATGCATACTAGCTATGGTGTACCAATAGCTTTAAACGTTGGAGATTATCTAATTGGAGAAGGCTATCGTATGCTGGCTAACTCCACTTTTGATAATGCAAAAATACAACGTATGGTTAAAGTATCTGCAGATGGCCATAGAGATTTAAGTTTAGGGCAGGGTGAAGAATTATCTTGGATGCGCACACCCACAACAATTAATTTAAAAAAAGTAATAAATATTTTTAAACTTAAAACCTCACCGGCATTTGAAGTAGCACTATGCTTAGGGGCTATTGCTGGTGGCGCTGATGATAGTCAATGTAAAATATTAAAAAAGTTTAGTAATGCTTTAGGTATTGCTTTTCAAATAAGAGATGACATGCTTGACTTTTTTGGCGATGATGGTGGTGCTGATATTGCTGCTATGCGACCTTCTGCTTTGTTAGCTATGGTACGTCAAGAATGTGATAAAAACATATCAACCATTATTGACAATGCTTGGCAAAGTAAAACATTAAGCCAAACACAGCAAGTTATAATTCAAAACGAAGCAAAAAGATTAAATTTACAGCCAAAAGCTATTAAATTATTAAATGACTATAAAACCCAAGCCATTAACCATCTCAATAATCTCAAAAATAAAGAATTACAAAATTTATTAAGTCTAGTAATATCCAAAATTGTCTAAGTTTGTTTTAGTTGACGATTTATCAAACTATGGTATTATGAAAATTTATTGTATGACCACTATACTGGGTATCTACCACTTTTCCCTAGGAGAAATAGGTGTATTATAAACAAAAAACAAAAAACATATGTAAAAAATTATTTTCATTGTTATTGACCACCATATTTTTAATAAATTGTGCCAATGCCTTGGAAATACAATTACCTCGCAATGGTACTATTCAAGTACCAACAGGATCTAACATACTGCTTGCCGTTGGCGGTGTAACAGGCAACTTGACTTGGGAAATAACTGGAACTAGTGATACTCAATTTGTCGATCTTTTAGGTGATTTTAATGCAGGCGAAATCACATTAGGTGGAAAACTGTTAAAAGCAGCTAACCCATCTTATGTATTTGTAAAATATTTAGGTGGTATTGTAACTATAACTTGTACTGATGACACTGATACCAAAACCTTTAAACTTTCTCCACAAGCAACTGTCGTAACCGAAAACATAATCTTAACATCTGTATCTTACGCAGATAGTTCTGCTGAAGCTTTAGCTGCTTTACTACGCTCTGTTGGTGTACATTCTACAATCAAAACAACAGCAAGTATTTATGCCAGATACCCTGATGAGACACATCCAAATATAAATCCAGAGCATCTATTAGATAGTAATTTAATTGGTTATAATAGTTTTGAATCAAGAGACACAAAACCTACTATTTTAGCTGATGTACCAGATAAAATTAACTTTGTTTTTCCGGACGATGATGATAACGCAATAGAAAAATGGCATTTAGAAAATGTAGAAAATATCCATACTTATTTGGCTGGCATAAAAGATGAAACTCATTTTTTAACAATATTTGGCAATATGACTGATGTTCCGCCTAGTTGGTTGGTAGAAGAAAAAGAAAATTCAAGCGAAGCTACTCTACAAGGCAACTCAAACACTGTTGTTGCAACCGATTATTTTTATGGCATACCTGGCTTAGGTCTAAACCTAAGCGATCCTGCCACTGCAAAAGTAACTCTTAAAGTTGGGCGTATGAGTGTAAGAGATTTAAATACCGAAGCCTTTCTTAATAACGATATACAAAAGGGTGACAACAGTACAACAACACCTAAAACCCCTGAAGACACCCAAGGAGGATCCCAAAATTATGTGTATAGTGATGGTGTAATAGAAGGGGGTACTGTTTCAACAGGCAGTCACGCTGACGTTGGACCAAACCCTGGCAGTTCAGATCAATATGCTGGTTATTTATTTTTAGCACCAAATGGGCTAACTTATCCTATTATTGGGTCATTAGATGTAGATGATGTAGATGATGAAGATAATAAAGATAGTCACTCAGAATTTTTTATTCCTGGAAGTAAATTATTGGATTTAAAATTATCATCAATTGCCGGCAAAGGTGGCGCGTATTCCGTTAATGGAGGTCTTGGCACGGCAACTGCAATGGTTCCTGGGGAACTTGCAGGAATGGCTGTTAGAGTTGTAGATAGTGATGGTAATAATGACTCTAAATGGTTCTATACTATTAAAGATAATGGTTACAATTCTATTATAGTTGAAGATGACACTAATTATAACGAAGCTGTTACGCCA
>JAMOSO010000040.1 GCA_027063065.1 Planctomycetota bacterium | reverse complement strand
GCAACAAATCCTGATTTTGCAGTTTTAGCTAGAGGTGGAGCGCAAGTTAAAACAGCCATTGATGCCACTTGCTAAAGATTATGCACGTCAACAGGGGTTTAAGGGTTCTTTTTTTATCGAACCAAAACCAATGGAGCCTATGAAACATCAATATGATTTTGATGCTGCTACAGTAATTGGTTTTTTACATAAGCATAATTTACAAGATGATTTTAAATTAAATATAGAAGTTAACCATGCTACTTTAGCACAACATACATTTTAGCATGAATTACAAGTTGCATCTGATGCTAATATGTTAGGTAGTATAGATGCAAATAGAGGGGATTATCAAAATGGTTGGGATAAGATTAATATTCCTATGAATATTACCGAAATAACCGAAGCTATGTTGGTGTTTTTAGAGACCTCTAGTTTACAATACGGTGGTATTAATTTTGATGCAAAAGTACGCAGAAATTCTACTGATTTAGAAGATAATTTTATTGCTCATATTGCAGGTATAGATGTTTTTGCAAGAGCTTTATTAATGCGGATGATATTTTAAATAATTCAGCATATAAAACTTTACGTAAATTGCGTTATCAATCATTTGATAGCGATAAAGGCTTGGAGTTTACATAAGGTAAATTAGCCCTCGAAGACTTACATGAGTTTGCATCACAAAATTCAGAGCCTGAGATATTAAGTGCTAGATGTGGGGTGCAGCTATTGATTTGTTGTTTTGTAAAATGCTTGAGGATAACTTTGATTTTAAATCAGTTTTAGCAATAGGTTCTTCTGCACAACAACATGGAAGTGTGTATTTAAACCATGAATTTTTAAAGCCTGTAAATCAAATTGCTAAATCTAATTTAGCGGATATTTATAGTAAAAGATTATCTAGATTGACATTTCCAATTTGGATGGATGCTTGTAGCCCAACATAGATAAGTTTAATAATTTTTATTTTTTATAAAAAGGGTTTTCATAAAAAAATGAAAACCCTTTTTTAATTGGATTGCTATTTTATGGTTGGAGGCTTTGGTAAAATAGTTTTTTTTGTCATTTGTTGTTGCATTTGTGCTTTTGTAAATGCTTGCATACCAGCAATGATTACTTCATTTATAGCACGAGCAGGTAAGTTTACCTCAAGTGAAAGTGATTTTTTATCAGAGCTTGCCGCTATATCAAAAGAAGTGCTAGAGCTTGGCAATTGCTTGGCTGTTTCTAAAATCAATGGTAAATATTGCATAGAATTTGCATTTTGCTTTGCTTGTTGAATTAAAACAGATTTTATTAAATCTAAAGGATAGATAATATTTACCATAAATGCAGATGGGTATTGTTGGGTAATGCTATTTATATTTGCTTTAGAACCAATACCGTTAGTTTTATTTTTATAATTTTGTATGGCATTTTTTGTAGCATTACTTAATTGACCTTTGCCTGTAATTGAAGTAGAGATTATGCTGTCTTTTAAAAAGACAAATTGGCTGTGTGTAGAGCTGTTTTTTAAGGCTTTAGTTATTTGTTCATTTGCAGATGGGTCGGTTGATTTTAAATTAACATCGATTGTGTCATATTTTTGACTGCTAATTTTACCAGCATTTGTTTTCCACAATACATCAACCGATATTGGTAATGCTCCGTTGGATAATAAGTTTTTTAACCATGTGTTTAACTTGGGCATAGTTTCAGATATTAATTGTCTATATTGTTTGCTATCTTTGTTTTTAACATAAGCTACGGTGATTTGATTTTGAGTTTTCTTATCTGTATATATACCGTAACATTGATTTGAACCACTAATTTTTTGCAGTTGTTTAAATAACTTTGTAATATTTAGATTAGTACCAGTTGATTTATCTAACCCATCTATTATAGGCTTAATTAAAGGTTCAATTGTCTTTAATAAGTTTTCATTATAATTTATATAACCAACAGCAGCAGATTGTTTTGGTAGATATTTAAAAGCTTGTGGTACGCCATTTAAACTTGCTAAAGCATTATTAATATTGGCAAGATTGGTATTGTGTTTTGGTGTGGCAATATTAATAATTTTTAGCCCTTCAGAAGATGGGAGATAATGTATTTTTATGTTATCTAGTTCTTTTAAAGCTAACATTGCACTATCGCCAGCGCCCTTAATAATAGGGTATAAAACATTGATGATGTCAGCAGATTTATTGTTTTTAAATAATTTGTCAGGACTAAAAGAGTTTATTTTTTCTTCTAATTTAGAGCCGTGTTTTGCAATTATTTTTGCAACATCAATATCAATAGTGATACCTTTTTTGGGATTAGTTAATGTTTTGCAGCGTTTTAAAACTTGTAAGCCAAATGCAACATTAATTTGGCTGTTTGCAAAAATAGCAAATTGTTTTTTATAAAATCCTAAAAATACTTTATTAGAGTTTTGTTTTTGATAAATACCATGTTCTAATTTATTAAAACCTAAGCCACCAATTAATTTAATTTGATTATCAAAATCTTTAATTGGTATAAGTGCAGCAGAAAATGATGTGTGATTTGGTTGTAATTCACTTATAAAAGCATGCAACGGTTTAGAAAAATCAACCATTGCTGGAGGTAGTCCAGTAGTGCTAGGCATTTGCATTCTTAGCATACCTGGCATTGCAAACATTTGTGCAGGTGTACCTTTAGTACTAGCTATAGCTAAATTTTCAATGTCAGTTGTAATATCTGCCAGTGGAGCAGTTGCAAAGTGAACTATTACGCCTTCGGGTAATTTAACTTGCGCCATAGTTGTTGAGGTTGTGCATAATCCCATAATAGCAGTGGTAATTATTGTGATAAGTTTTTTCATTTATCCTCCAATTAATTAAAAGAATAAGTAGTATATATGATATAGTTGTCAGTCGCGAGAGCTTATTAGTTGTTTGTGTAGATAAAAATAAAATATACAATCATTATTATGAAACATTTAAATCTAAATTTATTAACAGGACTTTATGATTTTCACTGTCATTTACACAAGGTAGAAAATTTAACTAAAATACTTGAAAAATTGCATCAAATATCAATGGGGGTATTGGTTATGACAGAATCTCCATTAGAATACCAGACTATTAAAAAATTATTTAATAATCATTTAATCCATACTTGTTTAGGGTTGTTTCCTTTGAGTATTAATAGAGATAAAATAGAATTGTTTTTTAAATTGTTACCAAATTGCAAATATATAGGTGAAATAGGTCTAGATTATAGTGTTGTATGTAATAGCAAGCGTAAATTACAGGTGGCTTTTTTAGAAAGAGTTTTATATGAGTCATCCATTAGTACCAATAAAATAATTTCTTTGCATTCGAGAGGTGCAAGTTTAGATATGGTCAATATGATTAAAATCAAATTTAATGGTACGCTTATTTTGCATTGGTTTAGTGGTTCAGTAACTTTGGCAAAGCAAGTTAACGAAAATGTTTATTTTTCGATAAATACAGCAATGATAAAATCTAAAAATTCTAAAAAGTTAATCAAATCATTAAACCCTAGCAGATTATTATTAGAGACTGATTCGCCATCAGTATTGTATAAAATGCGTCAAACAAATCCTTTAGATGCGCTGGCTATTATAGATTATTTGGCAAATATTTGGAGAATTTCACCTAACGAGGTATCGCTTATTTTAAAAACAAATACTAAAAAGGCATTGGGATAATTTATCCCAATGCCTTATATGTTTAACAAAGATTGTTAATTTCGCTTATCAATGATGCTTCTTGTTGTAATCCAACCATACGTTTGATTTCTTCACCATTTTTAAACAAAATAAGTGCAGGAATACTTTGAATACCAAATTTAGCAGCGATAGATTGCGCTTCATCTACATTGCACTTAGCAACTACAGCTTTATCACCAACGCTATCAGCTACTTTGTCAATAATTGGACCTTGCATTTGACATGGACCGCACCATGGAGCCCAAAAATCAACTAAAACCACACCATCAGCGATACCTTCGTCAAAGGTGTCTTCATTAAATTCTTTTGTATTAATACCAGCCATATAATCTCCTTTTTTTGATTATTAAAAAAAATATTCTACCAAGTTTAGTGGTATGTGTAAACTGTATCCCCAATAGAGGGTATTTAGTTTGAAAAGTTAAGTTTAAATTTTTGTGCAATCATATTTTAAATTTGTTATAATTTTAACCATGGTAGATATAGTTTTTTTATTTTTAGTTCTAGGCATAGTTGTTATTTGTGCTGTGGTTTTGCATGAGCTTAGTTTTGTTGAAGACACTAACTTTGTTACTAGCAAAAAAATTGTGGCAGTGCCACGAGTTAATTTTCAAATACAAGATTTACCAACCCAATTAGTACACCGTTATCCTAAAAAAACTAAGGATGCTATTGCTTTGCTTGGTTTTGATAATCAATGTATTCAGGAAACTCATTATCAAGAATCACTAATTGCAAGGGCTGATATGGTTATACCAAAATCTGCATTTGAGCGGTACGCACAAGAGGGAGTACATTTATTTTTTACAGAAAACCCCCGTACTTTAGTGGAAATATGGCATATTGGTGTCAAAAAGCCAAAGAATATATGGCTTGAAAGTTTAAGAGATTCCATTAAGCAATACGATGTATTATTTGATGAAATAAACCATACATCCAAACCTGTTTTAACAGCTTTAAAAATAATTGAGGCTTATTTATTATCACCCATTCCACAATTTCAAGATATTGCCAAATTAAAAATACAAGATTATTTGCATGATAAAGCATTAGCAACATCTGCAAAAATGCTTGTTGCTACCAGTGGTGAAGTCGATAATCTACCCAGTTATTTGTCGGAGCATTTATTATATTGGGCTGTAAATGGTCAATGGTATAAACCAATACAAGTTGGCATATTAAGACAAAAAAAACAGCAATGGATAGATGTTGGTATTTGGTCACAAGTTTTACATCTTATGGGACGTTTAGTAGTATTGGCTCCAGAGGCAAGAAAATTACATGGACAAGCGGCAGGAACATGGTCGCAGTTACGTGGTGCATTGCGTGAAATAGTTAAAGCATACATAGAACAAAAAAATAATAATTTTAAAGGTAATCAACACTTGCCAGACAGTGCTTTGCAAGATATTCTATTGCAACGAGAACGTTGGCCAGCATGGAGTTTTATAGCTGGCAGGCGTAATCTTTGGCGTGTGTTAGAGCCTTTAGCTAAAGTTGAACCAACCAAGACAAAGCTCGGTTTGATTTTAGCAAAAATGCGACAAGAATCATGGCAACAAAAACAATTAAGTTTAGAATTATAACTTGTGAAAGATGTTAAAAATATGAAAATCGAAAAATACCGTCCTTATCCACCTGTAAATCTTCCAAATCGTCAATGGCCAAATAAGACCATTACCGAGGCACCACAATGGTGCAGTATTGATTTAAGAGATGGTAACCAAGCTCTTAGTATTCCTATGAATTTAGAAGATAAATTGGCAATGTTTGATTTATTGATAGATATTGGCTTTAAAGAAATTGAAGTTGGTTTTCCTTCGGCATCTCAGGTTGAATTTGATTTTTTGCGTAAATTAATTGACGAAAAACGTATCCCTGATGATGTTACAGTGCAGGTTTTGACACAGGCTAGAGAACATTTGGTTAAACGCACCTTTGAAGCATTGGATGGTGTTAAAAAAGCTATTGTTCATTTTTATAATTCAACATCTATATTACAACGTAAAGTTGTTTTTAGAAAAACCCAAGCAGAAGTTAAACAAATAGCAGTTGATGCAGCTAAATTAATCAATCGTTTAAAAGATGAGTATGCCAATGATGGTATAAGGGTTCAATATTCGCCAGAATCTTTTACAGGAACGGAACTGGATTATGCTATTGAGGTTTGTACTGCTGTTATGCAAGAGTTTAACTGTAGCGAAGAAAATAAAATTATTTTAAATTTGCCAGCCACGGTAGAGATGACTACACCTAATATCCATGCCGATCAAATTGAATATTTTTGCAATAATTTGCCAAATCGTAAATCGGCAATTATTAGTTTGCATACTCACAATGATAGAGGTACATCAGTGGCGGCTTCAGAGTTAGGTTTATTAGCTGGGGCAGATCGTGTGGAAGGAACTTTATTTGGTAATGGTGAACGCACTGGTAATTTAGATGTTATCACTATGGGATTAAATATGTTTAGTCAGGGTGTTGATCCTAAATTAGATTTTAGTGATATAAATCGTATACGTGATATTTATATTAAACATACTAGGATGGATGTGCATAAACGTCATCCATACGCAGGTGAATTAGTTTACACGGCATTTTCTGGTTCGCATCAAGATGCTATTAACAAAGGTATGAATTTTAAGCATGAAGATGGTATATGGGGCGTACCTTATTTACCTATTGATCCTGAAGATGTTGGACGTACCTATGAATCTATAATACGTATTAATTCTCAATCAGGTAAGGGTGGTGTGGCTTATATTATGGATGTTGAATACGGTTTTAAATTACCTAAAGCAATGCATCCAGATTTTGGTGCTGTTGTGCAAAAGATAACAGATACTTTGGGAGACGAATTGCCTAATGCTGAAATTAAAAAGATTTTTGACAAAGAGTATTTAAATCAAAGTAAGCCTTTGCAATTAAAAAAGTGCCATATTGAAATTGATACAGCAGAAAATGAAAGATATACCAAGGTTTTAGCTGAAATTGCTTTTAATGGTAAAAAATTAGAAATTAAAGGCAGTGGCAATGGTCCTATTAACGCCATCTCTGAAGCTTTAAAACAAGATTGTGGAATAAATTTTAAGTTACTAGATTATACAGAACACGCCATAAATCATGGGTCTGAATCTTTAGCGGTTGCATATATTTGTGTTGAAATTACACCAGGCAATCCTATTTATGGTGCTGGTTTAGATTCTGATATAGGTTTAGCATCTGTAAAAGCTTTATTTAGTGCATTAAACAGGAGTTTAAATTGTTAGTTAAAGAAATTAAATAAATATGCCGATATATTCGCTATCTTTAATGCTAGTCCTAGACAATTACAATCTGCCTGCCGAGTAATTTTTGGTGATGATATAGTCATTACGCCAGATTTTATTAACTATTTGCAACCATCGGGATTGCGCGATGCGTATAAAAAAGCCGCAATGCAAAATCATCCAGATAGGGCAGTCTTACACTCTGTGCCAGAGATAATATTGGCACAGAGGTTTAAACGCGTAAAAGATTCTTATGAATTGTTAAATAATTATTTGGAAAAACGCGAAAAAGTAACAAAAAAATCTATGGTTAGTGCCAAGTTATGGCCTAGTTACTTTTTTAAATGGTTTAAAAATTAATTTTTATTTTTTAATGATTTAAATACAGCATCTTGAAATTGCTGAAAATTAAATGGCTTTTCAAGATAATCATTGGCCCCAATATCATACACTTTAGATCGCATTTTACTTGCCGCATGACCTGAAGCGCAGATAATTGGGGTTTCAAAATCGGTTTCTCTTATTTTTTCGATGGTTTCTTCACCACTCATACCAGGCATTGTTAAATCCATAAAAATTAAATCTGGACGCATTATATCTAAAACCATTAAAGCTTCTGCTCCTTCGGTTACTACTTCTGAGTCAAAATTTATTTTGGCTGCCCATTTTTCATAACAACGTGTCAGAAGATGATCGTCTTCAATAAAAAGAATTGTACCTATTGTTAATGCCATACGTATAATTTAATAGACAAGATATTATTTGTCCAGTTTTTTAAAATTATTCCTTTTTACCATCGGCATTTTCGGCTGTCTCAGCTTCATCAGCGTCATTATCATCATCGTTTTTAGGCATATTTGCCATTTGTGCTTGAATCATTTCCATCATACGTTGGGTTTCTTTTTCTTCATCACTGATAACGCCTAATGCTTTGTGGTATTTGTCGCTACTATCCCACTCTAATATAGAGTTAGCAGGAAGAATGCCTTTTTTAAATGATGATGCTTCTTTGATATCCCATTTACCATCTTTTACAGTTGCAAAAAATTCACCATCACCAACACTTAAACCTTGTCCTTCGCTTAGAAAACAAGAACCAAAATCAACATTAATTATAATGGGTTTATTTTCCCAATAACCTAAATATATTTCCTCGTCAAAGTTGCGTTCTTCAACCCAAGGAAATACCTCTTCTTGAGGTTGTTCTGTTTGGATTTCTTCATTTTTTGATGTGTTTTCACTCATTTATAACTCCATATAAATCTTATTTTTGTAATTTGATTGGTAATTTAACATTTAGAATAAAATAATCAAGACATTGAATTAAGTGTTTTAGCAAAATCCTCAGCAAAATCTTGACCATTGCATAAGTCACTTGCCAATAACGTTTGACGTAATGTTTTATGCAAATTTTGTAACACATCTTGGTTATTTGCCAAGTCAGTGGCAATATTTATATATTCTTGCTTATTTTTAGCACATAAATTTTGTAAATCAACACCAGAAAGTATCGAATAACCAACCCTAGACGCATGGGTATTACCAATTAAACTTATTGTGGGTACACCCATGTATAGTGCCTCTATAGTGGTTGTGGTGCCATGGTATGGAAATGTATCCAAAGCTATATCTATTGAATTATAACAATTTAAATGTTGGCTATTGTTTTTGGCAACGGCTAAACAAATTATACGATTTTTTTTGATATCATATTGATTAAATTGGGTATATATCCATTGTACTACATCTGGTGATGAGGTTTGTTTGGCTTTAAGTGTCAATGTGGAATTTGGTATTGCCTTTAATATATCACTCCATAGTTTAATACAGGTGGGGGTGATTTTTTCAATATTATTAAAAGAGCCAAATCTGATAGTTTGATTTAATTGCCAGTTTATATCTATAGTAGCTTTAGGTGGTTGGTAACATAAAAAATGTTTGGGTAATGCTATTAGGGTTTCACTATACATATCTATATTTGTATCTATATCAGAATAACTATCAATAATGCGATAATCCATTGTATTGAGCCCTGTTGTATTTGGATATCCCAACCACGAACATTGTATAGGAGCCATACGGTATGCAAATGCTGATAAAATATTATTGCCCGTATGCCCAGCAAGGTCTATGGCGATATCTAATAAATCTTGCCGAGCTAAATTTACTATTTCTCTTTCGGTGTTTTTAGCTACAAAATAAAACTTTTTCACTGATTTAGCAATTTCTTGGGTTACAACATCATTTTTAGTATCACAGTAATAACAATAAACCTCGACATTATGCAGTGGAAGATATTTTAAAAATGAAGTTAAAAAATATGTTACCGAATGGGTTTTAAAATCTGGTGATATAAAGCCGATACGCAGTTTATTGTCACTACGTTTTTGTTTAGCAAAATTTGCCAAGGGATATTTTTGCATTTGCTTAATGGCAGCATTGTTATATTGCTTGCTTAAATCAAAAATTTCATTTGGCTTTATATCATCAAGTCTGGTTAGTAATAATAAGATTCCAGAATATAAATTAGGATTATCTATGTCTTGTTTAATAGCTTTTAAATATAACTCTTTTGCTTTACTGGTTTGCATTAAAGCTTGGTAAGTCATAGCTAGATTATTATATAAATTTGAATTTTCAGGTTGTATTTTTATAGCTTGCTTAAAATGCTTTAATGCTAATTTGTACTGACCATTACTATGGTAATAGGTGGCTAAATTATTATGAACATGAAATTGTTGACAATTAATTTTAAGACTATTTAAGTACATTTCTATACTTAAATCTGTTTTATCCAGTTGTTGATAAGTTGATGCTAAACTAAAAAATGCATCTGCTAATATTATTTTATCTTCTTGTGTTAAATTATTTGATTTGTTTTTTAAAGAATCTATTACTTGATTGTAACAACTTATGGCCGCTCTGTGTCTGCCTAAATCATCTAGGCTTAAACCTAGTTTGCGTTTGGCGTCATAGTCATTTGGGTTGATACTAAGAGCTTTTTTAAAGGCATCAACCGCTAAGTTAAATTGTCTAGTAAGGTGCAAGGCAACACCTAAGTTTTTAAATTGTTTGGCATCATTTGGATTATAAGCAAGATAAGTTTGTAATTGGGTAATGGCTTGCTCTAGTTTATTGTTACGTAATAAATTTTCTATTTGATTTAGTTGCACAGGCTTATCTTTTTTTACTACTAAAGATAGCATCAGTTTTGACCAATCTCCGGCAAATGTTTTAGCGTTTCCTAAGGCAGAATTATTTACGTCATTGCGTAAATTGTTATGTAATTTTTGTAATAGGCTTTGATTATTAGCAAGATTTTTAGCAATGTTTATATATTCACTTGTAGTTTTAGCAATTAGTTCTGGATGATTGCATGCTGAAACCAAAGACGCACTAACTCTAGCACGGTGAACATTTCCTAATAAAGCAATAACCGGCACTCCCATATACAAAGCTTCACAGGTAGTAGTTGTTCCATTGTAGGGGATAGTATCTAAGGCAATATCTATTTGATTATACATCTGTAAATGTTCAAAGCTTGATTTGGAACGCGATAATATTATAAGCCTTGTTTCATCAAGATTCTCTGCCAAAAATAATTCTTTTAAATAATTAACAATTTCAGGCCTATCAAACCAAATAGATTTTAAATATAGTTTAGAATTATCAACAGCTTTTAAAACAGCAACCCATAAACGAACAGTTGTTGGATTGATTTTTTGTGAATTTGAAAAACATCCAAAGCGTATATGATCACTTTTTGTGTATTCGATATCAGGGAAGTCATATTTAGGTTGGTATGTCAAAAAGCAAGATGGCATTCTTAATAATTTTTCAGAACAGTGGTTATTATGCTCAAGTGGATCTGTAATATAATCAATTAATCTGTAGTCGATAGTTTTTAGACCCGTAGTATTGGGATATCCCAACCAGTTGATTTGAATAGGAGCAAGACGCTTAGCAAAAAGATTTAAACGATTAAAGCTAGTGTAGCCACTTAAATCAAAAATAATATCTAACTTGTCGTTTCTTATTAAATTTATGGCCTCATCATCACTAAGACTATCAATTTGTTTAAATTCGTAGGACGCATTTGCAATGATTTTTGTATAGTCATTGATTTTATTATAATTGTAATAGCAATATGCTTGAATCTTTGATTTGTCTAAATTTTCTAATAGTGGCATAAAAAAAATCGCCACTGCATGAAATGTGAAATCTCCAGACACAAAACCAATTTTGATTGGTTTTAAGATATCTACAACAGTTTTTATTTTTTTAGCTTTTGATTGTGGAGCTAATTTTTTAGTTAATTGTAAAATTTCTGATTGTGAAATCAAATCACTCCAATTACTGCTAAGTAATAAATTACTTTTATAGAGATGATTATTAGAGTCTAATTTAATTGCTTGTTTGTAATGTTTAAATGCTTTTTTATGTTTGCCAATTGACTCAAATAGTCTGGCTAAATCGTTATGCGCAACAGCGTAGTTTGGATTGGTTTTGATTATATCTTGATATGTTTGCATAGATTCGTCAAATCGCCTAAGTTGTTCAAGACTTCGTGCAAGATTATATTTAGCATCTAAAAAGTTTGGGTTTATTTTTAATGCCATTCTATACGAGCTTAATGCATTGCGATATTTGCCCAGAGCCTCAAATGTTAAACCACGATTATTTAAGCTATTAATATCCTGAGAATTTTTTTGTAAGGCTAAATCAAATGCTTGCATAGCATCTTGGTAATTGCCTTGCATATATAATTGTGTACCAATTTTAAAGTGATTTAAAATTGGTGTGGATTGAAATTGTTGCAATAAATGGGTAAAGTTTTTTGCAAATGCTTTTGCATCACATAATTGACTATCTAATAAATCTTGTCGCAAGTTATTATGTAACTGATTTAAACGGTTTTTGTCATTGGCTAAATCACGGGCTATATAAATATATTCTTGTGTAGTTTTTGCAATTAACTCTGGATGAGCAATAGCATTTAATATAGAGGCACTAACTCTACTACGGTGAACATTTCCCAATAATGCAATAACAGGTATACCCATATATAAGGCTTCACATGTTGTAGTTGTGCCATTATATGGCATTGTGTCCAGGGCAATATCAATATGTTTATATGCTTGAAGATGTTCTTGTGCGCTAGATGATCTTTCTAAAAATTCAAGACGTATTTTATCAATACCATTTGATACAAACATATTTTGTAAACGATTAATTAATCCAGGCCTATCAAATCTCATTGATTTTAAAATAAGTTTTGAATTGGGAACGGATTTTAAAATATCTGACCAAAGTTTAACTGTTGTATTATTTATTTTTTCAGAGTTTAAAAAAGAACCAAAGCGTATATGTTTTTGTAATTGATGTTGTATCTGTGGAGTAGTTTCTAATGGTCTATAGCATAAAAAACAAGGCTCTAAACGCAATAAGGTTTCTGTACAATCTTTGTTGTTTTCTATGGGATCAGTTATTGCATCAACTAATCTGTAGTCCATATTTTTTACACCAGTTGTATTTGGATATCCCAACCAGTTTATTTGAATAGGCGCAAGGCGTTGGGCAAAAGCGGGCAAGCGATTATAATTTGCATGTCCACTTAAATCAAAAATAACATCTAAGTTATGTGTGCGTATAAATGCAACAAGCTCTTCGGTATTAAGATGTGCGATGTGATGAAACTGTTTGCATAATTTAGCTATATGTGTTGTGTAGCCTGTGCTAGTTGATAAATTATAATAGCAATATATTTCCATATCATCAGGTTTTAGATTTTCTATTAATGGTAAGAAAAAATTAGCTACTACGTGCTTAGTAAAATCTCCAGATACAAAGCCAACTTTTAATTTTTTATTTTTATCATTATTCAATTTAAAATTATTTTTGTGGGTTAATTCATTAAAGATTAGTGATTCTTTTAATATTTCAGCTTGTGAGATATTATCAGGTCGATTTAAACTTAATAAAAAATTACTGCGACTGGTAAATTCGTATGGATTGATTTTTAGAGCTGTTCGATAATGGTTTAATGCCTCGGCGCTATATCCCATCGCCTCTAATTGAACAGCTAAATTGTTGTGTGCTTTATAATAATTGGGATTATTTGTATTTTTTAAATCTGAATTGATAATGCGTTGATATGTATCTATTGCCTGTTGGTAATGACCTAAAATATCACAGGCTTTTGCAGAATTATACAAAGCATCTAAATTATTTGGATTGTATTTTAAAGCAAAATTATAAGATCTCAAAGCAGGTTTATATTTGCATAATGCGGCAAAACACATACCGCGATTATTAAAAATATCAGAATCTTGCTTTTTTTGTAGTGCTTTATTAAATACTTTAATTGACTTAAAATATTTTTGATTTAGGTATAGACATATTCCTAAACTAGCTAAATGTTGTGCGCTTGGCTGAATTTTTACTGCCGTTTCTAATAATGAAATAGCTTCTCTTTGCCGACCAGTCTGAGCGTATAACTGACCAAGCAGATGTAAACCCCAAGCAGATAAAGGATTCTGTTTTATATATACAGATAATTTTTTTTCTGCTTGGGTGTAATCACCGTTTTTTAATAATTTATTAATGTGCTTTTGCACAAATACTTATTCGCTAATAGTGATAGTTTCTATAATTACATCTTTTACAGGACGATCTGAGATTCCTGTTTGTACAGAGCCAATTTCACGAACGACTTGCATTCCATCTATTACTTTACCAAAAACAGCATGACGACCATCTAAGTGAGGCGTAGCTCCTAAAGTGATAAAAAATTGACTTCCACCTGTATTTGGTCCCGCATTTGCCATAGACAAAATGCCTTCGTCTGAGTGTTTTAGATCATCATGAAATTCACAATCAATTTGATATCCTGGACCGCCCATTCCAGTACCATCTGGACAACCACCTTGAATCATAAAACCATCTATGATGCGGTGAAAAATCAATTCGTCATAATAACCTTTTTCCACCAAATCAATAAAGTTTTTTGTAGTTGCAGGTGCTTTATCTTCAAAAAGTTCTATTGTGAAAGTACCCAAATTTGTTGTAAAAATTGCATTTCTATTGGCCATATTATCTCCTTAAAATTTGAATTGCTTATAATAGCGAACAATGCTCTTGTTTTAAAGTCATTTATCAGGTACAACATTGCCATTCAAAATATAAAAAGCTACTCGCTTGGACAGTAATTTGATTAAAAAGGATATCAATGGCAAAAGCAAAACCAGATTATGACGAATCTAAAATTCAAACACTTGATTCATTAGAGCATATACGTTTGCGTTCTGGCATGTATATTGGGCGCTTAGGCAATGGAAGTGACCCAAATGACGGCATTTATGTATTAGTCAAAGAGGTGGTCGATAACTCTATAGATGAGTTTATTATGGGGCATGGACGCAGAATAGATGTTAATTTAGACGCAGACAAAGTAAAAATACGAGATTATGGCAGGGGAATCCCTTTAGGTAAAATTGTTGAGTGTGTATCGGTAATCAATACAGGCGCTAAATATAACGACGAAGTGTTTCAGTTTTCCGTGGGCTTAAATGGGGTAGGTACTAAGGCTGTGAATGCTTTATCTTCTCATTTCTTAGTAAGAGCTTACCGCGATGGTAAGTTTGCTGAGGCTATTTTTTCTAAAGGTAAATTA
Organism: Planctomycetota bacterium; assembly: GCA_027063065.1. GTDB lineage: Bacteria > Planctomycetota > JAMOSO01 > JAMOSO01 > JAMOSO01 > JAMOSO01. Next base: position 20,959 of record JAMOSO010000040.1, on the reverse strand, counting down.
TTAAGTCAAAAAACAGGCAATGACACAGATGCCAAAAATGGTACTTATGTTGAATTTATACCAGATATAGAAATATTTGGTCAATATACATTTAATCAAGAATATATTGAATCTAGAATGTGGCATTATGCCTGTTTAAACTCTGGATTAGATTTGCATTTTAATGGTCAAAAATTTGCTGCTAAAAACGGTTTATTAGACTATTTAAATGGTGAAGTAGGCGATACTAATATTTATGATTTAGCATATTATAAAAGTAAGACCCTTGAAATTGTGTTTACACATACTACCAATTATGGTGAAAATTATTTTTCTTTTGTCAATGGGCAACACACAAGTGATGGTGGTACGCATCAGCAAGCATTTCGTGAAGGCATTTTAAAAGGTGTTAATGAGTTTTTTAAAAAAAGTTATAGTGCTGTAGATGTTAGAGAAGGTTTGTTAGGTGCAATTGCAATTAAATTGCAAAATCCTGTTTTTGAATCTCAAACAAAAAACAAATTAGGCAATACAGAAATTAGAACAGAAATTGTCAATGAAGTACGCACCGCGGTCGTAGATTGGTTGCATAAAAATAATACATCGGCAAAAGCTTTACAAAATAAAATTGCCAATAACGAAAGTTTACGTAAAGAATTATCCGCAGTAAAAAAAGAAGCCAGGGAAGCAGCTAAGAAAATATCAATTAAAATACCAAAGTTAAAAGATTGCAAATATCATAAAGATCATAAAAAGTATGGTGATGAAACAACTATATTTATTACCGAAGGTGCTTCTGCGTCTGGGTCTATGGTGGCCAGTCGCGACGCTATGACCCAAGCAATATTTAGTTTGAAGGGTAAACCACAAAATACTTATGGCAAAACAAAGGCGGCAATTTATAAAAATGAAGAACTTTATAATTTAATGAAGGCTTTAGGCATAGAAGAAAACGTTGAAGACTTGCGTTATAATAAAATTATTATTGCCACGGATGCCGATGTTGATGGGTTTCATATTCGCAATCTTTTGATGACGTTTTTTTTGACATACTTTGAAGAATTAGTTTTAGCTGGTCATGTTTACCTTTTAGAGACACCATTGTTTAGAGTTCGCAATAAGCGTGAGACGCGTTATTGTTATTCTTTACAAGAGCGAGATAAGGCTACGTTAGAGCTTTCTCGTCCAGAAACAACACGATTTAAAGGTTTAGGAGAAATATCTCCTAATGAATTTGGACAATTTATAGGCAAAGATATGCGCAATGTTAAAGTTCAGGTTGAGCATATTTCACAAGTTGCAAAATTATTAGAATTTTATGCAGGTAAAAATACGCCTCAGAGACGTAAGTTTATAACGGAGAATTTAATTTAATGGCTTATCTTAAATCTTTATTTAAAACTAATTTTTTAGAATACGCATCTTATGTTATTAAGGAGCGTGCAATACCGCATATCGATGACGGATTAAAACCTGTTCAGCGCAGAATTATGCATACCCTTTTTGAAATTAGTGATGGTAACTTTCACAAAGTTGCTAATGTTGTTGGTTCGGCAATGCGTTATCATCCCCACGGTGATGCATCGATATATTCTGCCTTGGTAAATATAGCTAATCGTGAAATGTTTATCGATAAACAGGGTAATTTTGGCAATTTATTTACTGGTGATGAGGCTTCGGCAGCTCGTTATATAGAATGTCGCCTAACTGACTTAGCTTTTGAAACTATGTATTTTCCTGAAATTACACAATACGAACCATCTTACGACGGACGTAATAAAGAACCTATTGTATTTCCAGCTAAATTGCCTGTTTTATTGGCACAGGGGGCAGAAGGTATTGCTGTTGGAATGGCAACTAAAATTTTACCTCATAATTTAATAGAGTTAATGCGCGCAGAAATTAAAGCTTTAGAAGGTAAAAGTTTTAAGGTGTATCCAGATTTTCAAACTGGTGGAGAAATGGATGTAAGCGATTATGATAATGGCAATGGTAAAGTTTTGGTACGTGCCAAAATGGATATTAGTGATAATAAAAAAATTGTTATCAAAGAATTGCCCTTTGGCGTTACTACAGAATCTTTAGTTGCCTCTATAGAATCGGCAGTTAAAAAAAATAAGATAAAAGTAAATCAAATCAGTGATTATACAACTGATACAGTTGAAGTAGAAATTAAAATGCCTCGTGGTGTTAATTCATCTGATATGGTCGATGCTTTATATGCTTTTACAGATTGTCAGGTATCCATATCTTGTGCATTACTTTTAATAAAAGATAATCAGCCAGTAGTAATGAATACAAAAGATGTAATTAAACATAATGCCAATAGATTGATTGAAATTTTAAAAGCAGAGCTAGAGATAGAACAAGCAAAATTAGAAAACAAACTACACGCTAAAACTTTAGAACAAATTTTTATTGAAAATCGTGTGTATAAATTAATTGAAACAGAAAAAACCTCTACTGGTGTTTTAAAAGCTGTTGTTGATGGGTTGTTACCATTTGAAGCACAAATTAAAAGACCTGTTACCAAAGACGATGTTGATACATTATTAAAAATACCAATTCGTAGAATATCATTATATGACATTGAAAAAGCCAACCGAGAGATGAAAGATATAAATGATCGTCTTGATGAAATAGCCAAGTGCTTGCAAGATTTAGTTGGCTATGCTATTGATTTTTTAAAAGGAATGATTGAAAAATATAAAAAATCATTTCCTCGTAGAACTAAAGTTGCAGAAATTGAAGAGGTGGATGCAAAAGAAGTAGCTAAGCGCGATATTAAATTGCGCTATGATAAAAAAACTGGATATTTAGGTTCAGGTGTATCAAGTGGTGAAGTGCTTTTAGAAGTATCCGCCTATGATAGAATTTTAATAATCCGTAAAAGTGGTATATACCAAGTGATTGATGTGCCGGACAAAGTATTTGTTGATAAAGGATTATTATTTTGTGGATTTATAAATCCTAAAACAGTTTTTAATATTGTATATAAGTTAAAGAAAACTGCTCAAGTTTATCTTAAACGTTGTCAAATAGAAAAATTTATTTTAAATAAAAGTTACGAATTAATTCCAGAAGATGCCTCAGTTGTGGCATTTAATGTAGAAGATAATTTTGAAGTAGAATTAATTTACAAACCTAAACCTCGTTTACAAGTTACTGATGAACGCTTTGCAATAGCAGATTTTGCTATTAAAGGTAATAAGGCCAAAGGTGTTAGATTGTCAACAAAAGAAGTTAAATCAGCTAAATTTGTTAAAATAGGTGCTCCAAAACCTAAAAAAAGTTCTGATGGGCAACAGAGTTTATTTTAATGGCTATTAAAAATGTAGTATTTGATATTGGTGCGGTCTTGTTAAATTGGCAACCGTACCAATTATTAGAAAGTGTATTTCCTAAGCAGTCTAAACAATTATATAAGCAAATTATAGGGCATCCACAATGGTTACAATTAGATGCTGGATTACAAGAGGAAGATAAGGCAATTATTGATTTTGCCAATAGAACTGGTAAATCAATTGCAGATATTAAGCTATTTATGCAAGCATTACGCAATCATTTAAAGCCTATCGACGATAGTGTTAAAATATTAGAAGATGTTAAAAAATTAGGTTATAAATTGTATGTTTTATCAAATATGCCCAAATATTTAATGAATCATTATCTAAGTCGTGATAATTTTTGGCATAAATTTGATGGTATTGTATATTCTGCACAAGAGCATTTACTAAAACCAGATAAAGCTATTTTTAAAGTGCTTTTTGATAGATATGGCATTAATCCTGATGAATCTGTATTTATTGATGATACTAAAATTAATATAGATTCAGCCAAACTATTGGGAATGCAGGGCATTGTATTTAAAAATCCTATGCAATGCCGTGAGGCACTAATAGATATGAATGTTTTATAATTAAAATATTTATATAATATTTGAACTTAGTTTTAAATCTGGATAAAGTTTTTGGTTATTACAATTCTATAGAATTATAAGTTAATCTATAGACACTTCTGTAAATTAGTGTATAAATAATGATTATTTTAATTATTGATAAGGAAAAATATGCAAAAGTTATTTACTCAAGAACTACTAAATAAAATAACAGCTAGCAAAATTATTGCGGTATTAGTTGTAGAAAATACAGATGATATGATACCGCTAACTGAAGCATTGTTAAAAGGTGGGATAGATTCTTTTGAATTGACATTGCGTACACCTAATGCATTAGATTGTATTAGATTGGTTAAAGAGCAATTTCCAGAAATTACTTTGGGAGCTGGCACTGTATTGACAACTCAAGATGTGTGTAATGTAAAAGAAGCTGGAGCCGATTTTGCTGTAGCTCCTGGTTTTAATGCTAAGATTGTTGCTAAGGCTAAAGAGGTTAATTTACCATTTGCGCCTGGTGTATGTACGCCATCTGAAATTGAGGGCGCTGTTGAACTAGGTTGTCGTTTATTAAAGTATTTTCCAGCTGAAACTATGGGTGGGGTTAAACATCTAAATTCTATGGTTGCTCCTTATAAACATTTAGGTTTATCATTTATTCCATTGGGTGGTTTAAATTTGAATAATGAACTAACATATATGAATGAATCATTAGTTGCTGCCATAGGTGGCAGTTGGATAGCTAAAGCTGATTTAATAGCATCTAAAAATTGGGAGCAAATTACTAAAAATGCTTTAGAAGCAAAACAATTACTTAACAGTTAATTTGAGTGAGAAATAATATGAAAACAGTAATAACTTTTGGTGAAGTAATGGGGCGGTTTGCTCCAAATTCTTTTTTGCGTTTTGCACAGGCTATGCCAGGTGAAATGAATTTGACTTTTGGTGGTGCAGAGTCAAATGTGGCGGGTTCGGTTTCAATTTTAGGAGGCAAGACGCGTTTTGTAACTGCCTTACCCAAAAATGCTCTAGGTGATTCTTGCATCGCATATTTAAAAGGGCTTGATGTTGATACAAGTTATATTGCCAGAACTGACAACGGTCGCTTAGGTTTATATTTTGTTGAGACAGGTGCTAATCAACGTCCAAGTAATGTGATTTATGATAGACAAGATTCATCTGTGGCCATCACTAAATCAGACGCTTATGACTGGGATACAATTATGAATGATGCTGGTTGGTTTCATACAACAGGCATCACGCCAGCTATATCTGCAAATGCTGCCGATGCAGTCTTAGTTGCTGTAAAAAAAGCCAAAGAACATGGTTTGACAGTTTCTTGTGATTTAAATTTCCGTAAAAAATTATGGGGTTGGGATAGTTCAAAAAATCCTAGAGAGCTTGCAGAAGAAACTATGCGTAAAATTTTACCTTATGTAGATGTTGTAATTGCCAATGAAGAAGACGCTTCTGATGTACTTAGCATTAAAGCAGAAAACACTGATATAGAATCAGGCAATATAGCTCATGATGGTTATGTAAAAGTTGCTCAAGAAATATCTAAACAATTTCCAAATGTAAAAAAAGTTGCAATAACTTTGCGAGAAAGTATCTCTGCCAGTCATAATAATTGGGGTGCAATGTTATATGATGTAGCAGAAGCACAGGCATATTATGCACCATTAAAAGATGGTAAATATAATTCTTATCAAATACATAATATCGTGGATAGAGTTGGTGGTGGTGATTCGTTTGCCGCAGGTTTAACTTTTGCATTAAATACTCCAGAGCTTGCAAATTGTCAAGATGCAATTTCTTTTGCAGTAGCATCTTCATGTTTAGCACATTCTATCTCAGGTGATATGAATTATTCAACACGTAGTGAAGTTGAAAACCTAATGAAAGGTTCTGGTTCGGGACGTGTAAATAGATAAAATTTATTTTGATATATAATTTAAAAAGCAAGCTCGTAAAACAGCTTGCTTTTTTTATATCAATGGGTAGTAGTACGTATATTTTTGAAGAACATATCATCAAAAAATAGCCTTTTTATTGACTAAAAAAAAATGTTAAGTTATTATTGTTTGCATTAATACTTAACAATGATATGGGGATTTTATGAGTTTAAAATTATCAACAAAGTGTCGTTATGGTGCTCGTGCAATTGTAGAAATTGCCAGAAATTACCAAATAATGCCTACAAAACGCAAAGATATAGCTAAAAGTCAAGGTATTAGCGATTCATACTTAGAAGATATCTTAATACCATTAAAAAATGCAGGGCTAATTACAGCTGTACGTGGTGCTAAGGGTGGTTTTAAATTAGCACGTGATCCAAAAGAAATTAATTTATTGCATGTTATTTCTGCACTTGATGGGGCTATTTGTACGGTTGATTGTCTTTGTACCTTAGATGCTTGTGATAGAACTAAATCTTGTGCTACTAGAAATGTATGGGAAAAAGTCAAAGAGGCACAAGAAACCGTATTAAAAGATGTTAATTTGCAAGACTTAATTGATAACGACCCAAAATTAACGGTGTAATTAAGCCTTTAATAATCCATCTGTTTGTGTTGTATATAAGTGATAGTAAAGCCCACTGCATTTTTTGATTAATTGATTGTGAGTTCCTTCTGCAATTATTTTACCTTGCTCCATAACTAATATACGATCGGCATTCAATATGGTAGATAATCTATGTGCAATTACTATTGAGGTGCGTTGTTTTAGTATTTTATCGAGCGCTATTTTAATTAAATTTTCACTATGAGAATCCAAAGAACTTGTGGCTTCATCTAAAATCAAAATAGCAGGCTCTGCTAAAATTGCTCTAGCAATTGATAAGCGCTGTTTTTGTCCGCCAGATAATTTAATACCATTTACACCTATAATAGTATCTAATTTATTTGGCAACTTACTTACAAAATCCCAAGCATTGGCAGTTTTAAGTGCGTTGATAATTTTTGTATCACTATAAAACTTATTGCCAACACTCATATTGTAACGAATAGTATTGTTAAATAATATTGCGTCTTGATAGACCACTCCAATATTTGCACGTACATTTTTAATATCTAGTTGTTGCATATCTTGATGGTCATATTCTATACTGCCTTGAGTATATTTATGTAATCCTAACAGAACATTAATAAGTGAACTTTTGCCAGCGCCAGAAGGGCCCACTATAGCCACAGTTTGATTTGGCTTAATATTTAAATTAATTCCATTTAAAACATTAATGTTATTATTAAAATTTAAAATTACATTTTTAAACTTAATTCCATCTTTAAGTGGCAAATCAAGTGTGCTTAAATTATCTTCTGCCTGTTCAGGTAGCTCATTCATAACTGATTCCACACGTTCTAATGCAACTTTTTTAGAATTCATAGTAGTAAAAAAATACATTATCTGAGCAATAGGCGACCGTATACTTTGAGACATCGTTTGTAGCGCAATAAATCCTCCCAAAGTTAAGTTATTATCAAATACCTGCTGAGCTGCAAAAAATATAAAACCAATAGAAGATAGTGTTCCCAATAATTTAATTATTTCATTAGAAAGTTGAGCCCAAATTTGATATTTAACGCCAGCTTTTTTGATAGTATTAATATTTTTATCTATTCTTTCGCTAAAAATATTTTGTGCATTAAAAGCTTTAATATTGCGTATAGAATTAAAAACTTCGGCAGCGTTTATTTCTAAATCTTCTGTAATACAACGTTGACGTTCAGAGCTTTCACGTAAATTCATACGAATACTTTTTGTAGTAAAAACAACTATCGGCACTATCAATAAACAATACATTGCTAAAAAAGAGTTCCAAGCAAACATAATTGTAAAAATAAATAAAAAACTTAAACAAGGACGTATCAAAAAACCAACTGTCTCATGTGAAAATTTTTCAACCTTTTCCATATCGACAGTCAACCTAGTGACCATTCCATTGGCATCGCCATTGATAAATCTAGCAAATGGTAAATTAAGCATTTTATTAATCATCTTTTGACGCATTGTAGCGGCAAAGGCTGATGTCATATTAGCAACTAAATAATTTTGAAATACTTGAAAACCAGATGCTCCAGCACGTATTGAAAATAAAAATATTCCAATAGTTATCAAAGCAGTAGTATCATTTGAAGGAATTATAGTATCAATTAATAATGCCATAAATAATGGTAAAGGTAACTCTACTAAAGATAGTACGATTACCAATCCAGCAGCCATTAAAAACTCCAAAGGGCGCTTGGTAACTAGCATAAATATTTTTTTAAGAGCTGCTATATTACTCATTAAATCCGTCCATTTGCGATGAATATAATTTTTTATATAAACCATCTTGTTTTAATAAATCTTGATGATTACCAATTTGCACTATTTTAGATTTATCCAATACTATTATTTTATCGGCATGTGATATGGTAGATAACCTATGAGCTATTATTATACTTGTCTTATTTTTACTTATTAATTGCATAGCATTTTGAATTGCTTTTTCGCTTATCGAATCCAGTGCGCTAGTTGCCTCGTCTAAAATTAAAACATCTGGATTTTTTAAAATTGTGCGGGCTATAGTCAAACGTTGTTTTTGACCACCGGACAATTTAACACCTTTATTGCCAATGATACTATTTAGTCCCATGGGTAATTGTTTAACAAAATCCATAGCCGAGGCCATCTCTAGTGCTTGCCATATTTCTGTGTCACTTGCCTCTGTATTTGCAAGTTTTAAATTATCTCTGACGCTACGATTAAACAACTCTGCATCTTGATATATAATCCCTATATGCTTGCGTAAAGAACGTAATTCTAATGTGGATAAATCATAATTATTAATCCATATTTTACCAGATGTTGGTTTATAAATCCCAAGCAGTAATGATGCGATAGAACTTTTGCCAGAGCCAGACGGGCCGATAATTGCGATTGTTTCGCCAGCTTTTATGTAAAAATTTATATCTGTAAGGGCTTTAGTTCCATCTGGATAAATTAAATTTATATTTTCAAATTTAATATCACCTTTTGCATGTTTAAGAGTTTGACCTTTATCTAAGCCAGATTCTATATTATATTCCAATATTTGCATGGCGCGTTTTATAGAGACAGTTTGCATTGGTAATTCTGCAAAATATTCAAATAAGGTATTTATTTCTGGTTCTATAATTTCTTGAAAAAATTTAAATGCAAAAAAATCACCCAATGTTATATCTTTATGTATTACTAGATATGCTCCAAAAATAATAAATATATATTTTGCTGCCAATTGAATTACTGTAGTTGAAGAGCGTAAACAAGAACTTAAAAAATGACTATGCAGATTAAAATCGGCAAATTTTTGAGCTTCTTGACCTAATTCATTATTAAAAATTTCTTCGCGTGCAAAACCTTTAATAACTCTTATGTTATCCATAGCTTCGGTAACTGCACCTTGAAATGATTCCTGTTGATTGCGTTGATCGTGGCGTAAGTTTCTTAACCTTTTTGATAGACCTTTTGTGGCTATAATTGTTACTGGCATAGATAATAAAACAAATATTGCCATTTTCCAATTCCAAAAAACCATTACAGTTGTACCCATAATTGTAGTAATAAAAGGCAATGGTACAGCCCATAATGTCTTACGAAAAAAATCGCCAACAGATTCTGTTTCAGTGGCAAGGCGATTAACCATTTTACCGCTTGGGGTTTCTAAAAAATATGCAAATGGCAAGTCTACATAGTGTTTAAACATTTTAGAGCGAAGAGTGGCAATCAGTTGCTCACTAATATTTGCCAGTAAAGTTGCATTGACCAAATTTAATAAATTTTTTAATAATTCAACTAATAATAATCCAGAAACTAAAATAACTAATAAAGATTGATTATGTTTGGGAAGAGCGTTATCTATAATAGATGCAAATAAAAATGGTGCAGGTATATTGATTAAACCAACTAATAATAAACTAATAATAAAAAATATAAGATAAGATTTAATATTGGGAACTAACTTTCCCAACTGCAATAGTAATTTCATTTAGTAGCCAATTAATTGCAACAATAATGAGCGTTGTCCAATTATAATATAAGCGGTACCGCTAGAGCCTATTGGCAAGTTTGGTAAATTTTTATTAAAATCAATATCGGCAGTTACTCGGTAAATTATTTTTTTGTCTTTATTAATACTAGCAATATTATCAATACTTTTAATAATACCAGTATAATAATTATTAAAGCTTTTATTAACTGAAAAAGTATTCGATTTAAATCTAATCCGTTGACCTATTTTAATTTTATTAATATATTTTTGATTAACTTCAATAATAATGTTTACAACTGTTTTATTACCGCAAATACCTATTAAATCACCTTGTTTAATTTTTTGACCTATATTTAATTTTGATAGTGATATAATATTTTTTGGACAGTTAATACTTAATTTTTGAATGCGATTAAAAATATTATTTTGTAATTGTCTAGTAAATGCTACATTATTTTTTAATTGAGATATCTTTAAATTTTGTTTTTGTATATCTATATTATTTTTAATCTGCTTTTTATTTAGATACGATTTTAAAGAAAGTTTAGCTATTTTTAATTGTATCTGATAATTTTTTAGTTGATTAGAATACTCATTAAACTTATTAGATAAATATCGATTGGTTATAACTATTAATGGGCGATTAATATCTATTTTATAACAATTATTTAAACTGCTAATAATACCATCTTCTGGCGAAAAAATCTTTTTTTGATTTTGCAAAACAACCATACCATGGCTTTGGATGTGTTCTTCCATAACAATAAAATACAGACCTGCTATTGCTAAAACAAAAAAGCACGGCACAGAAAACATAAAAATTATTATGATTTTACGAGCATTAAATTGTCTTGGTTTGCTATTCATTTTGTTATTATAAACACTTGGAAATCATAGTCTATATGATATGCTTATATAAAATAAAAGTTGCTTAAATTAAGCTTTATCTTGGAGAAACTGTGAATAAAATAACCTTAAAATCACCAGTAGATATGCATTTGCACTTACGTCAAGGTGATATGTTAAATAATATTGCTCATTTAAGTGCAAAATATTTTGCCAATGCTGTAATTATGCCTAATACTGTTCCTGCGATTGCAGATTTAGATGCTCTTGATATTTATAAACAGGACATAATCAAAAGCTTTAAATTTGATAATATGACACCGATGATGAGTTTGTTTTTTCGCAATTATTCTGAAGCAGAATTAATAAAAGCCAAAGATAAAATTTTTGGTATTAAATTATATCCACAAGGTGCTACTACTAATAGTGATAGTGGAGTAGATAACTTGGATGAAGCAGAAACTACTTTTAAAATAATGGAAGAATTACAAATACCATTATTAGTTCACGGTGAGCAAGCCGATGATTTTGTATTGGATAGAGAAAAAAACTTTTTGCCAGTATACGAGCATCTAGCTAAAAAATATCCAAAATTAAAAATTAGTATGGAACATATCACAACAGCAAAAGCTTTAGAATTATTGGATAGATATGAAAATTTATTGGCAACTGTAACATTACAACATTTATCTATTACTTTAGACGATGTAGCAGGAGGCTTATTTAACCCACATTTATTTTGTAAACCAATAGCTAAACGTCCAGAAGATAGAGATGCTTTATTAAATGCTGCTTTAAGTGCACACCCTAAATTAATGTTTGGGTCAGATTCTGCACCTCATCCGCGCTCTAGTAAAGAATGTTGTGGTTGTGCAGCTGGGGTTTTTTCTGCACCTATTGCCTTGGCATATTTAGTTGACATATTTGATAAAAACAATTCTCTACAAAATTTACAGGCTTTTATTAGTGATAATGCCGTTAAAAATTATGGTTTTAAATTATTAAATAAAGAAATAACCCTTGAGAAGAAAGATTTTATAATTCCCAATCAATATTCTGATGTTGTACCATTTATGGCAGGCAACACAATAAACTGGAGCTATGTTTAATGTCAGAGAGCCTTGCTGAGCGTATTGCACAGATGCGACAACAAGGCCGCCAACGTGCCGCACTTGGAATATTGCGCAATCATCCAGATTTCAAATCCTGTGATATGCAGAAATTGGCGTGTATTTTATGTATGGACTTAGGTAAAACAAAAGAAGTTTTAGATTATTGTATTAAATATGATGATGCTAACATAAAAGACATAGGTTTTTATACCGATGTTGGCAATTTTTTATTATCTAAAGCATATAATAAACAAGCTGTATCTATTTATCAAAAAGTTGTACAAATTAAACCAGATTGGGCTATTGGACATTACAATTTAGCTAATGCGTATACAAATAATATTGATAATGCTATTAAACATTACAATATAGCAATACAATTGGATAAAGATTTTTATTGGGCATATCTTAACCGTGGGCAGGCATATAAATCTGCTGGCAAGTATCAACTGGCAGAGATAGATTTTAAAACAGCAATGAGCTTTTCAGATATAAAATGGGAATCAATTTTAGCGATGGGAGAGTTAGCTCAAGCACAAGAAAACTGGCAATTGGCATTAGCTTATTATCGAGAAGCCTTAGATTTATATCCTAAACGGGCTATTGCGTGGTTTAGTATTGCTGGGATATTAATTAGACAAAACAATTTAGCAGCTGCAGAACAACATTTATTAAATGCCGTGCAACTAGAACCTAATAATATTAGATATTTGATGGCATTAGCAACATTGTATTTAGATTCGCGTATATATGATAAGGCTATAAAATATTTTAAAACTTGTTTAAAGATATCTGCTAATATTTGCGGGGCATATTTAGGCTTAGCAGATATTGCCACTAAATTAGGCGAACAAAATCTTGCAAATATAAATTTTAACAAGGCATTTGAATTAGACAAAAGATTAGAAATTTTTTGTGCTATGATTATGAATTTAAATTATGATTCTAAATATTCTTCTATGCAATTGTTTAATAAAACTTTGCAAATCAATTATTGGTTGAGGGATATTAAGCCTTTACATCTTACAATTAATAAAAACAAAAAATTACATTTAGGATTTATATCGGCTGATTTTTGTTCACATTCGTGTAGTTATTTTTCTTTGCCATTATTTGAAAATTTAGACAAAGATATTTGCAAACTTTACTTATACAGTAACAATATAATAGATGATCAAATAACCCACAACATCAAAAATACTGCTGATGTTTGGCGTCAGTGTGATAGTTTAAATGATGAAGCATTAGCACAAATTATTGCTAATGATAAAATTGATTGCCTTATTGATTTGTCTGGTTTAACAGGTGGCAATAGACTGAGAGTCTTTGCGTACCGACCTGCTAAAGTACAAATGACTTGGCTTGGTTATCCAAACACTACTGGTATAAATCAAATTGATTATAGAATTACAGATAAAGTTTCTGAAACATCCGATGCCCAAAATTTTTATTCTGAAAAATTATTATATATGCCCAATATATTTTTATGTTATCGACCGCCTAGTGTAGCACCAGATATTAAGTTAAGACAGAAATCTAATTTTTATTTTGGTTCTTTTAATAATTCATTAAAGATAGGCGATGATGTTATACAAGCTTGGGCTAAAATATTAAATTTATGTCCCAATGCGTCATTATTGTTAAAAAATTCTGCTTGCGAATCAATGGACTATCGTCAGAGAATTATAAATAATTTTGCAAACTTTGGGATTGATAAGCAACGGCTTATTTTTAAAAATAGAACTATTGATATTGAATCACATTTAAATATTTATGCTGAAGTAGATTTAGCATTGGATACTTTTATATATAATGGCACAACCACAACTTGCGAAGCAATTTGGATGGGCGTTCCAACTTTATGTTTTTATGGTAACCGCCATGCAGGCAGGGTTAGTGCCTCTATTTTAAATAGTATTGGTTTAAACGAATTTATTGCCGACAATCTTAATGACTATATTAATAAGGCTATTGAATATTATAATCGACAAGATTATTTATCTACAATTCGTAATAAATTGCGTGACAAAATGGCAAACTCAAGTCTTTGCAATGAAAAACAATTTGCTGATGATTTTTTAAAGCACTGTGTGGCTTGCGTAAAGTAATAATGCCAATATCATCAGAAATTACCCAATTAATAAATGAAGGCAGGATAAGAGGTGCAATAGCATTATTGCAACGTGAACCAGAGCGACTTGAAAATATACATTTATTAATAAAACTTGCTAGTGAACAAAATAATTATGCTTTAGCTAAAAAAAATGCTTATAAATTGCTAGATATGCCAAATGTTAATTATTTATTATTAAGTGATGTTGCAAATGTAATAGCCAATATTGATGGTATGTCAAAAGCACTACCAATTTATTTAAAAATAATTAAATTAGCGCCAAAGTGGGCTCCAGGTTTTTATAATTTAGCTAATGCATATAACGATTTAAATAAAGTAAATAAAGCCTTAAAATACTTTAGTAAGGCAATATTTTTAGATGATCATTTTGCGTGGGCTTATTTAAATCGCGGAGAATTATATCGTCAACAAGATAAAATTTCATTGGCGTATCTGGATTTTAAAAAAGCGTGTTGCTATGCTGATACTAAAGCGTCAGCTTTACATAATCTTGGCATTTTAGCAAAAGCACAACATAAATTAGACGAAGCTATTAAAAATTTTAATCAAGCATTATCGTTAGATAATACTATGGTAGAAAGTTTAATATCATTAACTGAAATATCTATGGATATGGGTGATTTACATCAGGCTTTAAAATATGCTGTGCGAGCAAAAAATATTCAACTAACATTAGGTACTTATTCACCGTTTTTATTATTACAAAATTATTTTAATAACAACCCATCTGATGTTTTTGATTTGCATAAGCAAGCCAATCTTATAGCACCTAAAATTAATCCAAATTTTAAATTTATCGACAATAAAATTTTAAAAATAGGTTTTATGGGAGCTGATTTTAGACGGCATTCTTGCAGTTTTTTTACTTTGCCACTTTTTGAAGGATTGAGGTCAATAGCTAATGTAAATAATGAATTTGAAATATATACTTATTATACAAATAACATTGTTGATACTTACACATTAAAACATAAAAAAGCAACGCATTATTGGTGTAATTGTGCCAATATGAATCAACACCAATTAGCTAATAGAATTTATGCCGATAATTTAGATGTACTAATTGATATTTCGGGACATACTGGTGTATCAAGGCTAGGTGTTATGGCTATGCGTCCTGCCAAAAAACAATATACATATTTGGCATATCCAAATACAACTGGTTTATCTGCAATTGATTATAGAATTGTAGATGATATTTCTGATACTAAAAATAGCTTGAGTGTAGAAAAATTAATTAAACTCCCTAATTGTTTTTTATGTTTTAGACCGTATGAAAATTTACCAGATATACAATGTACAAATGAAGATGTTTTTAATTTTGGTTCGTTTAATAATGCGTTAAAAATAACTGATGAGGTTGTTAAAGTTTGGTCAGAGATTTTAAAACTATGTACTAATGCGCGTTTGATTATTAAAAATTGGGCTTGCAAATCGTTAAAATATAAACAAAACTTATTAAATAAATTTACACAATATGGAGTAGAAAAATCATCTATTGTATTATTATCGCCTACTAAAACGTTAAACGATCATCTTTTAAGTTATAATCAGATAAATTTAGCTTTAGATACTTGGCCATATAATGGAACAACAACAACCTGTGAAGCATTAGCGATGGGAGTACCAAGTTTATCAATATGTGGCAATGTCCACGCCAATAGGGTAGGGGCAACTATTTTGCAAGCAGTTGGTTTGCCAGAATTCATTTGTAACAACACTAGTGAATATATAAACCGTGCTGTAGATTTGGCTTGTTCTAAAGATAAAATCAATACAAAATATAAAATGCAAATGCGTCAACAAATGTTACAATCAACATTATGCGACGAGAAGCAATTTTCACAAAATTTTATTAATTTAATTAGAGAAACTTATGTCTAATATAGAAGAAGCATTACGAGTGTATACGGCAGGTGATTTGACGACTGCACAAGAATTATTAAAAAAAGAATTAGAAATTAATCCATCATCTGTGGATGCTAACCATTTAATGGGAGTTATTTATTTTACATTAAATAATATTAGCTCTTCATTAATGCATTTAGAAAAAGCCCATTTTAGAAGTCCAAACAATCATGATATTTTATGCAATTACGCCAGTGTTTTGCGTAGTTCTGGTGATAATAAAGCGGCCTATCGCCTATATGTTAAAGCTCATAGGTTACAACCAAATTTTTTTAAAGCCATCAATGGATTAGGTTTAGTTGCCGAAGACAGCGGTAGATTTGCAAAAGCAAAAGAGTGCTACAAAAAATGTGTTAAATTAAGACCAGAAAATCCAGGTGTTCATTTTAATTTAGGTAATATTTATACTAAAACTAATGAAAATTTATTAGCTGAAGAAGCCTTTTTAAAAGCCATTGCAATTAAACCAAGCGTTCAAGCTCTAAATAATTTAGGTAATGTTTTAATAAAGCAACACAAAGAAGAGCAAGCGTTACAATATCTAAAACAAGCCATTGAAATTGAATCTCAAAATCCAATATGTTATTTAAATATCACAAATTGTTATTTGTCGTTATTTAACTATGAAAAAGCTATGGAAATGGCACAGCAGGGATTAACTTTTGATGTGAATAATATCAAATTGATGTTGGCTATTAGTCATATATATAATTTACTTGGTGATCATAAGATGGTGTACAATTGGTTAAATAAGGCATTGGATTGTAAATCAAACTCTAAAAATATTGGCTCAGAAATTTTATATTTATCTCATAATTATGATGATGAAAAATATAAACAGCTAAGTCTTGTTGGTAGAGAAATATTTAAAGAAAATTGTGATGATTTTAACTATAAACCAAATAAGAAAAAATCAAAACGTAAAAAAATTAAAATAGGTTTCTTTTCTGGTGATTTTAAAATACATTCAGTTGCATATTTTATATTGGGTTTATTAAACCATCTCAATAAAGAAAAATTTGAAATTATTTGTTTTTCAAATACGCAAGACATAGATGAAGTAACCGATATTATTAAAAAAAATGCAAATGTTTGGATAGATTCTATACATTTAAGCGATTTAGAATTAGTTGAAGTATCTAGAGATTTAAAATTAGATTTTGCTTTTGATTTAGCAGGGCATACAAAAGGTAATCGTCAAGCAGTATTTGCCAAGCGCATTGCACCTATCCAAATAAATTATTTAGGCTTTCCTGGAACTTCTGCTAATACAGCCATGGATTATCGCTTTGTTGATGATATAACCGATATTAATAGCGATGATGTCTATACAGAAAAATTAATCAAATTAAACTCACCTTTTATATCTTATACGCCTGCAGAAAACCCTCCCAATATAGAACCTTTAACAGGTAAAGTTGTTTTAGGTTGTTTTAATAACTCTACAAAAATGGGTGATGATAGTCTTGATTTATTTGCAAATGCGTTAAATACTGTGCCTGATTCAACATTATTATTAAAATCAAAAGCTTTTAAAAGTCAGTGGTTAGTAAAACAATTTTTAAATAGAATGCAAAATAAAGGTATAGATATCAGCCGTGTTAAGTGTGTAGGTTGGCAAGATGGAATATATAACGGCTTAGACTATTATAATAAAATAGACATAGCAATTGACACATATCCTTACAACGGAACTACCACCACGTGTGAAGCATTATATATGGGTACACCTGTTATTAGTGTACAGGGAAACACTCATGCTAGTAGGGTTGGTTCTAGCTTATTAACCGCAATGCAAATGTCAGATTGTATATGCTCTGATAAAGATGATTTTATTGTAAAATTAAAAGCTAAGGTGGCTGATTTAGATTATATTCGCAACTCTGGTATTGATTTAAGAAATCGCTTTAAACAATCTAGCATTTGTGATACAAAAACATTTACAAGTAAATTTGAAAAACAATTAGAATTGTTAATTAATTTATAAATATTATTTTGGAGATACTAGTGCAATTTGAAACAAATCCACACCCGCATATTACAGAATATATTGCCAGTAGTTCCAATAGGTGGCAGGGGGCTGTTATTATATTTCCAGGTGGTGGGTATACTCACCATGCTGAACATGAAGGTAAAGGCTATGCCGATTTTTTATTAAAACATGGTATTAGCTCTTTTGTATCTATTTATCGTACTGCGGGGGATAATGTTCAGCATCCTGCTATGCTTGAAGATGCTCTTTGGAGCATTAATTATGTAAAAAATCGTTGCAAAGAATTAAACCTAAATGATAAATTAGTTGGCGTGATGGGCTCTTCTGCAGGTGGTCATTTAGCATCGCACGCTATGAGTGCGTGGCAAAATTACAGTCAGGATTTACGTCCTGCATTTGGTGTACTATGTTATCCAGTTATAGATTTAGTCAGTGAATATGCTAATCTTGGTTCAAGGATTAATCTGTTAGGTAAAAACAATAGTGATACATTGGCAAGCTCAATATCAGGGCATAATATGGTACATGCAGACACGCCTCCAGCATTTTTATGGCATACAGGTGAAGATCAGTCAGTGCCTATTGAAAATTCTTTATTTATGGCACTAGCTTTAAGTAAATATAAAATCCCATTTGAAATGCATACATATCATGAGGGTCAACATGGACTAGGCTTAAATACTGACCATTTATGGGGGCAAGCATTAGTTAAATGGTTGTATAAATTTTAGCGATTTTCTGGTTCTGTTAATAAATAACGGCCTATAGCTTGATACAATGCTAACATTACTAAAATGGCACAGTGATGGTGATCTTCTGGTATTTCTTTTAAATCATTAATGATTTGCCCAGCAGATAGTTGCATGCCTTTTTGTACAGTTTTGCCTTCAACCATTTCACATACATATGCTCCACACGCATGGGTAGCGCCACAGCCGTCAGCCTGATAAGTAATGTCTTCAATAATATTATTTTCAATATATAAGAACAATTCTTGAGTATCTCCGCATCCACCTTGTATACGAGATGTAACAGTAGGATCGTGCAATTCACCTCTATGTGATTTGTCTTTACAATAATATTTATAATCTTTTATCATTTTATTCATAACATGTTTATTTATAATGTTTTTGTACTAAAAAACCATAAAATATTAAGAAAAAGTAAATAGTTATTAATATATATGTATTAATATATTAATTTTCATAAAATATAATATTGTAAATTATAAAAGGTAGTTTTTATGGAAAAAATATTTAAACCCAAACTATATAGCTTATTAAAAGCAGGAATAGAAAAAAAACAGGTCTTCTCAGATATTTTAGCTGGAATTGTTGTTGGAATTGTTGCTTTACCTCTTGCAATTGCATTCGCAGTTGCTTCAGGAGTTTCCCCTGAAAAAGGTTTAATTACTGCAATTATTGCAGGATTTATTATTTCATTATTGGGAGGAAGCAGAGTACAAATAGGAGGGCCAACAGGTGCTTTCATTGTTATTGTTTATGGTATAGTCGAAAAATACGGCATTGACGGATTAATTATTTCTACGATATTATCAGGAATTATTTTAATTATATTTGGTTTGTTAAAATTAGGTTCTCTTTTAAAATACTTTCCACACCCTTTAGTTGTTGGTTTTACAAGTGGTATTGCTTTAGTTATTTTTTCAACACAAATCAGAGATGCTCTTGGTCTAGATATCCAAAAAGTGCCATCAGGATTTATTGATAAGTGGGAGCTGTATTACTCTCATTTATCAAATATTAATTTATATGCTGCTGTTATTACGCTAATTGCAATATTAATAACAGTGTATTCGTCTAAGTTGACTAATAAAGTTCCAGGCTCGTTTATTGCAATTGTATTAATAACTTTTTTATCACAAATATTTAATTTACCAATTACTACAATAGAATCTTTTTTTGGCGAAATACCAAACAATTTTAGTTTTGTTATGCCATCTTTTAATTTTAATATGCTTTCAGTATATATAGGTCCTGCTTTAACAATTGCGATATTATGTAGTATAGAATCTTTACTCTCAGCAGTTGTTTCTGATGGAATGATAGGTGGAAACCATCGTTCAAACACTGAATTAATAGCACAAGGAATTGCAAATATTATTACTCCTTTTTTTGGAGGCATACCTGCAACTGGTGCAATTGCAAGAACAGCAACCAATGTTAAAAATGGTGGAAGAACACCATTATCAGGAATAACTCATGCTTTAACTTTGTTATTAATTATGCTTTTATTTGGTAAATGGGCTAAATTAATACCTATGTCATGTCTCGCTGGTATATTAATAGTTGTGGCATATAATATGAGTGAATGGCGTTCTTTTTTATCAATCCTTAGAGGCTCTTTTTTTGATATAATTATTTTATTATCTACATTTTTATTAACTGTTTTAGTTGATTTGACTGTAGCAATTGAAATAGGAGTTGTTTTATCATCATTGTTATTTATGAAACGTATGTCTGATATTGGTAAAAGTATACCAACAGATATCGATAGTGATTTAATTAAAAATTATACTGACATACCAGAAGATATTTCTATTTATGAAATAAGTGGTCCGTTGTTTTTTGCATCTGCAAAGCAATATGCAGAAACATTAAAATCAATTGGATTTGAAAGCAAGGTAATTATAATTCGTATGCGTCATGTTCCATTTATTGATTCAACAGGTCTTCATAATTTGCAAGAGGCTATAAAATTATTAAATGATTTTGGAATTGTAATAGTATTTTCAGGAATAAATGAATCAGTATTTAAAGATTTTTCAAAATCTAAAATATTTAAATTGATAGATAAATCACAGTGTTTTAATTCTTTTGAAAGTGCTGTTAATCATTCAAAAAAAATAATTGAACATAAGTAATAAATTATAAAATGTTTCTATTTTTTTTAGTTGTATTGCAGATAAAAAACAAAATATTTATTTAGAACATATAAAAAGAAGATTTAGAAAGCGCAAATCCATCTAGTACAGCTTAATTTGGTATTTTTATAGGCGGAGCGATGGACGAGCGACAACGGTAAAGATTTCGCAACATAATGAGGGTTATGTTGCATT
>JAMOSO010000039.1 GCA_027063065.1 Planctomycetota bacterium | reverse complement strand
AGGCGTTTTTGATTTGCAATTAGTTGAGGATAAACCCATTTACAAAGCCCAATTAAATGTTATTAAAAGACATTGGCCACAAGAGGATGATATTGCTAATCAATTAGAAAAGATAAATTTTAATACGCAATGGCAAAGTGATGTTTTAAAAATATCCCAAGATTCCGATCTTGAATATGATGGCTTTTATCCAAATTTTAATGATGAGAGTTCTCTAAAGCAAAAGTTTAACGATTCTATTAAATTATTGATTGAATTTGATTTAGAATGTGTAAGTAATCAATTTGCTAGTATAGTAAAACAAAATGGTGATGTACCAGCTGCATGGCAAAAAAACAATAGCGAATTTTTAATGCCTTTATTTGATGTTATTAGTCAGTATAAAAAAGCGCTTTCAGACGATGAACAATTTGTTTTATTTGCTAATATTCTAAAAAGTTGGCAAGGCAAGAGCTTTTATAAAGCTATTACTAAAAATTATCAAACAAAAATGATAGAAAAATTCAAATCTCAATTGGACTATTTTTTTAAATTTATCGATTATGTTCAAAGCATTGGTGATACAGTAATGCAGTTAGAGGCTTTAAATAAAGCTAAATTTACTTATGCAACCATTTTAGAATTAAAAAAACGCGTTCAACAATATAAGGCTGATAAAGGCTTTCTGTCGTTTAATGATATGATAGATAATTTATATGCTAGTCTAAATGGGGAGTATGCCAAAAAATTAAAAAATATTTTACAAGCAAAGTATTCCCATGCGTTTATTGATGAATTTCAAGATACCGATTTAAAGCAGTGGTATATATTTAAATCTATTTTTACAGGTCAAACAGAACATAAATTATTTTTAATTGGTGATAGTAAACAAGCTATATACGGTTTTAGAGGCGCCGATGTAAATGCCTTTTTTAAAGCCAAAGCAGATTTTTTAAGTTTAGGTAATCAAGCAGTAGGATGTTATAAGTTGGCTACTAATTATCGCTCTTTGCCAGATTTATTAAATAACTTGGATCTTTTGTGGTCTAAAACTTTTTATAAAGATAATTCAGCTAGGGTTGAGTGTCCTGAGCAAGAGTTTATCTTAAGCAATGGTCCTTTAATATTAAAAGATACCACTGGTTTTGCTAGTATCAGCTTAGTAGAAACAATAAACGAACCTGTTAACGTTAGAATGTTAAAATATGGGCTAGCTTATGATATTGCTAAAAAAATAAAAAAGCTAAAAAATAATTTTGCATTTAAAGTTAAGGGACATAGCAAGGTTTTGGATTATTCTGATATTTGTATTTTAGTGCGTTCTCGTAGTGATGCAGATATATTAGAACCCATTTTAAAAAAAGAAAATATTGCTTCTAGTTTTTATAAAAAACCGGGTTTATTTAAAAGTGCAGAAGCCAGCGAATATTTATTTTTATTGCAGGCGATGGCACGTCCAAATGATATGCGTTTATTGCATAAAGCTTTGCTTACCGATTTTTTTGGTTTGGATATAACTCAAATAGATTTATTTACGCAAGGTAAACTGCCAAGATTACAAACATTTTTAAATAATATATTATCATTTAGTCAAAAAGGTCAATGGCCTAGATTTTTTCAGTATTTAAAAGAATATTCGCCAATATTTTACTTAGCAAATCAAAATAAAAATTATCGCCGAATAGCTAATTTAAGACAAATAACCAATGAATTGGAACAAGCCGCAATAAATGGAAATTTAAATATTCAGGCACTGAGTAGGCGTTTATATAATTGGCAACAAAACTCTAAAGATGAGGATATACATCAAAAGGATACAGAAAAAGAAAGCGTAAAATTGATGACTATTCATGCTAGTAAAGGATTGGAGTTTCCAGTGGTATTTGTTTTTGGTGGGTTTTCTCAACCACCAAATCGTAGTTCTTTTTACACTTATTTTGATAGCGATAAACAGCAAAGTATTTATGATATTAGCAAAAGCCAATGTAATAAAGACGCCTTTGATATTAAAGAAAGTAAAGAAATAGAAAGATTATTATATGTGGCCTTTACAAGAGCAATATTTAAATTGTTTTTACCTTTTTATCAACCGCTTTCTCGTATGAGTGGAGCTTATACATCTTTGATAAATAACCATTTGCAAGATATCAAAGATTTGTTTTCGCCTTTTAAAAAAATAGATAATAAAATACCAGAGCCAGTTAATAAAATGCAATTGACAGAAAATTTATCTAGCTTTACAGATATAGCAATTGATTTAAAAACTAGGCGTAAATATATACATTCATTTTCTAGTTTGAGTCATTTATATAGTTTTGACTCCGCAGTTAGCACTTATGATGACTATTTGTTGCATCAGGACGATGATATTACAGATGATTATATATATGATGTTGAATATTTAGAATTACCCCATGGTGCAAAAACAGGCAATGTATTGCATGGCATTTTTGAAAATATCGATTTTTTAGAAGTAAGCAAGCAAGCCAATTTAGAAAGCTTTTTTAATAATAATGCATTAATGCAAGTTATAGAGCATCAAATGCAGTATTTTAAATTTAAAGACAAGGTGGTTTTTGACGACGATAATAATCAATACCAATATTCTAAATGTTTTGCTAGTTTAGTTTTTAACACATTAAACAAACCAATATCGGCTTTAAACAATATACGCTTGTCTGATATACCAAAACATAATCGAAAACACGAGTTAGAGTTCATGTTGGATTATCAGGGTCATAAATTAACAGGTTTTATAGATATGTTTTTCAGGATAGACAATAAATATTATATTTTAGATTGGAAAAGTAACTATAGTATTGACGGTTATTCTAGAGATATTTTGTACAATGAAATTATCAAAAGTCATAAATATGATTTGCAATATCAACTTTATAATTTTGCTATGCAAAATTGGTTTGATTCCCTAGGTATTAAACAGGCTAGATTAGCGGGTGCTTTGTATATATTTTCTCGT
Source organism: Planctomycetota bacterium (assembly GCA_027063065.1). Taxonomy (GTDB): domain Bacteria; phylum Planctomycetota; class JAMOSO01; order JAMOSO01; family JAMOSO01; genus JAMOSO01. Next base: position 33,588 of record JAMOSO010000039.1, on the reverse strand, counting down.
GGTATAGATATCAATAGTGTTAAGCAAAATGGTATTTATTATGAAGAGTGTATTGAAGATGTGCAGGATAAATTGATAGATTTAGTAACAAGAAAGGCTAACCAATGAAAACTGTGCCCAGTATAGAACTGTTTGATAAAATCATAATAAACTATGTAAAAGATTATAATTTAAATACTGATTTTATATTAAATCAATTAAATATTGGTTTGGCTGATTTGTATATTATTAGAGATTTACAACAAGTATATAAATGTAATAGCAATGCCTTTTGTGCAGGATTGTTGCTGTTGTGCCATAAATTAAATAGCGGTTCATTATGTTTGTTTTTAAATGTTACGGCAATGGAGAAGCTAGCAAATTTTATAGGTGCAAATGCTAATGATGTAGTCGATGTTTTTTTTGCATTGGATTTGTCTAAAAATAGCCCATTATTAATATCTAATCAAAAATTATATTTTCAAATTTATGCCAATCATTCATCATCTTTAGAGGGCAATTTAAAGAGATTGATAAGTATAAAACCTAAAATATTGAAAAATAAAAATGATGTTGTAACAAAAGTTATAAATAATATTAAATATCCATTAGATAAATTACAAATAGACGCAATACATAAATCAGTATCACATCAATTTAGTATTATTTCTGGTGGTCCTGGCACGGGTAAAACCACCGTGATGACTGCTGTTTTAAGGTGTATAGTGCGTTTATATAATTTTGATATTAATGATATTAAATTAGTTGCGCCTACTGGCCGAGCTGCCAAACGAATGGGCGAGGCTTTAAAAAATGCTATCACTAAAGACTTAACACATATTGATGCCATCGATAAAAATTTATTAAAACTAGAGCCAAAAACATTACACTCCTTGTTGGGCGCTAATCCAAGTCGAAGAAATTTTTTGTATAACAGTAGCAATAGATTGCTTGCCAAATTAATAATAATTGACGAGGTCTCAATGGTGGACTTGGTTTTGATGGATAAATTTATTACATCTATGTCAAATGAATGTATTTTGATATTATTAGGCGATCAATTTCAATTGCCTTCGGTTGGTGCCGGTGCTGTTTTAGCTGATTTAATGCCACCAATAACATGTGAGATTGACAGTAAGGATAAATCTATAGCTGGGTGCGTAACAGTTTTGAAAACATCTCAGCGATGCCAAAAAGATATCGCTCAATTTAGCGAATATATAAAATTTGGCAATATTGAAAATGCTTTTGCGTTTTTAAAGCAAAACAATCAAGATAATTTGACAAATAATATAGGCGTGTTTTATCATCAGGCTCAACAGAATCAAATAAAATTATTTAAAGATTTCTACTTAAATTGGTTTAAGCAATATTTTTTAACTGGTGAAAATTGTTTTAAAAAGTTATTACAAAATATAAACATAGACTTTGATACTATAGATAACAGTATTAGCGTTTTAGATAATTTATTTAAGTCCGTGTACGCCAATAGGGTTTTATGTGCTGTACGCAAAGGTATTTACGGCTGTGATAATATTAATCAGACAATTGTTGATGCAATTAAACAAGAATTAAACCAATGGGGCAGAGACAGTTTATTTCATGGTGTTGTTATAATGATTTCTGAAAATAATATGCCATTACGTTTATATAATGGCGATACTGGTATTGTCTTATATGATAAAATTTCTAATTGTTTAAGGGTGGTTTTTGAAGATGGTATAACTTATCGTTCTATACCTGTAAGTTTATTGCCAGCTTACCAATTAGCTTTTGCGATAACTGTTCATAAATCTCAGGGTTCTGAATTTGACCGTATATTAATTGCTTTACCAGACGATGTTGACAATAAACTTTTAACCCGTGAGATTTTATATACGGGCTTAACAAGAGCAAAAAGAAGGGTTGATATTTTTGCCACAAAACCAAGTCTTTGCAAGGCGATTACAACCACCTTACATCGTGAAGGCGGTTTAGATATATGGTAAATTAAATAACTTTCTTAAAACACTTTGCACTTAATGTTTTTTGACCACTCAAAACTTCTAAGGCCACTTTAGCCTTAAATTCTGCTGAGTGTTAACGACGTTTTCTGGACATTTTCGACTCCTTTTATTCAAATATTATAGTCGATTTTTTTCTTAGCAACTGTCTTTTTTTTGGGACCTCTTCTAACGTTAGAGCTATTTTGTCTAATCTAGTCAAACAAAGACCAGATGCTAAAGGCAATATGGTAGCTTGTGAAACTTGGGAAAACGGAACTTTATTATGCGAAACTATCGATCCAAAAACTGGCGAGGTGTTTCCGATAACTATTAAAACCCAACGTATTGCACCGGGAGAAACCGATACATGGTATTTTGAAATTAAAGGTATGCGCGGTTGTGGACGTTGGAGCAGTAAAAAACCAAGAACTTTAGAAATTATGCAATATAACGGTGGAGAACAGGCTTGGCAACATATTGACATGGGAGCTTCTGTTGCTTATAAAGGCATAACAGGCGGTATATTCGAAATTGGTTTTTCTGATATTATTCAGCAAATGTGGGCTGCATTTATTTATGAATTAGTAGAAAAAAAACCACTTTCAACATTTGCATCTTGTGTTACACCAGATGAAGTTGCATATAGCCATCGTTTATTAACAGCGGCTCTTGAAAGTCATAAAAACAAAACTACTGTGGAGATATAATATCAATGTTTACTTTAGCTATAGATTTAGGTTCAACAGGTTTTAAAGCCTCTTTATTCAGTAAAGATTTGCGTGAGGTAGCTTCGGCAACTTGTGCATTAGAGTATTTGACTACTTCCCCTAAATGTGAGCTATCGGTTGAACATATTCAAAAAACTTTTCTACAAATTATCAATGGTGTGTGTAAAAATGCAAACATATCAAAACAAGACATATCTTCTGTGGGAGTATCTAGTCAAGCTCAAACTTATATTGTTGTCAATGAACAATATAAGCCTTTAACCAATTTTATTTCTTGGCTAGATACTAGATCAACTAATACTATTATAGATATTCTAAATACAAAAAAGTTTGATGACTTTCAAAACCACTGTAGTTTTTTTAATATTGAAACTGGATTACAATTGGCAACATTAGCCGATTTACAAAAAACAAATCCAGAATATTTTACTGATAATTTCAAAATCATTCCGTTGCCGTCATATCTATTTTTTTTATTAACGGGTAAATTTGCTACAGACAACAACATAGCATCTATGAATGGATTATTTTCATTATCACAAAATCAATATTGGGAGACTGCTTTGGATTATTTAAATTTAAAGCAACATAATTTACCCAAGGTTTATAATTTGGGTGCTGAAGTAGCTAAAACTAAACAAGGTAATATATTTTCTTTAACGAAAGATATTCCTGTATTTTCTTGTGGCAATGATCAAACAGCAGGTGCTTATGGTGCAGATTTAAAACAAAATCAAATTTTAATTACATTGGGTACTGCTCAGGTTGCTTACATTTGCACACCGACTATGCAAAATGCCCATAAGGATATAATTAGAGGCAATTATGTTGATGGGTTATTTTATGCTTTAACTGCTGATAATGGTGGGGCTGTCATATCTGAGCTTATTAGAAATAATCCTCAATATATAGATTTTGCAACCTTTACAGATTATGCGGATAGGGCTTCTGTGGATTTACCAAGCGATAGTTTAGAAAACAAAGCTTATGATTGTTTATTTGAATTATCTACTAAATTGGCAAATAATATCAAATTGCTTAGTCAAAATACTACGGAAACACCACAATTATTTTTAACTGGTGGAGGAAGTAAAAATAGAGTTTGGGTAAAGATATTAAATAATAAGTTAAGGCAAGGTTTTACAATGTTAGAAACTTCTCCATTGTCAGGCGTTGCAAAAATGATTTTAAATTATAATGAAAGGTAATAAAATGGATGAATTAGATAAAACAATAGCATCTGCTTAGAAGGGCAAGAAGCAACCCAAACATTAGATGCATTTAAAAAGCAAATGGATGAATGGCAAATGGTAATGCCAGAAGTAAGACCTGTCGTTTTGGACTTTGGCTTAAATGATTTTAATAAAACAGGCTTAATTGAATATTGGATAGCCAATGATGCTAAAGAAGGCTATTGTGGTAAATATCTTTTTGTTTTTGATGGGCAAACTTGTCCGCTTCATCGTCACAAAACAAAGCACGAAACCTTTTTTATTGTCAAAGGCTCTGTCAGTATGACTTATGATGGTACTATCAGCGATATGAATCCGGGAGATGTATTACCTGTTGAACAATGGAAATACCATAGCTTTACTGGTAAAGGCCCTTGTTTGCTTTTAGAAGTTTCTAAACCATGTATTGTTGCCGACAATTTTTTTGAAAATACTGATATTCCTATCGGCGGAAATTACAAACCTAAAAATTAGCTAATATCAAATTCAACAAGCTTTCCATATAAAAGGATAGCTTGTTGAATTACAATATATTATCAAATCACGGATATAATATATTGTAATATCAATATAATTATATATATTGACGCACCTTTAAATTAACAATCAATTTTATAATTCAATGACACAAGAACAAATCGCAATGTCCTTTAGTTTAAGTGGTAGCATTTTAAGTTTAGGCTTAATTGCTCTAGCTGGTTACATAGCACAAACAAGTGGACTCTTTGGCGAAAACGGCCGTAAAATAATGGGTGATATTATGCTAAAAATCACCTTTCCATGTTTGGGGTTTTACTCTATGGTAACCAAAGTTGACCCACAAGCATTTTCTCAAAATATGCTGGCTATTGGGATGGGAATGTTAATTTTAATCTTTGGTTTAATCATAGGTTATATTGCAGTAATCCCTTTGAAATATAGTTTAAAAACTCGCAACACATTTGTGCATTTATTATCAACTTGCAATTATATTTTTTTACCTTTGCCTATTGTAATTAGTCTATGGCCAAAACAAGAAGGTACAATGTTTTTGCATACATTAGGCTGTGGATTAGTCTATTGGATTGTTGGTATTTATCCATTAACTAAAGGACAACCGTTATCCACTAGAATAAAAAACGTTTTTAATAGACCTATGCTATCTATGATTTTAGGTCTTATTGTAGCTTTTATGGGAGGTGGAGATTATTTAAAGCAAATACCCGATACTAACACTTTAACCTTTGACAATAGTTTATATGTTTTTATTAAAAGCATTATGCAATCATTAGATATTATGGGCTCAGCTACAATCCCATTGGCATTAATTTGTGTAGGGGCAACATTAGCATCGTCTACAGCCAAAACCAACAAGAAATTATTATGTTATTATAGTCTAATGCGCTTAGTTGTAATCCCAATATTATTTGTGCCTTTTGTTAAATTATCTGGAATGAGCTTAGAAGCATCATATATCCCATTACTAATTAGTATGATGCCAGCATCAAATGTAAGCACGGTTATAACTCATAAATTTGGTGGGGATGAAGATTTAGCAAGTGCTGCTAATTTGTGGAGCACTCCTTTAGCATTATTAACAGTACCGATAATTTTTCCGTTTTTATCGTCATTATAATAAATTTTAGTTTAGTGATAATTTCCAAAGCCAGTTTTTTATGCTAGAATATTAAAATGTTAGAAAAATCCCGCTTTATATATTCAACTGTCGCCTTATTAATTTTGATTGCTTGCGTATGGTTTGTAACCAGTTTAAGCAATATATTTACACCTTTTTTTGTAGCTTTAGCATTGGCATATATTTGCGATCCAATTATAACATATTTGCAAAAACGCGGGTTACCTAGACTATATGCAATTATTTTATTTTTTATTATTACAATTTTATTAATTGCCGGTATTGTTTTAATAGTAGCACCTGCGCTTGTATCGCAAATAGGTGAATTGACCTCTCAAACTCCAATGTATGTATCTAAATCTTTACAAACATTACAATCAATTTTAGATAACTTGCATAAGCGTTTTGAACCACATATAGACCTTAAAGGTATGGTTCAAACAAATATTTTAGAGCTTCAACATTACTCTAGTCTTAAATTAAGTCAGTGGATTAAATATTTATATTCTGAAACAGGACGTATTTTTGCCGGCCTATCTATGGCTTTTAATATATTAACTGCCTTGGTTTTAATTCCATTGTATATGTTTTTCTTTCTTAAAGATATGGACAAAGTCGCAGATACCATTAAGCGCAATATCCCACCAAGATATAAAATTCAAATTGAGCATATGCTCTTAGAAATAGACAATTCAGTAGCTTCATTTTTTAGAGGCAGAGTAATTATTGCCATTATTTTTACTGTGCTATCAACTGTTGGCTATAGCGTATGCGGAGTAAGATACTCTTTGTTATTTGGTATTTTATTTGGTTTGGCTACAGTAATACCATTCTTAAGCTTTTTTGTAATTATACCAATGTCAATAATGGTTTTTTTAGATACACAATCTTTAATGCCGATTTTTTGGATTTGGCTTGTATATGCTATTAATCAACTTTTAGAAGGTTTTATATTTACGCCATGGATATTAGGGCGAGAAGTAACCATGCATCCTGTTACATTGATAATGTCATTTTTAGTATGGGGTAATTTACTTGGTTTTTTGGGATTACTTTTAGCCGTTCCTTTAACAGCTTCATTAAAAATTACTTTTAGAGAGTTATTATCAGAACCATTTGATAGATTAAAGAGGGGACTTTGAAATTTTTAGGCGCCTTATTTGGGCTAATATCACTACCTGCTATTTTGGCCTTTGTTATAACTTTTTTTAAAATAATTTCATTTGATAATTTAACTTGGAATTATCAATGTTTACCTAGTGCATTTTTATATGGCTTTGTAAGTTATTTATTATTGCATTATTTTATACATAAACCAATTGTCATTTATGTTTTTGGACATGAGTTAAGTCATGCAATATGGGGTAAATTATTTGGAGCAAAAATAAGTGATTTTAAATTTGGTAAAGATGGCGGTAGTGTCAAATTGTCAAAATCAAATTTTATTATAGCTTTAGCACCTTACTTTTTCCCTATTTATAGCCTATTTATTATTGGGATTTGGTGGATTTGTATTTATTTTTATCCAAACTTAAATGCATACCCTTATGTTTTATATGCGCTAATAGGCATTAGCTGGGCTTTTCATATTGTTATGACTATTGAAAGTATTATGGAAGGTCAATCTGATATTACAGGCGTTGGCGCTCTTTTTGCTTTACCTTTTTTAATCTTTATAAATTTACAAATATGCGCCACAGGCTTACATATATTAGATTTTGGTTTTGATGCTATAAAATACAATAAAATATCTATAACCAATACATATAATTACTATACTTTAATTTTTAATTTTTTCATACAGGTATAAAATGCTATCGACAACAAAAATAAATAAATCTGCTTGGTTTTTGTTGTTACTTTCTTGGTTTTATAGTGGTATGGGACACTTTGTAAGTGGTCGTAAAAAACTGGGTCTCGGTTTAATATTGGCTGATAGCATTTGTTGGTTTGGAGCGTGGAAAGCAATATTCTCAAAAGACATAAGCATAATATATGCAATAATTTTTATTGTTATTTGGGTTTTGATTTGGTGTTTTTCATTACAAAAAAGTTTTACATTTGGCACAGATGACAAGCAGTGGAAAAGTGTCTTTTTTGATGCTATTGCACCCGGGCTTGGTCAGATTAGTATAGCTAAAAATAAAATAGTTGGATTTAGTTTATTATTTATATTTTTAGGAACATCAATTAGTGCAGAAGAGTTTTTAAGCCTGTATTGCAATTCTATTGTCTATGTTGTTTTATGGGTATGGTTAATAACTCTATTGATAAAAATTATTGCAATTTATATATCTATGCGTCAATCAGTTAGCAATTACAAAATCTTTTTACCGATGATTTTATTATTAACGATTGCAACATCAATTCGTTGGGGCTTAGTTTTTAAATGGCAATGGCAACAACAATTATTGCCTACAGTGCAAAATACCAATCTACCGTAAAAATATAAAACGCCAATATATCACCACCATATAATATATCTATAGAGCTATGTATAACACATACTAATTTCTAGAGAATTAATAACCAAATAAAATATATTTATCATTAAAAAATTGTAATTTTATTAATTGAGTTGCTGGTGATTTTATATATCATAATGTATAATATTATTTTAAATATTGTTTAAATAGGGGGTGGGATGTCATTAATAGATTATTTCAAAGCTAAGATTGTATTTCTTTTTGGAGATATACACAAAACATCAAGTTTATTAGGTTTTAGTTGGGGAACACACAAGCATAAAATAGATTATTCTGAAGTATTAGAAGCATTACCAAAAATAGAATTTGGCGATGTTGGACTACATTATGATGCGGGTTATTTATCTAATAAATTTATACCAGGATTTATGAAACACGCTTGGATTCACACTGATGATGGCGTTGTAAATCCTTTGATAGTTGAGGCAATTTCAGAAGGTGTAATACAGCGTTCTGCGTTGTATCCATTATTTTCTGATTATGCAATAATCCTAAGCCCAAAAAATGTATCTTTAGAAGAACGCAAAGGCGCATGCAAAAAAGTTAAAAACATCATTGGAGCCAATTATGATATTCATTTTAAATTTAATATTGATGAAGAGTTACAGTTCTATAATGGTAACGATGTTCAAGGCGCTAAATTAGATTTAAAACACGGACAACCACACTTACAAAAATACGATTATGCATTTTCGTGTACCGAAGCAGTAAGTTATGCGTGGTGGCATAAACGCGAAAACCTAAATTTACACAAAAAGGTAAGGCTGGGGAAAAACTGTATTATTGCCGATGATTTTTTAAATTCTGGCTGGACTATTAAATGGATAAGTAAATCGATTACTGTTGATAAAGCTAAAGATAAAGGCTTACATGAAGAGGGAATACAAATGATTGCAGATTATTGGAATTTAAACAAATAATGAAATTTATTGCTTGTAAATTAAACTAAGTTAAAATATAAAAATGAGACTATTTATCTTAATTATATCGTTATTTTTAGCCAATTTAAGTTGGGCTAATCAACAAACAGATAAAGGTGTTATTGTTCCAAAAGCAATTTCAAGTTTTGCATTAATACCTTATATGCAATATCATCGGACTAAAAGCAATTTAGAAGATATCAAAGACTTTGAAAAAATAAAAAATTTTAAAAAGACTGACAAACAAACTTTAAATTTTGGATTTAGTAAATATCCAGTATGGTTAAAAACCAGATTATACAATCCTTTCAATTCCGCCGCTCATATTGTTATTGAGGTTGATTCTCCTCTCATTGATAAAATTACTTTATATTCTAACTCATCATTGGATAAAGGTTGGCGACTACAGCGCAGTGGCGAAATAGTCCCCCAATCTTTTAGAACTTATCCATTTGTTAGACCTGTATTTCCACTGCGATTAAGCACTAACGAATATATTGATATTGCAATTGAATATAGCGATCAAGGCACAGTACCATTGCCAATTACTATTTGGTCATCAGGAGCTTTTGAAAAACATCAAAGTCGTTTGCTAATATTATACGGGCTATATTACGGCATATTTATAGCTATGTTAGTTTATAACTTAGTATTATATTTTAATATTGGCGACAAAGCTTATTTATATTATGTATTTTATGTGGCAAGTTTTGCATTGTTTCAGTTTACAGACAATGGATTAATGCATTACTATTTTTCAGAGTTTTTTATATATTACGAATTAAACTTAATACATTTAATATCTACCCAACTTTTTATCTACGGGTTATTATTATTTAGTCGATCACTTTTACAAACCAATAAATACCTACCACGATTAGACTTCTATTTAAGAGTATTAGGATGGTCTTTTGTTGTTTTAATGTGCTGTACGCCATTTTTAGATTTTGCCCTCGCAGCCAAATTAACAATCCCAATAGGTGTGTTAGTACCTATCAGCATTGCTTTAACTACTATTTTATCAATAAAAAAAGGCAATAATATTGCCAAGTATTTTTTAGTTGCATTTAGCATATTTTTTATTGGATCAGCGCTTTGGGGATTACGCAATGCAGGTATAGTAGAATCTAACTTTTTGAATGATCATTCTATGCAGTTGGGTTCTGCAGTAGAGATGATAATGTTATCGATGATTTTAGCTTTTAGGATTAACCGTCTACGCAAACAAAAATATGAGCAGGAACAAATGGCATCTAAAGCATATTTGTCAATTTCAGAAAATAGTCCCGATGCCATTTTAAAATTTGATATAGAAGGTAATTTGATATATGCCAACAAACAATCAGCATTTTTACCATTTATTGACAATAAATATCAAATGCAACAAACTTTAGCAGATTTTGATTGTCGTCTAACCAAACAATTAAATTTAGCTTTAATACAATTAAAAGCAGGTATTGATGTCGATAATTTTATAGAAAAAATCAAAGTAGGTAAGCAAGAATTACATATAGAAGTGCGTGCAGTAGGAGAAAAAGACTTAGAAGATAATTTAATTTCTGTTTTATTTTTATTACGAGATATTACAGAAGATTATAACCTAAAGGCGCAATTACATCAAAATGAAAAAATGCAAGCTGTCGGCCAACTAGCAGGTGGTATTGCCCATGATTTTAATAATCAGCTCACCATTATTATGGGCTATGCCGATATGCTTTCCGCAAATAAAAACTTAGATGAAACTATCAAACGCGGTATAAATAAAATAGCAATGGCAGCTAAACATTCGGCAGAATTAACGGCACAATTGTTAGTCTTTGCGCGCAAAGGCAATTTTAAAATGAAACCTGTATCCTTACATAAAATTGTTAGCCAAACTATATCCTTATTAACACGTAGTTTGCATAAAAACATTGTAATCACAGAACAATTTAATGCAGATTCATCAATAATCAATGCAGATGAATCAAAATTACAAAATGCTATTTTAAATTTATGTATTAATGCTAGAGATGCTATGCCTGATGGCGGTGAGTTACATTTATCTACCAAATTAAATGGCAATAATTTAGAACTAACCATTAAAGATACTGGCGTAGGTATGTCCACAGAAGTAATGGAAAATATATTTGAACCATTCTATACTACTAAAGATGTTGGCAAAGGCACTGGTATGGGCTTAGCTACTGTTATGGGAACAGTAGAAGCTCACAAAGGCACAATAACAGTAGAATCTAAATGTGGTCAAGGTACAAAATTTGTCTTATCGTTTCCTCTTGAAACTGAAAAATCAATTGATTCAAAGCCTCAAAATCAACTAATTATGGGACAATCATCTATTTTAGTAATAGACGATGAGGACGAGGTAAATGAAATTACTGTTAAATTATTAGAAAGTCTTAATTATAAAGTTACAAGTTTTGTTGATGCCGAAGAAGCATTAGACTGGTATACAGATAATCACAGTAAGATAGATTTAATCATTTTAGATATGATTATGCCAGACTTAGATGGATTAGAAACTTTTAAACGTATCAAATTAATAAATTTTGAAGCACAAGTTATTATTTGCTCTGGTTTTTCTGTGGAATTAAAAGCCAAAGAGGTATTAAGTTTGGGTGCTAAATCTTTTATTCAAAAACCTTTCACATCTTCATCTTTATCTCAAGCAGTAGCTAAAATATTACAATAACTTTTTAGGAAATAAAATGGCATTAGTAAAAATAAACTGTCACTCAGAAAGTTTGGGTATGGCCATAAGCTTTCATGCAATAGTACCTCAAAGTGTTGGAACATCACAAATAGGTATGGCTAGTAGTAAGAATATGGACTTCTATCCAGTTTTGTATTTATTACATGGCTTAAGCGACGATGATACGATTTGGTGCAGACGAACTTCCTTAGAACGTTATGCTGCCGATAAAAATATTGTAATTGTTATGCCCAATGTACATAGATCTTATTATACAAATATGGTTAATGGCTTAAATTATTGGGATTTTATTGTCGACGAATTACCTCAATTAGCAAGGCTTTTTTTGCCTGTTTCTACTCGCAAGCAAGATAGCTTTGTAGCAGGCTTATCTATGGGAGGCTATGGAGCTTTTAAATTGGCATTAAATTATCCAGAAAGATTTACTGCTGCCGCGTCATTATCTGGAGCGTTAGATTCTAGATTTATGTTAAATTTAGATGATGAACATAGAATTAAAGAATGGCATAATATCTTTGGTGAACAAGAACAGTGGCAAAATAGCCCAAATGATTTATTAAGTCTTTTAGACAAACATTCTAAAAATAAAACTGACTTGCCAAAATTATGGATGCATTGCGGAACAGAAGATTTTTTATATGACCACAACGTTAAATTTAAAAACCTTGCCTTGTCAAATAATATAGATTTAGAATATCACGAAGGACCAGGAGACCATAATTGGGATGTTTGGGATGAGCAAATTCAAAATGTGTTAAACTGGTTGCCTTTGAATAATGGCTAAACGAGGTGCTAGAAATAATAGTAAATCTGGCAATCGCGGTTCAGCTGGATTAAACAAAAAAAGGGGCGAAGAATTTTTAATTAAAAATGCTAATCGTCATGAAGTTAAATTAACAGGTAGTGGCTTGCAATATGAGATTATTCGCAAAGGTAATGGCAAAGCCCCAGATATTAATAGTAAAGTTAAAATTGACCAACGTGCTTTATCTATCGAAGGCACTGTCTTAGACGACACTTACAAATCAGGTAGACAAGATATTTTATCGGTTGAAGAGGCTATACCAGGTTATGCAGAAGCTTTAATGTTGATGAATGAGGGTGCTCGTTATAAATTTGTAGTGCCACATCATTTAGCATGGGGCAAAAAAGGCTCTGCAAATGGCAAAATAGGCCCTTATGCTACCTTGATTTTTGACGTTGCGTTGCATAAAGTTTTTTAAATGATAAGCGATATTAAAAATCGCATTTTTTTTAACTTACGCAATAAGCTACAACTTAGTAGAAAATCTTATAAGCCACCATACGAACAAAAAAACAATTTACACTTAGAAGATTATAAATATTTATTTAATAAATATAATTTAACAAACTTAGAAAGTAAATATTCACAAAGTTTGTTTAATATTCAATTATATCATTTACAACTATTAGACAAATTTATAAACCATTTTTTAACCAAACAAACTTGTTTACATATTTTAGATGCTGGATGTGATAATTGGCATTACTTGCCTAGTTTATGGTTTTGGGCAAAATCAATATGCGACAATATACGCATTGACGGTATTGAATTAGATGCATGGAAAATGTACATAAATGGACATACTAAAGTATCTTTTGCCTTAGGGATTATTAGTGAATATGCTAATGTAAATTATATACATGGTAATGTTTTAAATTATCATCAATCACCTAATTTTATATTTTCATCTTTGCCATTTATTGAAAATACTGAAGCAAAGCATTGGCATTTACCAAAAAAATATTTTAAACCACAACAATACTTACAGCATTTATGGGATATATTAACGCCAAATGGTCTTTTGATGGTAATTAATGTAGATGAAGAAGAATGGTTAATTCAAAAGAATCTATTTCAAAAATTAAATATCAATCTCTTAATTGCAGGAGAGCCATTTGTAAGCAATTTATGTCCATATCCCAGTATTAGACATATTTCAATAGCTAAAAAACTATAATTTTCTCTTAAATATTAATACAGTCTTTTGTTGTTGTTTATGTCAATTTAATGTAAAATAATGTTATTGAGTGCATTTTAAATACTTTACTGAGGTATATATGGAAGTTTTAACGTTAGAAGAAGTTTCAAAGTTATTAAAGGTAAACGAGAGAACAGTTGTGTCTTGGGCAGAAAAAGGCGACTTTCCAGGAGGCAAAATAGGCTCTGCGTGGAGATTTCGCAAAGCGGATGTCGATATGTGGCTCTCTAAAAAGTTGGGTACACGACACAGCGAAGTCGAACCCAAAAAAAGTTCTATTCAAGAATTTATACATCCCAATCATTTCTTTTTAACTGATGTTAGCTCAAAACGTGAAATAATAGACTTTCTAACAGAGAAATCAGCAAGTGTTCTAACTAATATAGATATTAATTTAATTCGCAATGAAGTTTGGCACCGTGAATCACTAATGAGTACAGGCATTGGCTTAGGCATAGCAATTCCTCATATCCGCATTGATAATGTAGCGCAAATTGAAGTATTCTTTGCGGTTAACACCAAAGATATTATTGACTATGATGCAATAGATTCTAAACCTGTGCGCATAGTAATTTTAATAGTAGCTGGGATTAATATGCAAAACCAATATTTAAAAGCATTATCGACAATAACCGCACTGTTAAAAAACGATAATATTAGAGAGCAATTACTAGCTTGCCAAGATAATGCAGAAATAGAAAAAACCTTAAGAGGAGCCCAGCTATGAATCACAGTATTATTTTAGTTATTGCTATTGCAATTATTGGAGCGATGATTAGTTCTGGTATCGCTAAACGGCTTAACTCGCCTCAGGTTTTAGGCTATATTTTAGTAGGTGTTTTAATAGGTTCAGAATTTCTAAATTTCTTTCCTATGAGTGATATTCATGCCTTGACTCCATTGAGCTTTATAGCTTTAGGTATTATTGGCTTTTTAGTTGGTGGCGAAATTGAAATAGCCACCTTAAAAAAATATGGCAAGCAATTTTTAGCAATTTTACTATGTGAAGGTATGATGGCAACTTTCCTGGTATTTTTAGTAAGTTTTTTAGTCTCTTATTTTGTATTAGGCAATGTTACCTACGCATTAGCCATTGGCATTTTGCTAGGTGCTATATCTTCGGCTACCGACCCTGCTTCTACTATGGGAGTTATCTGGGAATACCGTTCTGCTGGTATTGTAACAACAACGCTAACTGCCATAGTTGCTTTAGATGACGTATTAGCAATGGCCTTATACGCCGTGGCATCTAATATATCTCAATTTCTTTGTGGAGTTGGTGGCTCTAGCGTTGGTGATGCTATATTTCATTTTTCTAAGGATATTGGAGGCGCTATTATTATAGGTGGTATTTTTGGTGGGTGGTTAGCATTTTATCTACGCAAACAAAAACAATTAGATTCACCACTTTACGCTGTGCTTGGTGTTGTTTTATTATCTTTAGGTATTGCGCAAATAGTTGGTGCTGATTTGATTTTATCTTCAATGACCGCAGGTATAGTATCTGCTAATGCTGCACCTCAACAAATGAAAATAATAATGGAACGCCTTCGAAATATGTCTTTTCCAATTTATATATTATTTTTTGTTATGGTTGGTGCTAGATTACAATTTTCTGGCGTACCACTTTGGATGTGGGGCATAGCTATTTTATATGTATTTGCTCGCAATGGTGGTAAAGTATTAGGCGCTTATTTTGGTGCCAAAATTTCTAATGCGCCCGCTGTTGTTCAACGCAATACAGGTTTGGGTTTATTTTCTCAAGGTGGCGTAGCTATCGGATTGGCTATTGTTGCAGGTGAACATTTGCAAGCTATTAATGTTGCCCCTGGTATATCCTTAGGCAATGCCGTAATTACTATTGTTACAACTACAACATTTTTAATTCAGTTAACTGGTCCGGCTGCTGTTAAAATTGCATTAAAAAGAGCTGATGAAATGTATAAAGTTAAAACTAAAGAAGACATTCTTAATGAAAATTCAGTAGCATCAGTTACTGATGAAGGCACATATTGTGCCGAAAACACTCCATTTGAAAAAATAGTAGAGATGTTCTCTAATGATGGTGTCGACTGTATTGCCGTAGTAGATAAAGATAATAAATATAAAGGCGAAATTAAAATATCTAATATCCAACCTATTTTATCATCACGCGATATTTGGGACTGGACTATGGCGGCAGATGTCATGATTACATCAGGCAAAACTATCGATAAAGATTGCTTGCTAAATGATGCATTTACTTATATGAATAACTTTATGGTAGATCATCTCTGTATAGTTAACAATGGTGAATATTGTGGAATTTTAACCAGAAAAAACATTAAAGAGTTATTAAAAAAATCCAATTTAGCATTAGCTTAATAACTAAATATAAACAAGCCCTATATTTAACATTTGGGGCTTGTTTATTTATACAACCAAAAGTATTATATTTACATAAATTTTAATTAGTGTTAAATTAAAGTTAAATTATTTGAGATTAACGGAAATTCGTGAAAATCGAATGCGGATGCGCCACTGTAAGCAACTAAAGTTGTAAGCCAGGAGACGAATCTCAAATGTACTGACTCTTACGCAAATATAGAGGCAGACAGGTGAGCTATTGAATACTTAAAGCCTCCTTTCTGCGAAAGGAGGCTTTTTTATTTTATCAAGTATTCAAAAAAAAAAATCTATCTATTGTTATTATTAATTATTAGGAAAAAAATGAAGAAAATATCTATTTTATTATGTATGATTTTAGCTGTTTGTTCTGTACAAGGAAAAGAATCAATGAATAAAAAAGCTATAGTAATAGCTGCTTTTGGAACTACATACCCAACAGCATTGCAATCAATTCTAAACATTAAATTAGCTGCCCAAAAAGCATATCCAAATGCAAAAGTAGAACTGGCCTTTACATCTAATATCATTAGAAAAATTTGGCAAAGAAGAGCTTTAGATACACAATACAAAAAAGAAAATCCAACCGTTCCTGCTAATATTTATAATGTTAAAACTCCTTTGGCAACCATCGCCAATTTGCAAAATGATGGTTACCGTACAATTATTGTACAATCAAGCCATATATTTGCTGGTGAAGAATATGAAGACTTATGCTCTTATGTAAATGGATTAAATTCTATTAAAACAGGTAAAAAGAAATTTATGCCTTTTGACAACTTAGTAATAGGCCGTCCAGCCCTTGGCAAACCTGGTACAGAACATATTTATCATGATGATATTTTAACAGGAGTTAAAGCACTTAAAAACGATGTAACAAAAGCTAAAGCAGATGGCGTTGCATTAGTTTATATGGGACATGGTAATGAGTTTTTAAGCACAGGTATTTATGCAGAATTTCAAAAAGCACTGCGTAAGGAATATAATTATCCAAATATTTTTGTAGGCACTGTAGAAGGGTTTCCAACTGTTAATGATGTTTTAGACGGTCTGCAAAAGGCTAAAGTAAAAAAAATATTACTTAAGCCATTTATGGTAGTTGCAGGAGATCATGCCAATAATGATATGGCTAGCGAAGAAGAGGATTCATGGAAAAGTATTTTTACCAAAGCGGGTATCAATGTTGATACTGAAGTGATTGGCTTAGGTATGAATCCTGAATGGGTCAAGATATATGTACAACATATAGGTGATGCTATTAAAGATTATAATATTAAATTTTAATATTATACAAAAAATTGTGTCAAAAATTTTTATTGTCATTTTAATTTTATTGGCAGTATTTGCGATACCTGTAGGGTTAACTACAGGTATCGCAAATATTTCGTATGACAGTGTTTTTACACTTTTTAATAACAACTCTAATCCAACTGCCCATTTGGTATTTTATCAAATACGCTTACCAAGAATGTTATTGGCATTTATGGTAGGGGCATCACTTGGTATTTCTGGAGCAGTATTTCAAGGATTATTAATTAATCCATTGGCGGACTCTTATACTACAGGTATTGCATCTGGCTCGGCATTTGGTGCATCTGTTGCTATTTTATTAGGCCTAGGGGGGTATTTTTTACCATTATTTGCCATTATTGGAGCAATTATAACATTGTTAGCAGTTATGATATTAAGTGCCAAAAGTGGTGGCTTTGAACCTCGCAATTTAATTTTATCTGGTATTGTGGTTGGGGCTATATTATCTGCTGGATTAAGCTTAATTAAAAGTATTTCTGGCGATTCTTTAGGCGCTTTAATATTTTGGTTATTGGGTAGCTTTTCTGGTCGAAGCTGGACAGAAGTGCTGATACTAAGTCCTTATTTTATACTTGGAACTGCATTAATTTTATTGCACATTAAAGAATTAGATTTATTGGCATTTGGCAGTGAACAAGCCTCGGCATTAGGCGTTAATGTCAAAAGAACAAGATATATTTTAATAATTTCTTCTGCTTTGTTATCTGCAACATCTGTAGCTGTAAGCGGTATCATTGGTTTTGTAGGCTTGGTTGCACCACATATTATACGCTCGGTATTTGGAGCTACCCATAAAGTAGTATTGCCTCTATCATTTTTTTTTGGCGGTCTAATATTATTATGGGCAGATATTTTAGTAAGGGCCTTATCGTTTGCTGGAGAAATACCAGTAGGGGTGATTACCTCTTTAATAGGTGGACCTTTTTTTTGTATTTTATTAATGCGTAAATTAAGATGATTAAAGTTAATAATATCAGTTACGCATATAATACTAAAAATGTGATACAAAATATTAGCTTTAATTTAAAAGCTGGAGAAATATTAACGATATTAGGACCTAACGGTGGTGGCAAAACAACTCTTTTAAAATGTCTTAACAATATCTTAATGCCTAAAACAGGTAGCGTTTTAATTAATGAAACCAACATATCTAAGATGTCCAATCAAGATATAGCCTGCCTTATGGCTTTAGTACCTCAAAAATTAGAGACGCTATTTCCATTTACTGTTCAAGAAACAATAGCTATGGGCTTATATGCAAAATCTAAATTTTTAAGCAAAGCAACACAAAACAAACTTATCGACCATGCTATTGATAAAATAGGAATTGCATATCTTAAAAACCGTTATATTAATGAATTAAGCGGTGGAGAAAAACAATTAGTTTTTGTAGCCAGAGCAATAATACAAGATACACCCATATTACTATTTGATGAAGCAACATCTAATTTAGATATTAATCATACTGCAACGATTTTGCGTGCAGTAAAATCATTAGCCAAAGATAAAAATGTAACAATAATAGCTATTATACACGATATTAATTTAGCAATCAGATTTAGCGATAAGATTATGTATTTAAATGGTGGCGACCAATCTGACACATTATCTATTGATAAAGCAATTAAACCAAAGCTAATAAGTAAATTTTATAATATTGATTTAAAAGACATTGAATTTAATCAAGTGTCTAAAACAATTAATGTGAGATTGTAATGTTAAAACACCAAAGATATACCGTTATTTATATGAGCATTCTTTGCTTGCTTAGCAATGCTGTTGCTTTTGCAGACAACCATAAAAAGCCTCGTATCGTGTCTTTATATTCTGCATATACTGAGATGTTAATAGCTATCGGAGCTGAAGACTCAATAGTTGGCACAACAAGTAGAGAGGCTAAAAAACTTGGAGTAATTTCTGTAGGCAATCATATGAATCCATCTATAGAAGCTGTAATATCCTGTCAACCAGATTTTGTAATAGCTTTTGCTAAAAATCATTCACGGTTTGAAAAATTAAATCAGTATTTAACCAAATTAAATATTCAGTTTTTAATTGTTGCGCCCACAAACATTAAAGAAGTACAGGATTTAATTTTAACCTTGGGAAATAAAACCAATTGCTATCAATCGGCTAAAAAAATAGTTAAGAATATTAATACAGATTTGGCAAAATTAAATGATTTAGTTACAAAATTAAAACAAAAAAAAACAGTTTTTGTTGAAGTTCGCCAAGCGCCTACTTTTTTAACCTGTGGCAAAAATAGTATAGTAGCTGATATTATCCATTACGCAGGAGCTAAAATAGTAGTCGCTGGAAATAAAAGTGTCAATCGCATTGATATAGAAGCTATTATAAAGGCAAATCCAGACTTTTACTTACAACAACGAGGTATGATGAATCGCCATCCAAAAAGTCCAGACAAAGAAAGTTTAATAGCTTTTTTACCATGCGTACAACGTGGCAATTTTGGCATTATCAATGAAAAACTTGTATCGAGACCAGGCATTAATGTGGCAAAAGCCGCATTAAAAATTTACAATTTAATTTATAATAAAAACGAGAAATAATGACTAAATATGGCAAATTTATAGGTGTAGGTGTGGGTCCAGGCGACCCATCTATGTTGACATTAAAAGCTGTAGATGTACTTAAAAAGGTGGATTATATTTTTGAAGCCGTTGGTAAAAATAGCAAAGAGAGCATATCGTCTAAAATAGTTAGTGCCATAGAAGGCATAACAGCAATTAAGATACCTCTGGTATTTTCAATGTCGCGTTCACATAGCCAACGAAAAGAAGCATGGGTCAAAAATGCCTTATTAGTTTGCGACAAGCTTAAAGATGGTAAAGATGTTGCCTTTGTAACTATAGGCGACCCTTTAATCTATAGCACTTACACTTATTTAATGAAAGAAGTATTAAATATTATTGCGGATATTAAAGTTGAAACAATTCCAGGGATTACTTCATTTCAGTATAGCGCATCACGTAAAAATATGCCCATAGTTGAAGACGAAGAAACACTTATGCTACTACCCGCGTGGAAGGAAGAAATTGTTAATTTAGACTTAGTAAAAAAAGCGGACACCGTAGTATGTTTAAAAACATATAGAACACGCAATGCCATTATTGATATTTTACAAAACAGTGGAAAAAATAATTTATTATATGCTCAAAGAGTTGGTCTAGAAGATGAAAAAATTAGTAACTCATTAGACGAAATAAAAAAGACATCTGTAGAATATTTATCACATTTAATAGGACGCAAAAAATAAAAAATGTCAGATGTAATCACATTGCTAATTAGCCTTTTTAAATTGGCCTTGATGATTTCTATTGGTGTATTTATTGGCACGATTTTTGAACGCATAAACCTACAAAATCGTTTAGCTTTTATTTTAAAACCTTTGTCCAAATTTACGGGTCTTTCGTCTTTAGGTTGTACTGCTTTTGTAACGGCATTTGCTTCACCTAGAGCTGCCAATACCATTTTAGCTAGCAGTTGTGATGAAGGGCTAATATCTAAGCGAGAAATGATTTTATCCGCATTAGCCAATTCAACGGCCGCCGTTTTTGTGCATTTACGAGTATCAAGTTTTGTGCTTTTACCATTGTTGGGCAAAGTCGGTTTAGCTTATATTGGCGTGCAAATAATAGGCGCATTTATTACTACTATATTGGCATTATTAATATTAAACAAAAATAGTAGTGTTTGTGATATAAATAAAGATATTAAATTAACACCTACAAATAAAAAACACAAAACACTTTGGCAAGTTTTTTTTAAACGCAATAAAACTATTTTATTGCGTGTTTTAATTATTACTGTTCCTCTTTATAGCATTATTTATTTTTTAAATATTAACGGTTATTTGGCATTAACAACATCAATCTTACCCGATAATTTAAAATCTATATTACGTCCAGAATCAATGGTTATAATAGGTGTGCATTTTTCTGGAATAATGCCAGCTGTATCGGCAGCATCATTGGCGTTACGCGATGGGGTACTAAGCCAAACACAAGTTTTTATAACGCTTTTAGTTGGTTATATATTTACAACTCCTGTCAGAGCCATAAGACATACTCTGCCATCGGCATTGGGGATATTTCCTGGAAAGACAGGTTTATATATTGTTACAATTTCACAAATTATAAAAATTATAGTAGCTATAATAGCGATATTAATAACTCTAAAGGTGGCTGTATGAATACGCAAATAAATTGGGATATGCCAGGAATACAAATAGAACAAAAAAGTTTTAAATGTATCGAGCAAGAATACACTGGTAAAAAATTTAACACAAAAGAATGGCCAGTAGTAAGGAGGGTAATTCACTCAACTGCGGATTTATCAATTGGTGAATTATTTAGGTTTGCACATAATCCAATAGATACTGTTTTACAGGCTTTAAAGGATGGATGTTCTATTTATAGTGATTCTAATATGATTAAAAGTGGGATTTCAAAAGCAAAAATTTCTAAAATTAATCCTATTTATAAAACCAAAGATATTACTTGTCTAGTTGCCGACAAACGGGTTGCAAAAATTGCCAAAGAAAAAAACATAGCACGTTCTCTTGCAGCTTTAGACGTAGCAAAAGACGACATAGATGATGGTATTATATTAATTGGCAATGCACCATTAGCATTGGCAGGTATTGTTAAAATGAGTTCTGAAGGATTGTTAAAACCACGAATAATTATCGGTATGCCTGTGGGCTTTGTACATGTTATAGAGTCAAAACAAATGCTCTATGAAAGCGACATTGCCTATGTATCAATAGACGGTAGGCGTGGTGGTAGCCCTTTAGCTGTGGCAGCTTTTCACGGTATGCTAGAAGAGACTTTAAAGCAATTGTAAGATGAAAAATCTACGCACAGGATTTACAACAGGAGCTTGTGTTTGCGCTGCTAGTGCAGTCGCATTTCAAGTTTTATATGGTTGTAATGCAAATGATTTAAAAAAAATTGGGATAGAATTTCCCGATTCACAAATTAGATTTTTAAATATTTTAGATATCAAAATTAATAATGATGATGTTGATGTATCTATAAAAAAAGATGGCGGAGATGATATAGATATTACTAATAATGCTATAATTAAAGTTAAATTATCAATATTTAATCAAAACTTACTTGATAGTGATATAAAAATCAGCAATGACAATATAGATATTGTTTTACGCAGAGGACAGGGAGTTGGTATAGTAACTAATGATATGTTAGATGTGCCAAATGGTAAAGTGGCAATTAACCCTCAACCTCAAAAAATGATTTTGCGTAACTTAGATATTTTATCTAAAAAAATGCAAAAATTTAATCCTATTTTAATTGAAGTATCCGTTGAAAATGGCGTAGCATTGGCTAAAAAAACTTTAAACTCTGTATTGGGAGTAGTTGAAGGCATTTCTATTTTGGGTACATCTGGCATAGTGATACCATGTAGTCATAACGCGTATAAAAAAACTATACTGATGCTTATTAAAGGTGCTGCTAACACCAATGATAAAAAAATAATGCTGGTAACAGGAGGCAAAACTCATCGTTTACTCAAAGAAATGCAACCAGATTTTCCAGAGATTAAAATCATCAGAATGGGAGATTTTATACAAGAATCAATATCTCAAGCCAAAAAATATGCAATTGATAGCATCACCATTGGTTGTATGCCAGGCAAATTGGCAAAATATGCTTTGGGCTATGGATATACACACGCCCATAATGTGCGCACTGATATGCAAAAAATAGCTAAAATTTTAGACGATTATAATATTGATAAAAAAATTGTTAATCACTTACAAAAAGCCTCCACAATCCGTAGTTTTATTATGCAATGCGAGCCAGAAATCGTAAAACAAATATATAATATTTGGGCATTAAAAGCTTTAAAAGTATTTAAACAGTGGAACAATCAGACCAAATTTAAAATAATGTTATTTGGGTTTAATACAGAATTTTGCGGAGAATGGCGTGAATAAACAACAATTTTTACCAATGACATTATTGGCAAATAACAAAAAAGTCTTAATAGTTGGAGGTGGCAAAGCAGCTTTTAAAAAATGCAAAAAACTGTTGCTAGCCAATATGCAAGTAACAGTTATTGCACCAAAATTAAACCCTGATTTTACACAATACCATGACAAATTTATCTATATTGACAAAGAAATTTCTGCTTCAGATATTGATGATTATTTTATAGTAATAGCCGCTACTAATTATTTAGATATTAATCAAAATATTTTAAATTGGGCTAGAGCAAAAAATATTTTAGCAATTAATATCGATAAAAACTGGATTAATGGCGATTGTATTTTTCCAGCTACTTTTAGCAACAAAGAAATTTTAGTATCGGTATCCACATACGGCAAAAATTGTCGGCAAGCAATCAAAATTAAAAAAATTATCGCCAATATTTTAGACTTAGATTTTATTAATTTAGCAAATACAAAAATAAAAGTTGTCAGTTGCGGACTTGGCAAAATAAGCCTAACTACCCACCATTTAAACGCTATCTACAATGCCGATATAATTGTTGGAGCCAAACGACTGCTAAATCTCTTTAATGATTTAACTTCTATTAAAATACATATTGATACAGAAATTATTAAAAAACTAGATGAAGTATTTATTAAATATCCAAATAAAAAAATTGTTATTTTAGCCTCTGGCGATTCATTATTTTATGGCATTGGAGCATTACTTGCAAAACGATTTACACACGACCAAGTGCAATACATACCCAATACAACATCTGTACAGGTAGGTGCAGCCAAATTAGGATTAGTATATTCAGAATTAAATTATTATTCGGTGCATGGACGCAGTAAAAAACTGCCTATCGCACAAATTAATAATTCTCCCTTAGTATGTATTTTATGTGATAGCATTAATAATCCATGGCAAATTGCGCAAGATTTAATTGCTTATAACCCAAACAATCGACAACGCAAATGTGTTATTTGTCAAAATCTTGGCTTGCCAGAGGAAACACTAAACAGGTTAAACTTGGGTGATATTTTACAAAAAACTTTTGCAAATTTAACGTTTATTTTTATTTTACAAGAAGGGCAATCAGTTAAAGAAATAGCTTTAGGTTTACCCGATGATTTGTTTTACAAAGACTCTAACTGTATAACTCATCCAGAAATTAGAGCTGTAGTATTATCAAAATTAAAATTAAAACCCCATTCTATTTTATGGGATTTAGGGGCAGGTTCTGGCTCAGTTGGTTTAGAAGCATGTACCATAGCCAATGAACTTACAGTATATTCTGTTGAGAAATCAGCCAAGCGTTGTCAAAATATAATTAAAAACAGTGTAGCCTTAGGCATTAACAATCTAACTGCCATAGAGGGTGATATTTTTAAAACTATGCCAAATCTTCCAAAAGCGCAATCTGTTTTTATTGGAGGCGGAGGCAATGATATTATCAAAATTATTCAATGGATTTTAAAATCATTACCCACTGGAACTCGTTTAGTTATTACTGCAATTATGCAAGAAACAATTTGTCAAATTATAAATAACTTTAAAAATGAAATAAGCGAAAGTTTAGAATTACAGATACGCAGGCAAAAAAAATTAGGCAAAGGCACTATGCTAGAAAATGATAATCCAATTAGAATATTTTGTATGGATATAAAATGAATGAATTTAAAAATAAAATAATTTTTGGCGGAGCAGGTCCTGGTGCAAAGGATTTAGTAACTATAAGACTACACAACGCCATTAAACAGGCCGATATAATTATCTATGCAGGTTCTTTGGTCAATCCAGAAATCCTTACAGAGCATAAACCAAATACTCAATTATACGATAGTGCAGGAATGGATTTACATAAAATTATAGATATTATGATTGCAGGTATTAAAGAATCCAAAAATGTTTTGCGGGTTCATACTGGTGACCCAGCAATGTATGGTGCAATAGCCGAGCAAATAAAGCGCTTAGATGCTCAAGGTATTGACTATGAAGTTATCCCAGGAGTTAGCTCTGTTTTTGCAGCAGCAGCAGCAGTAAAAAAAGAATTAACCTTACCTGGAATTACCCAAACAATGATTCTTACCAGGCGTGCTGGACGCACACCAGTACCGCCTAAAGAACGTTTAGAATTATTAGCATCGCATAATACATCTATGGGGCTTTTTTTAAGTGTTGGTGATATTGACGGGTTGGTTACAGATTTATTAATCGCTGGATATACAAAGCAAACACCAATATATGTAGTTTATAGAGCAAGTTGGCCAGATCAAAAAATTGTTGAAGCCACCTTAGCAACAGTTGCTCAAAAAGTGGCGTTGGCTAATATCACCAGACAAGCAATAGTCTTAGTTGGTAATGCTCTATCTGGCAATGGTCAAGATTCATTATTATACGATCAAAAATTTACCCATGGCTATCGCAAAGGCGAAGGGCATATTACAGATATCCACAGTTTTAAAACACAGGAATTTCCATTTAGGTTTAAGGGCAAGTTGGCAATTTGGTCAATTACAAAAAATGGTTTTAAAATTGCAAATCAAATAGCTGATATTGCCGATGCACAAATCTTTAGCAATTTAAAAAATGACTTGGACAAGCAATGGCATTGTTTTGATGCACATATTTTTATAATGTCAACTGGCATAGTAGTTAGAAAAATCTCTAATTTAATAAAATCAAAGTTAAATGATCCTGCTATTATTTGCTTAGATGATAAAGCTATGCATGCAATATCACTTTTATCTGGACATATTGGCGGTGCCAACGAATTAACAAAATCAATAGCCAATATAGTAGGGGCAATACCAGTAATTACAACTGCATCTGATGTCTTAGGGCATCGTGCATTTGATTGTGTTGCTACAGAATTTGGCTGGCAAATTTTAGACAAAACTAAAATTAAAAAATTGAATATGCTTTTAATTGAACCCATAATCGACAAAACCATAGCTGTAATTTGGCCAAAACAAATATTTGATAAATTTTATGCAAATAATAAATGCGTCTCGTTTATTAACAGCGTGCAAGATATTGATTTACAAAAACATAGTGCCATAGTTAGCTTGGATTTATCTAATGACGATATACACAAAATAAAAAGTATATTTGATTTAGATGTATTAAATTTTATTAAACCTAAATTAGTTATTGGTATAGGTGCTAAAGCTGGCGGAGACTATCAAGAATTAAAACAAATATTAAACACCGCTTTGTTAGAAATTGGTAGCAATATTAATATGATTGATACAATAGCAAGTGTTGATATCAAACAAAATGAACCGGCTATTGTTAAATTAGCAACAGAGTTAAATGTAAAAACACAGTTTTTTACAGTTGAAAATTTAAATAATGTCAATGTTCCAACCCCATCTAAACAAGTAAAAGGTAAAATAGGTACGGCATCAGTGGCTGAAGCATCGGCTATGTTGGCATCAAAAAACAATAGAATTATAACACCAAAAATAAAGGGCAAGACAGTAACTCTTGCCATTGCAATTTAAGGACTTATGACAAATACAATATACGCAGTTGGCTTAGGGCCAGGTGATACAATGTACTTAACTCCCCAAGCTAAAGCTATAATAGATAATGCAGAAGTCGTGGTTGGATACACATTGTATATAGACTTAATTAGAGATTTATGCCATAACAAAAAA
Source organism: Planctomycetota bacterium (assembly GCA_027063065.1). Lineage (GTDB taxonomy): Bacteria > Planctomycetota > JAMOSO01 > JAMOSO01 > JAMOSO01 > JAMOSO01. Next base: position 6,588 of record JAMOSO010000039.1, on the reverse strand, counting down.
ACAATAGATACAGGTATGATGCATGAGGTAGAACGCTCAAACTTAGCGGTTGAAGAGGCTCAAAATGGTAAATCCGTAGCGATTGTTTGTTCTGGTGATTCTTCTGTATATGGTATGGCATCACTTTTATTTGAAATAATTGATAAAAAAGCATACAACATAAATGTCGAGGTTATCCCAGGCATTACTGCTGCGTTGTCTGTAGGTGCTGAATTAGGTTCTCCATTAACAAATGATTTTACTGTGATTAGCTTGTCAAATTTATTAACGCCAGAGCAACTAATTATCAAACGTTTAAACGCAGCAGCAAATGCGGATATGGTTACTGTATTGTATAACCCACGCAGTAAACGCCGACATAAATTAATTGCCCAAACTAAAGATATTTTTTTAAATAAAAATCCAAATAAAAAAATAGTAGCTGGCTATGTAAAAAATGCAGGACGAGACAATAAAACTATTTGGGTAGGTTTATTATGCAATTTAAATTTAGAAGATATTGATATGCTGACAACTGTCATCATTGGCAATAGTCAAACTGATATTATCAAAGGCAAAATGATTACACATCGTGGCTATCACACCAAATATGAACTATAAAACCAACACAAACTTTAATGCTTTTTTAGTGGCTGGTATCGGCTCAGGTAGTGGCAAAACCACAATAACCTTAGGTTTAATTTCAGCCTTTAAAAATATGGGCAAGGTCGTTGCGCCTTTTAAATGCGGACCTGACTATATCGATACTGGATTTCAAACAGAGGTAGCTAAAAAAAAATCTGTCAATCTTGATGTTTGGCTAATGGGTAAAAAAAACCTAAAAGCATCATTTTATAATGCCTCTAAAAACGCTGACATTGCAATTATTGAAGGGGTAATGGGTCTATATGACGGTTTAGACGTACAATCTAATTATGGCAGTAGTGCTGATATCGCAAAAATATTAGATGTCGGCGTAGTTTTAGTTGTCAATGCTAAAGGGATGGCACGATCCTTTGGAGCCTTAGTTAAAGGATATTGCGATTTTGACAAAGACATTAACATAATTGGTATTATTGCCAATGGTATAGGCTCAGATTATCATGCATCATTATTGCAAACTGTTTTAGAACAACAACAATTACCACCTTTAATTGGTTATTTAAATCGTGATAAAAACTTTACTTTGCCTGAACGCCATTTGGGTTTAGTGCCAGAAATAGAAAATGATAATCAAATAAAATATGATTTAATAGCAAAAAAAATTGAAACAAATATCAATTTAAAACAATTATTACAGCTAAGCAAAAAACACCTGCCTCATTATAATAACACAACAATCTCAAACATTGTTGACAACAAAACTATTGCAATAGCCTATGACAAAGCTTTTAGTTTTTACTATCAAGATAATATTAACCTATTTAAAGAGCATGGCTTTAATGTAATTAAATTTTCGCCATTAATGGATAAACATATACCAAAAAGTGATATGCTTTATTTTGGCGGTGGATTTCCAGAAATATTTGCCAAAGAGCTATCTCAAAATAATAGTATGCTAAAAAGTATTAAGGATTTTTCTTCTTCGGGTGGCATAATATACGCTGAATGTGGAGGATTAATGTATTTATCACAAACCATTACAACTTTAAATAATAATTCATTTAATATGTGCGGGATATTCCCTATAGAATCAAAAATGAACAATCGTCTAAAACGCTTAGGATATAGACAAGTAACATTGATGGAAAATTGTTTTTTAGGTAAAAAAGGGGATATTATACGCGGACATGAATTTCATTATTCCGAATCATCTGCGTTAAACAAAATAAAAAATATCTATAGCGTAACACATCCCACAAAAGGTATAGTCGATGCGTGTGGATATAAAATCAACAACACAATAGCTTCATATATTCATATACATTGCCTGTCAAATCCCAATATAATAGACAGCATTAAACATTTTAATAATTGGTAGAAATATGACATTTAAACAACACTTTATCGTAGGCGCCCGTAGCAGTAATTTATCTATGGTGCAAACTCAAAACACATTAAATGCTATAAAGGCAGATTTGAACAATTTAAGTTTTGATTTAAAACCTTTTAGCAGTGCAGGCGATAAGGATTTAAACACAACATTAGATAAAAGTCCCGCTGATTTTTTTACTGATATGTTAGATAAAGCTGTTTTAAATGGTGAAATTGATTGTGCCATACATAGTGCAAAAGATTTACCAGATATTTTACACAATGATTTAGATTGGTTTTGGTTGCCATGGCAAGCCGATCCAAGGGATGTAATTGTGTTACCTAAAGGTCAAAGTTTTGATGATATCCCTAAAAACCCGAGGATTGGCATTAGTTCTGATAGACGCAAAGCATGGGCAGATGCTACTTTTACTCAATGGCAAAACAAAAACATACGTGGCACAATCGAAAAACGCATAGAGCAACTAGATAATGGAGATTTTGATTTATTGTTAATGGCAGGCGCGGCTTTAGTGCGTTTAAATTTACAAGAGCGCATTAATAAATGGTTAAGCATTCAAGAATTAGCACCACCAGAGGGGCAAGGCTTTATTGCTTTAACCTTTAAAAAAGGTGATCAAAGATTTATAAAATTACGCAGTTTTTATACTAAATCTTGTTGTTTTATGGGTTCTGGGCCTGGTGATGAAAATCTATGTACTGTCGAGGGCATTAACGCCTTGCAAAATTGTGATATATGTTTGCACGATGCTTTAATAGCTCCGCGTCTTTTAGAAAATCTTAAAGACACCGCTAAAGCCATCAATGTAGGCAAACGCGCCGATGGTATACAAGTACGTCAAGACAAAATTAATCAATTGCTTTTAGATTATGTTCGCCGAGGCTTTAATGTAGTAAGATTAAAAGGCGGAGACCCTGGGGTTTTTGCCCGCTTACCCGAAGAAACCGAAACCCTATCTAATGCAGGTTTGGCATATTGGGTTATTCCTGGATTAAGCAGTCTTAGTGCAGCCACTACAGGAACAGGAATGTTATTAACTAGACGTGGCGTATCTAGGGGCTTTAGTGTTATTACTCCACGTGTTGCTGGTGGTGAAACGAAATCTATTATGCAGGATATTCGTAGTAAATCATCTTTGGTATTCTTTATGGCAATTAAAAAAATTAAAATTGTTTGCCAACAATTATTAGCCGATGGCCATAACCCAGAAGAATCAGTAGCTGTTGTATTTGCTGCTGGCACCAGAGAAGAAAACATCTTGCATGCAAAAATTAAAAACATTGCTGAACAACTAAATAATTATGATGGCAAAAAACCGGGATTATTTATGGTTGGTAAATTTACACAGGCACAATATTTGCATAATACAAAAAATGGAGCTTTAAAAGGCATTAAAGTTATATTAACTTGTAGTGATGCCATTATGCCAAACGCAAAATCAGTTGTACGTGCCTTTGGTGGTGTACCTTTGGCATACCCATTAATAAAACTACAAACAAATTTTTCTGCGGCAACATCTTTTAATAATATCACACAATATGATTGGATTGCCTTAACATCGCCATCAGCAGTTAGATGTTTTAAACAAATTATTGTCGCCAACAACTTGGATTTGCGTAAATTGCCAAATATTATGGTAACAGGTACAAAAACTAAAACCGAATTAAACAAACTTGGTCTACAAGCAGATTTAAGCCCAGATGATGATTTTAGTTCAGAAGGTATTTTAAAATTATTTCAAAATAAAGTCTCAGGTAATAATTTAAATATTTTAAGATGTATTTCATCTGAAGCCCCACAGACTTTAAGTAACGGTTTACAAAATATGGGACATAAAGTTGATGATGTGATTTTATATAATAATATTCCAATAAAATATGATCACACACCCAATGGTGATGCTATATTTTTTGCCAGTGCATCTGCCGTAACATCATTTATAAATCAGTTTGGCTCTGATTTATTAAAAAAGATAATTACCGTCTCAATAGGTAAGCCCTGTACAGCCAAATTACAAAGCTACGGCATTAAACCAACCCTACAAGCCAACCAAGCTACAGTAGAAGCCAGCATCAAAAAACTAGCAGTACATTGCCTATGTAACGTATAACATATACTAAAATGGACATAAATCTTAAAATATTGTTAATTTATAGATGCAAGCTTAAAATTTTGTATAATTAAACTTACTCTGCAAAACTGGTGCTATATACAATTATACTAACAAAATGGGGAAGTAGTTAATGACCACTAAAGAAAAACAAATAGAAGAATCTTTAATTCTAAAATTAAAAGATCTTAAATATACATATCGCCAAGACATTAGGGATAGAGCATCTTTAGAGCAAAACTTTCGCGATAAATTTGAGGCACTTAACAGGGTCAGTCTAAGCGATTCAGAATTTGCCCGTTTATACGATAGTATTATCACCCCCGATGTATTTGTTGCCTCCACAACTTTACGCCAACAAAACACCTTTAAGCGTGATGATGATACCCCATTGCATTATACCCTTGTTAATATAAAAGACTGGTGCAAAAATGAGTTTGAGGTTATTAACCAACTACGCATCAATACCAGCAATAGCAATCACCGTTACGATGTTATTTTACTTATTAACGGTGTTCCTGTGGTGCAAATAGAGCTAAAAGCCTTAGATGTCAGCCCTCGGCGTGCGATGGAACAAATCGTTGAATATAAAAACGATCCGGGCAATGGCTATACTAATACATTAATGTGTTTTATGCAGTTGTTTATCGTTAGCAACGAAAACAAAACCCGTTATTTTGCCAATAACCCCAATCAGCATTTTAGCTTTAACGCCGATGAACGCTTTTTACCCGTTTACGAGTTAGCCAAAGAAGACAACAGCAAGGTCAATCACCTGCATGAGTTTTCAGAAATCTTTTTGGCAAAATGCACCTTAGGCAAAATGATAAGCAGATATATGGTTTTAGTCGCCAGCGAGCAAAAACTTATGATTATGCGACCCTATCAAATATATGCCGTTAAGGCGATAGTTGATTGCATACACCAAAACCGTGGCAACGGTTATATTTGGCATACAACGGGCAGTGGCAAAACCTTAACATCTTTTAAAACATCAACCTTACTTAAAGACAATCCCGATATTGATAAATGTCTTTTTGTTGTTGACCGCAAAGACCTTGACCGTCAAACCAGAGAAGAATTTAATAAATTTCAAGATAACTGCGTAGAAGAAAACACCAATACTGAAAGCTTAGTCCGCCGTATGCTCTCCGAGGACTACGCTGATAAGGTTATTGTTACCACCATTCAAAAATTAGGTATTGCCCTCGATCAAACAAGCAAACGCACCCAAGCCGATAAAACCAAGGGCAAACAAACCTATAAAGAGCGTTTAGAGCCATTACGCAATAAACGCATTGTTTTTATCTTTGACGAGTGCCATCGCTCGCAATTTGGCGAAAACCACAAAGCCATTAAATCATTCTTTCCCAATGCCCAACTTTTTGGCTTTACAGGTACGCCCATTTTTGAAGATAACTCCAATTACAAAACAATCGAAGGCACAGAGGCTTCACATAAAACCACCCAAGATATATTTGAAAAACAACTCCACGCCTATACCATCACCAACGCCATTGAAGATCGCAATGTATTGCGTTTTCATATTGATTACTTTGGCGAAAGACCCAAAGACGATAAAGATACCATCAGCGAATCAACATCACCCGAGCCAAAAGCAGTAGTTAATGAGATTTTATCCAAGCACGACTCCGCCACCAACCAACGGCGTTTTAATGCAGTTTTTGCAACAACCTCTATTAATCAAGCCATTAAGTATTACGATTTATTTAAAGAAATACAGGCGTAAAAACAAGACCAAGATGCCGATTATAAACCCCTAAATATCGCTTGTGTGTTTTCTCCGCCTGCCGAGGGCAATAAAGATGTTAAGCAACTTCAAGAGGATTTAGAGCAAGAAAAAGCGGATAATAAAGTTGAACCAGAAAAAAAGAAAAAAGCTTTAAAGGCAATTCTTGACGACTACAACACCCAATACGGCACAAACCATACCATTACAGAATTTGACAAATATTATCAAGATGTTCAGCAACGCATCAAAGACCAAAAATACAGCAATAAAGATGTCCCCCATAAGGATAAAATAGATATTACCATTGTGGTGGATATGCTTCTTACAGGTTTTGATTCTAAATATCTTAATACCTTATATGTGGATAAAAAACTTAAATATCACGGTTTAATTCAAGCCTTTTCACGCACTAATCGCGTATTAAACGACACCAAACCCCACGGAATGATTTTGGATTTTCGCTATCAAGAAAGCGCCGTTAATACTGCCATATCACTTTTTTCTGGGGTAAGCAAAGCAGAACAAGCCAAAGAAATTTGGCTTGTTGAACCTGCCCCCGAGGTGATTAACAAACTAGAAGAGGCAATAGATAAATTAGAGGTTTTTATGGCGTCGCAAAATCTACCCTGCAATCCAGAAGAGGTCAACAACCTTAAAGGCGACACCGCACGGGCAGAATTTATCACCCATTTTAAAGAGATACAACGCCTTAAAACCCAAATAGACCAATACACCGACATCGAAGAAGAG
>JAMOSO010000038.1 GCA_027063065.1 Planctomycetota bacterium | reverse complement strand
TAGCATCATATAACTTGAAATCTTTAGGACCACCTACTACAAAAAATTCTGCTCGATATTGATTGTCTAACATACCAACTAATTTTGCAAAGTTTTCCACTGGCCACATTTTAAAGAGATTAGCGGCAGCTGGTTGCAATAAAATCCGCCAAGGTGGTTTAATAGGTGGGATTTGTGAATCATTTAAAAATAATTCTAATCGTTTTGGAGATACTGCATTAGCACCTATCGCCCTAGCTACTGCACTGCGACGATCAACAGCGTGCATATCAAAACCGACATCGATAGCATAAATATTTTTAGAAACATCACTAACACCCTGATTATTGACTAATTTGCCAAAATTTAATTTTTTTAATAATAGATACTCAGAACCATTAGCATGAAACACAACAATATAATCCCAATACCTAGCCAAGCGCATACGCAAATAAAGACGCATTAAACCATTATTACTATATCCAAAACATTGATTAATATGTGGGTTATATGCAAACAAATCCTTCCAACGTTTATGGGTCAACAATGTTATATGCGCATTGCCAAAAGACCTACGCAATAACGACAACCCTGGCGTCGCCAACAAAGAATCACCCATACCTGTTGTGCTAACTGCTAAAATATTCATTTAAAATATTATAACATTTAAACTAAAATACGCACTTTCTTTTTAATGACATAGCCCTACAATACAGCTATGAAAATAGCAGTTATTAGAAAAAATATGAGCTCTATTGGTGGAGCCGAAAACTATCTTGGCCTACTAATTAAAGGTTTAATGCGCAAAGGTTGTTTTGTAGAATTAATCTGCGCCAAGCCACCACGCAAAAAAATAGCCGGTGTAGAAGTACACATAGCCCAATCATCTGGTTTTTTATCTGTAATGAAGGACAAATCATTTGCTAAAAATGCCGAGATTTGTGCAAAAACAGGCAATTACGATGTGGTGATAAGTTTAGAACGTACTTCATACCAAGACATCTATCGAGCTGGAGATGGTTGCCATATTCAATGGCTTAAATATAAACAGCAGATTAATAAAAGTTTCAAATTATTACAAAATTTAAACCCTCTAAATAAGCACCTATTAGCCATAGAAAAAAAATTATATGACGGGACCACGCATATAATAGCTAACTCACAAATGGTTAAACAAGAAATACAACAACACTACAAAACTCCAGACAGCTCTATTACAACTGTTTACAATGGTATCGATTTAAAAAAATACCACCCAGAAAAACGACAAATAATTGCCCAATCCCTAGACGATACATTAATAATCCACCAAAATACCCATATATTTTTATTTGTAGGCAATGGACAAGTACGCAAAGGATTAAAAGAGGCGTTATTGGCTTTAAAACTTTTGAACACCCGTATTGAAGGAAATTTTAAATTTTTAGTGCTTGGCAAAGATGCCTGCGAATTAGACCCATTAGTAAAAAAACTTAATTTAACTATGCAAGTACGTTTTATTGGAGAAGTAGACGACCCTAGCCCCTATCTACATGCTGCGGATATGATGCTGTTTCCAACACATTACGACCCTTGTAGCAATGCCTGCTTAGAAGCTATGGCAGCAGGCGCAGTTGTATTAACCACCAAACGCAACGGAATGTCTGAGTTATTAAATGATTATCATAATGGATATGTCGTCGAATCACCTTTTGATACAGAGGCAATATTTGAGCGATTAAAACATTGGATACAAAATCAAAACAAACAAAAAATGATTAAACAATCATTAGCAACAATCGCTGATTATTCCATAGAAAAAAACGTAGAACAAACACTAAATGTCATTGATGCACTATGAACCACCAAAAACATCGCCAACGAATCAGAGAACGTTTTTTTCGTGAAGGATTAGACCACTGGGATAGCTACCTACAACTAGAGCTATTATTGAGTTTAGGACATCCACGCAAAGACACCAAACCCATTGCCAAAGACTTATTAAAACGCTTTGGTGGTTTAGCTCAGGTTATGGATGCTTCTATTGAAGACTTACAACAAGTAGAAGGAGTTGGCGAAGTAATGGCATCGGTAATTAAAATAACCAAAGATATGGGACGAGCCTATCTAAATGCCAAAGCATTAGATATGGATTTAATCAATCACCCTCATTTGGCAATCAATGCATTGCGAGCCGATTTAAAAGGTTCATCAATTGAACAAATCAGAGTCTTATTTTTAAATACTGCCAATAAATTAATAGCAAATGAATTACTGTTTGAAGGCACTTTAAATCAAGCACCACTATACCCAAGGCATATAGTTAAAAGATGTATTGCACTAAACGCCAATGCTATAATATTGGCTCATAATCACCCAGGAGGCAGTCTAAGCCCATCGGCAGAAGATAAACAAATCACTCAATTAATTAATACAGCCCTCCAAAGCATTGATGTTAAATTATTAGATCATATTATAGTAAGTCCAGACGGATGGATGTCATTTCAGCAAGAAGGTCTTTTACAATGAACCCTATCAGCGAATTTAATTTTATTAGTTGGGCTCAAAAACAAATTGGAGACGACCCAAGCGTTTTGTTGCCCAGTGGCGATGACACTGCCATTTTAAAAACCACCAACAAAACCGCCTTCACCACCGACGCTTTAGTAGACCAAGTACATTTTGATCTACAAACACAACGCCCTAGCGATATAGGCCAAAAAGCAATCAATGTAAATGTTAGTGATATTGCCTCAATGGGTATGCAACCCAGCCATTGTGTAATAACTTTTTGCGTTCCCCATAACCTTAGTCAACAAAAATTAAAGGCAATATTCAATGGAATGATAAAGGCCTGTCGTCAATCGCAATTGTCAATTGTTGGTGGAGATTTTACCCGAAGTCCTAAAGCATTAATGATTAACGTTGCTATGACAGGACGATTAATAAAAAAAAACACTCAACCGCTGACACGCTCTGGCGCTAAAATTGGCGATAGTATTTTTGTAACTGGATCATTAGGAGGTTCAATAACGGGTAAACACCTACGGTTTAAGCCAAGACTTTTAGAGGTAAAAGAACTCCTCAAACTTGGCAATCCTACATCTATGATTGATATATCAGACGGTTTAAGCTCTGAACTACACCATATTTGCAAACAATCAAAGGTTGGATCAAAAATATTTTGCGAGCAAATCCCCATCGCCAACAAAAATACAAACACATTAGACAACGCCTTAAATGATGGAGAAGACTTTGAGTTATTATTTACTGCCGATGCAAAATTAACAAAAAAAATTGACAACAATTGGACTTTAAAAACCAAATTAACAAAAATAGGCGAAATTTGTCATAAATCTAATGGCATTAAACTATTTAAACACAACCAATATCTACACAAACTACCGGCCAAAGGTTGGTGTCATTAATAATACCTGCTTAAAACTATACACAACAAAACATCTAACAACAAATCACCAAAACAACTGTTTTTGCAAAATACCACCTTGTAGATTAGATACTTATACCTATAGACAGGCACTATATAACTGATAAAATCTAAGTATCTATTATTATATTACTTAAGGAGGTTATATGAAAAACCTTATTATATCTTTAGCAATTATTATGGGTCTGTGTTTTAACGCCGTTGGTGATGCCGCACAAGACATATTGAAAATCAAAGAAACTTTAGGTCTAAAGCAACCAAAGGTTTATATTGAACTAAACGAATTAACCAAATCTCCAAAAGCATATTACAATAAAGAAATTACTATTAAAGCCTTATACAAAGGCCCTGGTAAATTATTTTTACCAAATTTATCTGCCTTTACATCAGAGCAATTTTTAAATTTTCATATTTGGCCAGACCGTGCTCAACTATGGACTGATAATGGTATACGCTCACTATTTACTACTTGCTACATTAGTAGATATAACCAAAATTTTAACAAATTACGTTCTATGCCAATGTATACGCCAATAATTATCAACGCCAGAGTAGATGGCGTGGTAGAAAACATCCCATTATTAGAAGTGCTTGATATCTCTTTTATTAAAGAACCTCAGTTAAATAAATATGGTATAAATCAAATGCGCAAAGCCTATGCTTGGTTAGCCATTAAACGTTATGATACCGCTAGTTTACACTTTAAACGCGCATTAAAAGAGTCCCTACCACTTTGGGCAAATTTAGAAATCAAATCGACATTAGGTGATATTTCTTTTGATTTAAAATTATACAATCAAGCCCGCAAACAATATCTAGAAGTTTTACAATTAGGGGCAAATCGTAGCTACATATTACCCCGTTTAATCAAAGCGATTTTAGCATCTAATAACGCAAACAGTATGGCTAACATTGGTAGATTAGGTTATGAATTAAGCCAATTAACACCAGATAATCCATGGGGTCATTTAGCTTTTGGCATAGGCTTATATCAAAACAAAGAATACCACCAAGCTCTTCGCAGTTTACAACGCGCCTTATTCAGAAATCAAAATATTTTATACACTTACATTTGGAAAGCTCGCACTTTTACAGCTATAGAAGAAACAACAAGTGCTATTAGTAGTTATTTAGATGGTTTAAATCTATTTGAAAATAATTTAATTTTAAACAGCGAATTAGCCCAGATATATTTAAATGAACAAAAATATAAAAAAGCATTACCATACTTCCATAAATTAACTAAAAATTTAGCACCGCAATCTGCATACTATCCTTGGTGTATGGCAAAATGCCAACTTGGATTAAACAACCAAAGTGCAGCTATAACATCTTTAAAAATAGCATTGAAACGTAATCCTAAGTATTATGAAGCCTTAATAGCTTTAGGTAGTATTCATTTTACTAACAAACACTACGAACAAGCCAAAGCATATTTAAACCGTGCCATTAAAATTAAACCTCAAAGTATAGAAGCTTATATAAAATTAGGATTTATTGCTTGGCAAGAAAACAATTTAACTTTAGCCGAAGAATTTTTTAATAAAGCTTTAATAATTGATGCTACCAATCAAGAAGCTTTAACATACCTTGGCAAAATAAACTGGCAACAAAACAAGATAGAATTGGCACTGCAAAGATTTAATCAATTAGTTGATTTGGCACCAAAAAACTACCCTACTCGCTTAGACTTAGCCAAACGCGCCCAACAGACCAAACACTACGCAATGGCAATCAAACACTTTACCATACTTAGTAATGTAATAGCCTACAAAGAATCAGCCTTATTTGCTCTTTCTGTAAATCATATCGCGCTAAAACAATATTCACAGGCACAAAAAAACCTTGAAGATTTAATTGCTCATAACCCTAGAAATTTAGCTGCAATTAATAATTTAAGTTATTTATGCTCTACAAAATTACAAAAATACAAACTTGGATTAAAATATGCAAAAATGGCCCTTAAATTAACTGATAAAAACCCCGCCATACTAGACAGTTTAGCAATAGCATATTTGTATAACAATCAGGCTCTATTAGCTCAACAAACTTTGATAAAAGCACAAAAATTAAAACCTCTTATTGGTAATTCGTTTCACTTTCAAAACAGCCATTTAAAAGCCTTAATTACTTATCATCTAGCTATGAGTTTATACGCTCAACAAAAATACAAAGATAGCTTAAAACAACTTTATAGCATCAAAAATACTCAAGGACAATTAAAACAAGATATTGCAATGTTAAAATCAAAAATAATATCCGACATTGCTAAATTAAAAGCAAAATCACAAAAAACTGACAATCAAAAAAAAGTTGCCGCAACAACCAATGCTCACGAAAAAAAACCGGCTAACTTAAAACCAGTTACAAAAGAATCTGCGCAAAAATAATGTTTAGTTTAAATTATTTGACCATTAATAATTTTAAATTACTCAAACAAGCCGATTTACATTTTACTGATGGTTTAACCATAATCAGTGGTACAACTGGCGCAGGTAAATCTATGTTTATCGGTGCTTTACAACTAATCAGCGGAGCTAAAGCATCTAAAAATATTTTTGATTTAACCAATCAAAAGGTAAAGATATCTGCAGAGTTTAACGGTCAAGACCACAGTATAACATCCCTTTTAAGTGAGCAGTCTATAGACTGTGAAGACAGCTTAATACTTAGACGAGAAATATCACCAAGTGGCCAAAACCGTTGTTTTATTAATGACACACCTGTTACGGTAAAGTTTTTAGCCAAACTTGGACAACACTTAATTGATTTTCACGGGCAACATGAAGACCAAGCTGTATTAAAACCATCTATTCAGCTTGAAATAATAGATCGCTTTGCCGACCACTCAACCTTAATCAATAACTATGCAGATACATATACAAAATTACAATCTAGTTTTCAACAATTACAAGAGATACGTATTGCCACACAAGAACGCGAAGACAGATTACATTTACTACGTTTTAAACTACAAGAAATAGGCGAAATAAACCCTCAACCAAATGAATTGTCAGAATTAGAACATAAAGTAAACAGATTAAAAAATCGCAATCAAATACAAGAAGACTTACAAACCATATCAGGCCTCATTAATGAAAATGATAATAATGTTCAACAGCAATTAAATACACTCAATCAAACCCTATACAATCTAAGCAACCTTGATGATAATTTTGCACCATTAATGCAACAATCAGAAGAAATTATCAACCTTGTAAATGATCTAAGCTATAATATATCTAGCGAACAAAACGAAAGCGATTTTGACGAAAATGATTTTAACTCAATGCAAGAAAGATTATTTAATTTAAAATCTTTAGAGAAAAAATTTGCTAGAAGCTATGATGAAGTTTTATTATATCAAGATGAAATGCGTAATGAGCTAGAAAGTATAGAAAATATCGACAGCACACTTGAAATATTAAACAAACAAATAGAGTCTTATGAAAAACAGTTAAAAATAGACGCTCAATTATTAAGTAAATCCAGAAAACAAGCCGCTAAAAAAATAGAACAAGCCGTCAATAAAGAATTGCAAGATTTAGCCTTAAAAGACGCTTCATTTAAAATCAAAATCACATCAAAAATAGATAACAAATTATCTTTATTAAACCACAAAGGATTAAAACAAGGTTTTGACAGCATAATCTTTACAGCACAACTAAATAAAGGCATACCATTTGCACCAATAAAAGACATTGCATCTGGTGGAGAAGCCGCAAGAATTATGCTGGCATTAAAAAAAGTAATCGGTCAAAAAGATGCCATCGGAACTTTAATTTTTGATGAGATTGACTCTGATACTGGCGGGCGCTTAGGCTCTATCATAGGCAAAAAAATGTGTCAAATAGCAAAATCGCATCAGGTTATTGCTATCACACACCTACCGCAAGTAGCTGCCTTTGGTACAAGCCATTTAAAAGTAGAAAAATTTGAAAATAAAGATATCATATATACAGGTATTAAAAAATTAACCCTACAAGAGCGACAAGAAGAGTTAGCTCAAATGATGACCGGCGACAATGTTACAGAACTAGCAAGACAACACGCTAAAACATTATTAGAAGAAACTGGTCAACTATAATTACCATGTAATTTACTATGCTAAAATACAATTTTATTATTAAATCGATTATAATTTTAATATTGACCAATATTATTAGTGCAAATATATTTGCCAGCACAAATATCAATACTATTGTAAACATTAGGGATACTCTATTATTTGATACCAATATTGGCTCACAAATAAATAATATGTACTACCATTACTCTCCTTTAGCCGTTGGGGCAATAGTATCTGGAGCCGCTCCAATTGCTATTTTAACCCCTCAAGACCAAAAAAAGTTTAAACAACTAAGAAAATATTTTAATAAACCTGAAAACTTATTAAAGCCTGGCAATTTTGGGCAACTAGGTCCAATTTTTATAAATAAAGAAACACAGTATGCTTATTCTGTGCCAAATACTTTAAAAACTATCAACGCACCAATACCAAAAATAATAGGTGACCTTAAAAGCAAAGCTGCCAAACAAGACTGGGGCAAAGGTATCCGACAATTAGGCAGATATGGGCTAAAAGCATTATTGCTATTTTTTAAAGCAATTCCAATAATAGCAATTTTAATATTACTTTTGATTGCAGGTTGTTTAGGTAGGTGGTGGCCTACTATTTTACCCCCTATGGTATTGGTAGCATTATTACTTTGTTATGCACCAAATAATACAAAGCATAATGTTTTATTAAGCACAGCTATCAACAACCACAATATAGAAGACTTACGCACAGCATTTTTATACCGTAAAACAAGCCTATCTTTAAACACAAAAAATAGGCAAAATGCAGTGCTTTGGTTACAAACACTTTTTAACAGTGCATCTGTAAAAGAGCGTTATTATGCTGCCGCCGTTGCTGGAGAATTAAAATTAACACAATTGCGTGATAAACTAACTGGCCTAGCAGAAAATGACCCAATTATTAATGTGCGTTATATGTCCATAGAAGCTTTATCCAAGCTGCCTAAAACTACCAATATTTTAAAACAATTAGCATTAAAATCGCCTAGTTTATACGAAAAACATTACTTACTTAACGCCTTACTACGCCGTGGTGTATCTTGGAATTCTTTAAGTTGTGACTAATAAACTACAAAAACAATTTGACACAAAACAAATATTACTTTTTTTAACCTTTTTTATATTTGTCATAGAGATATTATTTCGCATATTAATACGATGTATACCAATAACTGAAGATATACCAAACTATATTGAATGGCTTATCTCTGCTAGTATACGCATGATAAGCGTCGCCTTTGTTATTAAAATTGCAATGCAATGGAAAGGTAACACTCAAATAAATTGGGGGCTAAAATCTAAAAACTTAAAAATTGATTTATTACTTAGCTTACCATTTATTTTAATAGGAACACTAATTTTAAGCTTATACCATTTTAATACATGGCAAATAAGACACTTAATTGCACCTATAGCCAATCAACCCAGCAATATACAGTTATTTAGCTGGATAATAGCAGGTGTTATAATAGCTCCTATCTGCGAAGAAATATTATTTAGAAGCATTTTTTTTAATGCTTTAATGCATTATTTTAAAGGCAAGAATTGGTGGAAAATAACCCTATCCAGTAGCATTTCATCTGTAACATTTGCAACACTGCACATTACATCTTTAAGCCTTTCGGGGTTCCAAAGTGCCATTATTCCATTTATTTGCGGGTTATTTGGTTGCGTGTTTTTTCAGTGGCGAAAAAACATCTTTACCGCTACTATTGTCCATAGTTTTGCCAATCTGTACCTATTTATTTTAGCTTATATTTAACTTTTGAGATAACTATGTTTAGATATGACACCACCGTTACCCTGCGTGATACCGATGCTCTAGGGCTAATATATTTTACAGAACAATTAAATTATTGTAACGAAGCCTTTCAAGCTTTTTTAAATCACAACAATATTACCCTATCTATAAATCCAAAAAAAGCTCCATTTATATTGCCAATAGTGCATTGTGAAAGCGATTATACTCAACCACTGTCTTTAAATGATAAGGTAACGATAAAAATTGACTCTATAAATGTAGGGCTTAGCTCTATGAGTTTAAATTATTCTATATGGAAATCTGACGCCAAAGTAGGTTCGGCGTTAATCACCCACGTTTGTGTTAACACTACAAATGGCAAATCTATGCCTTTACCAAATGAATTTAAGGAGCTTTTAATATGAGTTCTATTTTAATTATAGGAACTGGTGGTGTCGGAGCTGTCGTAGCTAAAAAATGCTACAAAGATAACACCTTTAATCAAATATGTTTAGCTAATCGCAGTTTAAATAAGGCATTGGCCATTAAAAAATCAATTGGCGATAACAATATACAATGCGAACAAGTAGATGCCGATAATGCCCAAGAAGTCATTACTTTAATAAAAAAACATAAACCGCAATTAGTAATCAATACAGCTTTACCCTATCAAGACCTAAGCATAATGGATGCTTGTTTAGAGTGTAAAGTAGACTACCTAGATACGGCCAATTACGAACCAAAAGATGTTGCCAAATTTGAATACCACTGGCAATGGGCTTACCAACAACGCTTTAAAGATGCTGGTATAATGGCGTTATTAGGTTCTGGATTTGATCCAGGCGTTACAAATGTTTTTATAGCTTATGCCAGAAAACACTATTTTGATACTATTTATAAAATAGATATTATGGACTGCAATGGTGGTGATCACGGGCAAGTCTTTGCAACCAATTTTAACCCTGAAATAAATATCCGCGAAATAACACAAAAAGGTCGTTATTGGAAAAACGGCCACTGGATTGAGACTCCGCCATTATCTGAACATCACAGTTTTGATTTTCCAGAAGTTGGTAAACGTGAAATGTATTTAATGTATCACGAAGAAATGGAATCTTTAACTAAACATTTTCCAGAAATTAAAGAAATGCGTTTTTATATGACTTTTAGTCAAGAATACCTTACCCATTTAAGAGTATTACAAAATTTGGGCTTAACCTCAATTAAACCTATTAACTATAAAGGTCTAAACATTATTCCTTTAGAATTTTTAAAAGCTCTTTTACCTGAACCATCTAGCTTAGGAGCAACCACCGTTGGCAAGACTTGTATCGGCTGTATTATTGAGGGCATCAAAGATAATAAACCTAAAAAAATATATATATACAACATCTGCGATCATCAAAAATGTTTTACTGAGCTAGGTTCACAGGCTATTTCATACACAACAGGTGTTCCTGCCATGATAGGAGCCAAGCTTATTCTACAAAAAATCTGGCATCAATCTGGCGTATTAAATATGGAACAGTTAGACCCTGACCCTTTTATGGAAGAATTAAATAAAAATGGATTACCTTGGATAGTTAAAGAGTTATAAATGAAAACACCTTGCACCATAATTGACTTAAAACAATTGCGAAAAAATTGTGAAATTTTAAAATCAGTCATAGACAAAACAAACTGTAAAATACTTTTAGCCCTTAAAGGCTTTTCTACTTTTGCAACATTTAATTTGGTTTCCCAATATTTAAGTGGTGTAACTGCTAGTTCTGCACATGAAACAAGACTTGGTCACGAAGAATTTAATGGTGAATTACATTGTTATTTTCCAGCATATAGCCAAGAAGATATGGATTTTATCTTGCCCATTGCAGACCATCTAGTATTTAATAGTTGTTCCCAATTAAATACATTTAAACAACAAGTCAAAAATCATAACGTTAGTTTTGGATTGCGAGTAAACCATCAATACTCCGAAGTAAAAACTGATTTATATAATCCAAGTGCGCCATTTTCACGCCTAGGTGTTACCTTAGAACAACTAAAAAAATATGATATTAGCGATATTGATGGGTTACATTTTCACAGCCTTTGTCAAAATGGTGCCGACTCTTTAGAAAGAACCTTAGAAGCATTTGAAAAACAATTTAAAAATTATCTGCCAAATTTAAAATGGCTTAATTTTGGTGGAGGCCATCATATAACTCGCCAAGATTATGACATTGAAAAACTAATAAACTGCATAGACTATTACCAAAACAAATACAACTTACAAGTTATACTTGAACCTAGCGAAGCCATCGCCTTAAATGCTGGCGTTTTACGCACAACCGTACTAGATATCGTTCATAACAAAATGGATATAGCCATTTTAAACACATCTCCTACAGCCCATATGCCCGATGTTTTAGAGATGCCTTATCGGCCGCAAATTATTGGCTCTGGCAAAGAAAACGAAAAACAATACACATATCGCCTAGCTGGTGTATCCTGTTTGTCTGGTGATATTATCGGCAATTATAGTTTTGATAAAAAATTACAAATAGGCGATGAAATAGATTTTGAAGATATGGCTATCTACACAACCGTTAAGCAAACAACTTTTAACGGCATTGCCTTGCCATCTATTGCCCTAAAACACGAAAACGGCAATATAGAAATAATTAAAGAATTTAACTACCAAGATTTTAAAGGCAGACTTTCTTAATTTATGGATATTCCATTTATCAAAATGCATGGTTTAGGCAATGATTATATTTTTTTTGACTGCCTTAATCAAAACTTTATTAATGACCCCAGTCAATTATCCATAAGATTATCTGATAGACATTTTGGTATAGGGGCAGATGGTATAGTTTTGATACTACCCAGCCAAAAAGCAAACTTAAAAATGCGTATTTTTAATGCCGATGGTAGCGAAGCTGAAATGTGTGGGAATGCTATACGCTGTATTGCTAAATATATATTTGAACTCAATCCAAATAATTGCAAGCAATTAACTGTAGACACATTAGCTGGACTTATTAGTGTTAAAATAAATACCAATACAAATAATAAATTTATTTCTGCTACGGTAAATATGGGTATGCCCAAAATAACCAAGCAGTCTATTATTCTAAACGATAATACAACCTATAAAATAAATTGTGTCAATATAGGCAATCCTCATGCTGTTGTTTTTGTAGATGACATAACAGATTTACAAGTATTAAAACACGGCTCGGAAATTGAAAATTATCCAATTTTTAGTAACAAAACCAATGTGGAATTTGCAAAAATAATTGATAAAAACACCATTAAAATGCGTGTCTGGGAACGTGGCACTGGCGAAACCCTAGCCTGTGGAACAGGCGCGACTGCCACCGCAGCAGCTGCATTTGCCAACAAATTAACCAATAAAAATATAACCGTAAAACTCTTAGGCGGGGAATTACAACTAAAACAAACAGCTAAAAAAAATATATATATGACCGGAACCGCCCAAAAAGTTTTTACAGGCATCATTAAAATAAACTAAAATCAATAATGACTATAATGTATGCTAATGTTATAAATAATAATACCTAGTGTCTGACAATACTTTAAACTATGCTATCTATTAATACTTTCTGCTATATCATTTAAACGTTCAATTAAAGTAAAAAAATATTTATTCATTTTAGTTCGATGATCTGGCAACATAGAATCATGTTTGCCACCTAAAACAACCATAGGATTAAAAGTAGCAATTAAACGCATATCTCGCAATGCTGATTTAAAATTATCTTGCCCACCCTTAGTTAAATATTCTGGATATAAAGCCAATAATGTTTCTACAAAATCACGCACTACAAGCACAACCCCTTGAGCATAATAAATTTGGTCATCTAAATCCGCAAAGCTTTGCTCTTCGTTGTGTTGATTTAAGCGACCTAAAGGTTCTCCTAAAAAGTTTTCACTTGTCATAAATTTTAACAATTTATAAACATCATCTGTACGCAAATTATAAACTGCCTTACCCGCTAATAAATCTTTTTTATATTTAAATATTTTTTTTATACCTAAATTATACTGACGCTCTGAAGATGGAAACCAATATTTAGATGGTTGATAAACAAAATAGGTATCTCTAGCCGCTTGTAAATCTGGGTTTTCTTCTTCTCCCTTGCCTAATTTAGCAATATTAGTTGAAAAAAATTGAGTTAATAACTTTGTAGCGTAAATCACACCTTTTTGACGATTGTTACGATTATCTAAAAATTTAGTAGGCCCAATATCATTAGCACTCCACCCCAATGTAGAATTTAACTCTCGTTCTAATTGAGAAGTAATCGAGCTAACCAAAATAGCACCTTTTTGTCGATTATCTAAATTTTTAGTTTGCACTAAATTTTGCGAGAGGGATTTTTCCATAATAGGAAATTCCGTCCGTTCAACTACAATATAAAAAATTATAAATATACTTGGCAATACTACAAAAATAATAGCCGAAGAAACTTTTAAATGCTTCCAAAAAAATGATAAAAACTTTTTTATGAAATTTATAATAGCTTGATAGTTAAATTTTGTTATGTCTGGTTTTATCATTTTATTCTCGTTATAAATTTATATTGATGTAATTTTAATAGTCTGACTGCCTTGCCATGTCTGCCCCACTGCCAAAGTCACGGGTTTGTCAATAAGAGCCGCCTCTATACATAACATTTCTTTATATTCTTCATCGCCAAAATCATTTAGTCGCTTAGATTTGTCAATCCATGGATTCCACAAAACTGCATCAGAAAACCCCTGTGAGTTAATGTGAATATGACGTCCCATTTGCAAATCGCATATTTGTTGATGTTGTGAATTTAAATAAATTCTGTCTACCTCTTCACCAATTGTGATAGCTTTAGATGTTTCTAACTTAATTACATCATCATCTAAAGAATCAATATAATTTAAACCATCTAAACCCTTAACCAAAACACGGTCGATATGACCCACTTTAAAATAAGTATGTAAAGCCGCCGTAAAATCAAATTCTTGGGTATCATTATTTGTAACTGAAAAGTTCATATTTAAAGCATCTGTCAAACTAATTTTAAACACTGCCTCAAACTGATACTTCCACAATTTAGAAGAATCCTTATCGGCACGCAAAACAAATGTTGCACTTGTATCGTTGGATGAAGCCAACTGCCAATTGCTAATACGTGCAAAACCATGATTAAGCATACCGCCAAGAGCTCCAAATTGTGGAAAAATAACTGGCACCCCACCACGAATAGGACTGCTATTATCAAAAATAGCTTTTTTGCTTAAAAATAAAACATCTTGATTATTATGTAACCATGACAATACATGCGCCCCAAAAGGACTAACTGTTACACTATTATTATCGTTTTCGATTATTATATTATTAGTCATTTTTACCTACATTTGCTCTGGCACAGCAACCCCAAGCATACTTAAACCCTTAGACAATGCCTTTGATACCATCTCTGGAATTAAAATCAAACTATCTACATCTACATTATCCAAAATATGCACCTTTGCATAAAAACTATTAAATAACGCGGCCAATTCTAAACAAAAATTGGCAATAATATACGGTTCACCCTCACTGCAAGCTCTTAGAGAAACCTCAGGTAAGGTAGAAACCTTTTTTATAATTTCAAAACTGCTATCAGAAATCAAAGCATTAAAATTTTCTGGCAATTTAATTTCTTTACCATATTTACGCACAACACTAGCTGCACGAGCGGCTGAATATTGTAAATAAGGGCCTGTTTCGCCCTCAAAATTAATAGCATCTTCAAAACTGAATTTTACATCTTTAATGCGCCTATGTTTTAAATCATTAAAAACAACAGCACCAATACCAATTTGCTCTGCCACTTGAGATTTATTAGCTAAATCAGGACGTTTATCTTGTATAATGTCCATAGCTCGTTTAGTGGCCTCGTCTAAAATATCCTCAAGTAAAACAATCTGACCAGAACGTGTTCTACCCTTTGTCCACTCTTTTGTGGTTTCATCCCAAACCAATAAAACACCAAATGGTGCATGATACATATTTTTGGCAAATGGTAATTGCATTTTATCCAAGACACTAAAAAATTGTTTAAAATGCAAACTCTGACCCGAATCTGTTACATAAAATGCTTTATCAAATTTGTATGTTTCATATCGATAACAAGCCGCCGCTAAATCTCGTGTAGCATACAATGTTGCACCATCGCTTTTACGCAATAAACAAGGCGTTGTAATGCCATAATCTTCTAAATCAACAATCAGCGCTCCATCAGAGATATTTGTAATGCCAGCGTTTTCTACTTGTTTAATTAAGTTTTCCAGTTTGTCTTCAAAAAAAGCTTCGCCGATATTTGAATCAAAACTAACGCCTAAACGCCTATATACCCTTTCAAATTCTGCCAAGGATAAATCTCGACATTTTTGCCATATCAACCGTGCCTTGTTATGACCGCTTTCCAGATCCAAAAAACAACTTCTAGCCATATCTTCAACACTGCTGTCTTCTTTGGCTGCTTTATTCATACCTACATAAGCATCAATAATTTCTTTTAAATTTAAGTTATTAATTTGCTCTTCATCACAATCTTTAAAAGCAGCTATGATATAGCCAAACTGAGTTCCCCAATCACCAAGATGATTAATACCCACAACATTATATCCAGCATTGCGATGCATTTTGACTAAAGAATTACCAATCATTGTTGAGCGAATATGATGAAAAGCCAAAGGTTTAGCAATGTTAGGACTAGAAAAATCCACCACAATAGTTTTACCTTGTCCAAAATCACTGCTACCAAACTTATCAGTATCGGCCAAAAATTCACTTATCACATCTTTTACTAAGACCTGTCGGTTGGCCTTAAAATTAATGTATGGTCCAACTGGCACTGTAATAAAATTATTAGCACTAATTTTATCCGATAAATCTTTAGCTATTTGCACTGGGTTTTTTTTCAATATCTTTGATAACACAAAACATGGAAATGCCAACTCTCCATGTTCTGTATTTTTAGGCACTTCAATAAGCTTGACAACATCATCAATGGACATCTCTATTAAAGATGCCAACTGTGTCGCAATCTCTACTTTCATAATGCCAACTCCGATGCCTCACCCCATAAGCCTTCCAAATCATAAAAACTGCGTCCGTCTGCTGTAAATAGATGCACAACAATATCACCTAAATCAACTAATGACCAATCGCTTTCATTGTCGCCTTCTGGGCGTACTGGCACATCGGCTAACTCTTTCCATATCTCACGGATAGAATCCTGAGCAGCACTTAATTGACGTTTATTACTACCTGTTGCTATTAAAAAATAATCGCAATACGTGATAATACCACGCATATCTAATACGCGAATATTACTAAAGCGTTTATCGTCTAAATCCTTTGCAATTTTACGCACTGCATTTTCAATATCTTTATCATTCATTTTTTTCATAATTTACTCAGTTTCACTAAAATTGCGAGATTATATATACTTGTACACTACCAAGAAACATTTTTATCACTGCCTCGTTTACCAATGATTGTTTCACCTTCCCAAATTGATAATCCATTATTTACATTTGTTACTGTTAATTGAAAATAATACTCAACTTGCAAAGTTTTTTTATCCACCTTTATATTGCGTTGAATTATTTTTCCTGACAAACTTAAATCTGGGGCGATTATCTGCCCTTTAGTTGCTATAGTACTTTGTTTTATTTCATCATTTTCACGTAATTTACGGGTATCTAACGGCAGACTATCTTCTCGACCATTGCCACCTATACTGGTAGTAACTGCAACACGCCCAGAATTTAAAAGCTGAACTCTAATTTTTTTTACTAATTGATCCGTATCAATATGTTGCATTGTATCATTAATAATACGAGAAATTGCCAATACATATCTACCTCCACCCGGTTTTTGCATGGCAGCAGATGACAACATAGAATCAATAGCATCGGCTGCCGCTTTTTGAAAATCCCGATAATCTAAAACCATGACCGCCTTACCCTTATCGTTATAGGTGTCGATATTTTCTGTATTTGGTTCGCAAGCATTTAACGAAAGCAACAAAGTTAAACCCAAAGCGTATTTTAATTTATTATTCATATTATCTCCTCTTAGTTTTTTCTACTGAATTTTTAAGTCTGATGATAATTTTAAAATCTACACCTTTACCAGTTGGAGAAGGTGATTTAATAAAAAATTCTGCTTTAGCAAAAGCAGGCACATCACGCCAACCTTGTGCAGAATTGCTAATTAAAAAGCCGTCTGCATCAAACCATTGAATGCGATATTCTAACAAACGGTAATAACTACCGTTATTATAACCTGTGATTTGCGCAACTACTCTATTATCATCTAAAATCTTAACTTTAGTTTGTACAACACTAATACTTGGTGCATTAATATGCACCCTTCTAATATTGTCTTTTTTAACTACATTTGATTGTTGATTGTTTTGGCTACAACCACCAAAAATAAACACCACTATTAACAGTATACAATATCTCATACCACTCCTAAAAACTAAATATTTGATAATTAAGCCTAGCTTGCATACTTGGCTTGCGTAAAAATATAACAGAATTTTTATCTTTTGGCACCTGTAGAATTAAAGAATGTCCATTGTTATCTTTAATATCTACTTTACCATCAGCTGGTAACTGAGTTTTTATCAACTCAAATTGCTTTGGCAAACTACGCCATGAACGCGTATCAGACGATATTGTACTAAATTGATAAATTGCCATGGCAAAACTACCTAAATCTCCTAAACTTTTATTAGCAAAGTATTGCGCACTGACTTTAGCGATTGCCCCCAATATAGCTCTAGTCAATATAATCTTAAAGCGTTTTTTAAATTCGGCTTGCACAACCCTATCCATACTGGCGCATATTTGAGATTTCTTAGCCAACATTGTGATATGCCCAATAAAATCATCCATAACCAACTTTGGCAAGGCAATACCCACATACATCACTTTATTACTCACCAAAAACACTGGAATATTAATACGGGTTTCTACAAATTTAGGTGCCATTCCCAATTCGGCAATTAACCAAACATATTTCTTACCTAAAGACTTTACTCCATCTAGGTGTTTTTCCACCCACTCAAAATCGTCGCGCACAACAGAGTTACCTTCTTCCATAGCATAAGCTTGTTTTAACAAATCTGTAGCCTTGTTATAGTCCTTATCTGCAATAAAAAACAAACCCGCTATATACGATACATAAGGATTAATAAAATCTTTATACACTTTAAAATTATCTAAAGTGTGATATCTAGATGCTAAAATGCCCTTTAGTTCAGGACTCTCCATAATGCTTCTTGCACTTGAGACACCTTCACTTTTGTTAGAATCGTACTCTTTAAGCTTTGCCTTAACCTTATTGATTTCTTTGGCAAAAAAATCTTTAGCGCGCCTTTGACGATCAATTGCACGGTTAAACTCTACCCTTGCATCATCCATTTGACCTAATTGCCAATAATTTAAAGCTTTATAAGTATTTATCATCACAGCTTCAAATTCGCTGGCCCGATAATCTAAAACTGTATCATTAAACAATGTAGCACTGATATCACCTAAAAACTTGCCATCATCATACTGCTGTATGACTGCTTTTTCGGCATAATTAAAACATTTATTGCTATTAGAATAATCACCCAAGGCTCTATATGCCATTGCCCTTTGCAACAACTCAATCAACTGCCCCCTCAAAGATTTGTGAAAATCAACCTTGTTACCATCTAATGCTCTTTGATAGTTACCCAATGAATAAGCCATATCAAAGGCCCGTTGTCCATTGCGCTTATTTGAAGTACATGCGCATAAACAAATCAAAAGCAAATAAAACACATATTTAAAATAAAAATTTTTCATAACCATATATTAATACCATATTTAACATCTTGAGGTTAGTGTTATATGTAAAAATTACTACCAAAAATATCATATTACTATTTTTATCCATAGAATGCGTCATTGTGGGATAGGTATGACAATTTGACTGGTCAAATTGAAACAGCCAGAGACAGTGTCAACGCAACTTCTTTTATAACAACAGCTTACAACTATGTTGTCTTTGGCATTAAGATTGCTCTTAGCAAACAAATATATTAAAAATTCTTTTTTAAGGAGAGATAATGAAACTAGAGCCATTACATGATCGCATCATTGTTAAGCGACTTGAGGCGGCCACAAAAACTGCCGGTGGTATTATAATCCCCGACAGCGCCCAAGAGAAACCAAAAGAAGCCAAGGTTATTGCTGTTGGACCTGGAAAAATTTTGGAAGACGGCAGTCGTAGCACTATGAACGTCAAAAAAGGTGACACTGTCTTATTTACTTCTTATGCTGGCGACGAGATTAAAGTCGATGGCGAAGAACTTCTAATTATGCGTGAAGATGACATTTTAGTTGTTGTTAACTAAGGAAAGGTATAAATGGCAAAAGAAATTACATTTAAAGAAGATGCCCGCAATGAGATGGCCGAGGGTATAAGCAAATTAGCTCGCGCTGTCAAAGCTACTTTGGGACCTAAAGGACGTACTGTTGTATTGAAAAAATCTTACGGTTCTCCAGTAGTAACCAAAGACGGCGTAAGCGTTGCCGAAGAAATCGAGCTTAAAAACCCACGTCAAAATATGGCGGCTCAACTTATTAAAGAGGTAGCCTCTAAAACCAGCGATATCGCTGGTGACGGCACAACTACTGCTACTGTTTTAACAGAAGCTATCTTTACTGAAGGCCTTAAAAACGTTGCAGCTGGATGTAACCAAATGAGCCTTAAACGCGGTATCGACAAAGCTGTTAAAGCTGTTGTTGCTCAACTAGACAAAAACTCTAAGCCTGTTAAAGATCAGGAAGCTATTGCAAATGTAGCCACAATTTCTGCCAATAACGATAGCAGTATTGGCGACATGATTGCCGAAGCTATGGAAAAAGTAGGTAAAGACGGCGTTATCACCGTAGAAGAAGCCAAAGGTATGGAAACTACACTAGATGTAGTTGAAGGTATGGATTTTGATCGCGGATATTTATCCCCAGCATTTTGCACTGATACCGATAAAATGGTATGCGAACTTGAAAAACCATATATTTTATTATTTGAAAAGAAAATATCTAATATTAAAGATTTAGTGCCACTACTTGAAGCGCTAGCTAAAGAACAACGTCCTTTAGTTATTATTGCTGAAGATGTAGAAGGTGAAGCATTGGCAACATTAGTAGTCAATAAAATGCGTGGCACAATTAACGCAGTAGCCATTAAAGCCCCTGGTTACGGAGACCGTCGTAAAGCTATGCTTGAAGACATTGCCATTTTAACTGGTGGTAAAGCAATTTTTGAAGACTTAGGTATTCAATTAGACAGCGTTAGCATTGCCGATTTAGGTGTTGCTAAAAAAGTTGTTATCACTGCAGATAATACAACTATTGTCGAAGGAGCTGGCACTAAAAAAGAATTAATGGCTCGTATCAAAGCTATTCGCACAGAGATGAAAAACTCTGATAGTGATTATGACAAAGAAAAACTACAAGAACGTTTAGCCAAACTAGCTGGCGGAGTTGCAGTAATTAATGTTGGTGCTGCTACTGAAGCCGAAATGAAAGAAAAAAAAGATCGTGTTGACGATGCCTTGCACGCAACTCGTGCAGCTGCAGCCGAAGGCGTTTTAGCTGGCGGTGGTGTTGCCCTTGTTCGCGCAGCCTCTGCCATTGACAAATTAGAACTAGAAGGCGACGAAGCTTTAGGTGCCGAAATTTTACGCCGTGCTATCGAAGCCCCTTTAAAACAAATTGCATCTAATGCCGGAGTTGAAGGCGCTGTAGTATTGCGTAAAGTTAAATCTCAAAAAGGCGATAACGGTTATGATGCCGCCAACGATCAATATGTTGATATGGTAAAAGCTGGCATTATCGATCCAACACGTGTTACTAAAAGTGCATTAACAAACGCTGCTTCTGTAGCAAACATACTTCTAACAAGTGATTGTATGATTAATGATATTCCAGTCAAAGCTGAACCTGCTGCAGGCGCTGGCATGGACCCAGGAATGGGTGGCATGGGAGGAATGGGCGGTATGGGCGGCATGGGTATGCCAGGAATGATGTAATTAAAATTAATAAGGATTATATAAAAATGAATTTAAAACCATTAGGCGATAAAATTGTTGTAGAGCGCATGGAAGCTATAACCCAAACTGCTGGCGGTATTTTTTTGCCTGGCAGTGCGCAAGAGAAACCTCAAGAAGCTAAAGTTTTAGCTGTTGGACCTGGACGTACCCTTGAAAACGGTACTGTTGCCCCACTAGACGTAAAAGAAGGCGATGTTGTACTTTTTAGTAAATATGGTGGAACTGAAATTACTGTTGATGGAAAAGAACTTTTAATTCTTAAAGAATCTGACATTCTGGCTAAGTCTGGAAAGTAAAGGAGATTATAAATGGCTAAACAATTAATGTTTGAAGAAAACGCTCGCAAAAAAATGCAAGCTGGTGTTAAAAAACTAGCTGATGCAGTTAAAGTAACTATGGGACCTGCGGGCAGAAATGTAATTATCGAAAAATCCTTTGGCGCTCCAACTGTAACCAAAGATGGTGTTACAGTAGCTAAAGAAGTTGAACTAAAAGATCAATTTGAAAACATGGGTGCAGAATTGGTTAAAGAAGTAGCTTCTAAGACTTCTGACACAGCTGGAGACGGAACCACAACCGCGACTGTACTTTCTGAAGCTGTTTTAAATGAAGGTCTGCGTAATATAGTAGCTGGGGCAAACCCAACTGCCATTAAACGTGGTATTGACAAAGCTGTTACAGAAGCTGTTGCAAGTATTGCAAAAATGAGCAAACCATGCAAAAAACATGCAGAAATAGCTCAAGTTGCAGCCATATCAGCAAACAACGATAACGAAATAGGTGAAATTATCGCAGATGCTATGGATAAAGTTGGCACTGAAGGTGTTATAACCGTAGAAGAAGCAAACGGTATCGAAACAACTTTAGATGTAGTAGAAGGAATGCAATTTGATAAAGGATATTTATCTCCTTACTTTGTAACAGATCGCGATACAATGGAATGTAAAATGGATAACCCATACATTTTACTGCACGAAAAAAAGATTTCTTCAATGAAAGAACTTTTACCCGTACTAGAAAAAGTATCTGGTGCCGGCAAAGAACTTTTAATTATTGCCGAAGATGTCGAAGGCGAAGCATTGGCAACTTTAGTAGTAAACCGCTTGCGTGGTTCTTTAAAAATTGCTGCTGTTAAAGCCCCTGCTTTTGGCGATAGACGCAAAGCTATTATGGAAGATATTGCAGTATTAACTGGTGGTAAAGTAATCACCGAAGAATTAGGTATGAAACTAGAAGACGTTGAATTAGACGATTTAGGTTCTGCCAAACAAATTGTAATAGACAAAGATAACACCACTGTTATTTCTGGTGCTGGTAGCAAAAAAGACGTTGCTACACGCGTAACTCAAATACAAAATCAAATTGAAGCTTCTACAAGCGATTATGACACCGAAAAGCTACAAGAACGCTTGGCAAAATTAAGCGGCGGTGTTGCAGTAGTACACGTTGGTGCTGCCACAGAAAGCGAAATGAAAGAGAAAAAAGCTCGTGTTGAAGATGCTCTGCATGCAGCCCGTGCGGCCGCGGAAGAAGGTATTGTACCAGGCGGTGGTGTTGCTATGTTGCGTTTAATCCCAACTATAGAAACACTAGCTCAATCTCTAAGCCAAGACGAAAAAGTTGGTGCCGAAATTATTGCGCGTGCTTTAAAAATACCTGCACGTCAAATCGTTGACAACTCTGGTGAAGACGGCGTAGTAATCGTAGCTGAGATTCTTGAAAACAAAAAAGAATCTTATGGTTACAATGCCCTTACTGGCGAGTTTACCGACTTGATTAAAGCTGGTGTAATTGACCCTGCTAAAGTAACCAGAACTGCAATTCAAAACGCATCATCTATTGCGTCTTTGATTTTAAGCATCGAAACTGCCGTTACTGATTTAAGTGACGATGATGACGAGGAAATAGACGTTAATAGCGTTATATAATTAATTTTTATAAGGGGCAATTATATATTGCCCCTTATAATTTTTTAATTAGGCCTTAACAAAAACAATTTATTAGAGACATATCATGGCACAAGATTACTACCAAACACTAGGCGTTGAACGCGGAGCAACTAAAGAACAAATACGCAAAGCATATAAACGTATGGCGATGAAATATCATCCCGACCGCAACCCTGACAATGCCGATGCAGAAAACAAATTTAAAGCGGCCGCCGAAGCTTACGACGTATTAAGTGATGACAACAAACGCCAACGCTACGATCAATATGGAGAAGCTGGCGTCAAAGGTGGTATGGGCGGTGGCGGTTTTTCTAATGCTGAGGATATATTTTCAGCATTTGGTGATATGTTTGGTGGCGGTGGAGGAGATTCCATATTCGAAAGCTTTTTTGGCGGTGGTAGTGGCAGACAACGTGGCCCTAGAGCAGGTGCAAGTTTAAAATGTTCTGTACAAATCACTTTCGAAGAAGCCGTATTTGGTTGCGAAAAAACAATCGAATTACGCCGACAAGAATTATGCGATAAATGCAAAGGTTCTGGAGCTAAACCAGGAACATCACCTGTGACGTGTTCGGCTTGTCACGGATCAGGACAAATGGAAATCACACAGGGTTTCTTTAGAACCAGAACAACTTGTCATAAATGTCAAGGTGCAGGTAAAGTTATTGAAGAAGCCTGTAGTGCTTGTAGAGGTAATGGCAAACAAGCAAAATCAAGTAGCATAAAAATAACGATACCAGCCGGAGTTGACAATGATACTCGCATGCGTATAGCCGGCGAAGGCGAACCTGGCGACCAAGGTGGCCCACGTGGGGATTTATACTGCTATATAAGTGTAGAGCCACATTCAATATTTGAACGCAATGGCGATGATATACTTTGCGATATACCAATTAGCTATAGCCAAGCTGCGTTGGGCGACCATATAGAAGTACCCACTATCTCAGGTATGGGCAAACTAAAAATACCTGCAGGGACTCAAAGCGGACAAGCATTTCGTATGAAAAATCAAGGGGTTCCAAACGTTAAAGGATATGGACGTGGGGATGAAATCGTACGCGTACATATTGACACACCTAAAAAACTGTCCAAAGAACAACGCAAACTACTTGAACAGTTATATGAAATCGAAAACAAACATCCCAGCGACCAATGTGCTGGTTTTTTAAACAAATTAAAAGATTTATTTGATTGAGATAGCTATGACATCTAAAAAAGACAAACAAAACGACACAGAACAAACAAATGGCAATGAAGAACAAAATGTAAGTTCTGCCGAGACAGCAACTCAAGAAAATGCTGAACAACAAAATGATTCTACAGAAACACAAGACGATTCTGACGAAACCATTGCTGAAGAACCTAAAGCAGAAGCTAAAGAAGTTCCTATAGAAGAACAAGAAATCACACCAAATGATTGGGATGATATTGACGATATTGACGAGCTAAAAAAAAGACTAGGCGATAGAACATCTGAAAGTATTGACTATTTAGATAAGCTTAAACGCCTTAAAGCCGAGTACACTAATTATCAAAATCGTATGACCAGAGAAAGAGAGCGTATCGGACAATTTGCAATACAAAGTTTTGCTGAAGATGTATTTCATGTCCTTGATACATTTAGTATGGCATTAGATAATGCCGAAAAACTTGACGTCCCTGATAATATGAATGATTTTGTCAAAGGTATCTCAATGACTCAAGAACAACTTTTAGATGCTCTTAAAAAACGTGGTGTTGAAGAAATTGAAGCTGAAGGGAAAGACTTTGATCCAAACTTTATGCAAGCCTTAACAACTATGCCCGGCGAAGAAGATAACAAAGTAATGCAAGTCTTTAGAGCCGGATATAAAATTGGTGACCGTGCCTTACGCCCAGCACAGGTTATTGTTTCTAAAAAAGCGGATAAATAAAATGCCAACTTATCAGTATGAATGTGAGGCTTGTGGACATCACTTTGAAGAATTTCAAAATATGAGTGATGACAAACTACTTGTTTGCCCTGCCTGCCAAAAACCAAAATTAGAACGTCTAATAGGCACTGGTGCAGGCATACATTTTAAAGGCAATGGTTTTTATCAAACTGATTACAAGCAAAAACAAGATAAAAAAGACTCTTAATAAAAACTTATTATTAAAATTTAAAAGCCCTAAATACTTTATTTTTAGGGCTTTTTTTGTGGATATTTATAATTTAAATTCACGAAGATAAGTTGCCTTACATTGCCAACTAGCTTAAAATATATTTATGAAAATAAAACATCTACTTTTAGCTATATGCTTATCCACCCAAGCATTTGGAGCCAATTTAAAAGAAGATGGTGATGTTATCGTCTACTATGACAACAATCAAATCAAACAAAGTTGGCAACGTAATAATCAAAAATTAAATGGCAAATCAAAACGTTGGTATCGCAATGGCCACCTACAATGGCAAGGCGTTTATGTAGATAATTTATTAAATGGACAAACCAAGCTCTTTGATTTTGACGGTAATTTATTGCAAAAAATAAACTTTAAAAATGGAAAACTAAACGGAAAAGCTTTTTTTTATTTTAATCATAAACATGACAAGCAACACACACACATTTGCCAATTACAAAACTATAAAAATGACAAGTTAAATGGTGAGAATATTAACTTTTTTCACAATGGCGCAACACGGACGTCTTTAATATATCAGGATAATTTAAAAAACGGGACCTTAATACATTGGCGTAAAAATGGTGCAAAATATCAAATTAAAACTTTTTACAAAAACAAACTCAATGGAATTGCCAAAACTTTTTTTAATAATAATTCTATTTTATTAAAAGAACATTTTAAAGAGAACCAACTAAACGGAACACAAAATAAATATTTTATCAATGGTTCTGTTTTTCAAACAACTACTTTTTACAATGGTAAAAAACAAGGTATACAAAAAATATTTTTTGCCGGTGGCGGTTTAAAAGAAATCAATATATTTAACAATGATTTATTAAATGGTGAAACAACTAAATACTTTAGAAACTCACATATACAAAGCCAAATACCATATCAAAACAATAAGATAGTTGGTAATGTAAAAACTTATTATAACAACGGTCATATAGCTTCTGTAACACCATATACAAATGGTTTAAAAAATGGTATTGCTAGAATATATCACAAAGATGGTCAAAAAAGTTTTATCCCATACTTAAACAACAAATGTCATGGAACAGTTGAGCGTTATTTTGAAAATAACCAATTACATATCAAAGCTAATTGGCTCAACGGGATGCGCAATGGACTGTTTTTAGAATATTATAAAAATGGCAATATTCACAAACGCGAATATTTTAAAAACAATCTACGCGAAGGTCTTTGTTTAGAATTTTACGACAATGGTAGGTTAAAACAAGAAGACACCTACATAAATGGACGCATAACAAAACAACGCTATTACAATAAAAATGGCACTTTAAAATTAGATAAAAAATTTGCCAATCCCTACACAAAAACTTCTGTACAACATATTAAATCTATCATAACAACCATAATTTTAAAAAGCGGCCTCAAACTTGCGCCAGTTACACAGCTTAGGTTTACACCGAAAACTGTATCGGCAATTTATCAAGGTAGCCGTACAATCATACAACGCAATTTAATTGATAACCTACAAACTTTTGATGGGGCTAAAGTCAATGTTAAAAATCTACCCAAGAAAAACGGTGACCGATTAATATTTGTTAGAGACAATGGTATTATTGCATGGAATATGGCTGGTGTGTTTGACAAAAATAATAATTTTTACCCAACAGGTTTAATCAATCAATACTATGACAACGGTCAACTAGCACAAGAATACAAAATGATTAAGGGTATGATTGTAGGCAAATATCAATCTTGGTATCCCAACGGTTCGATACATATAAAATGTAATTTTGTTGCTGGTACAGATAAAGCCTTATTTGATGGACAATGGTACGAATACAACAACGACGGTTCATTAAAACAAAAAATGCAATATGCCAAAGGCGTATTACAAGCACAACACCTAATTTTTTATAATGACGGAAATATACAGCAAATATGCGATTATAAAAATGGATTATTAAACGGTACTCGTACTCGTTGGTATCCAAATGGTCAATTATTAGAAACAAGTCAATGGTTGTCAGGAAAAGCCAGTGGTGTAATGAAAAAATTTTATGCTAACGGAACACCTAAAGAAGAGTCTCATTGGCTAGATGGACAATTAAATGGTAGTTTTAAAACTTGGTATCCCATTACTATACATCAAGCAACAATACACTTAGCCATACAAGCTAACTATACAAACAATTTAAAAAATGGAATTATGAAAACTTTTTTTAAAGACGGCAAAAAAGAAAGTGAACAACATTTTAAAAATGGAAAACCAACCAACCAAAAAATCAAATGGGATCATAATGGTTGGATTATAAAAAAAACTTATTGGAAAAATTAAATGCGCATACAATACTTAAAACACCACGAAGCCTTTGACATTGGCTATATTGCTCAGTGGGCAAAAGAAAATAATTTTCCTTTAAAAGGTTGTGATTTATCTAAAAAAGAATTACTACCATCAATGGATGAATTTGATATGTTGGTAGTCTTAGGTGGAGCTATGGGGGCGTATGAAGAGGGGCGATACCTGTGGATTAAACAAGAACGCAATTTTATAGGTGAAGCAATTAAACGAGGCAAATATATTTTAGCCTTTGGGTTGGGTGCTCAAATCCTCGCCCAATCATTGCGAGGCGATATACACAAAAACCCCTATCGCGAAATAGGTTTTGGTGAAGTTCGCTTTAATAAAGAAGGACGAGATTTTTGTCTTTTAAAAGATATTCCAGAAAAAATAACCGCCTTACATTGGCATAAAGATTTATTTGATATTCCGCGCGATGGACACCTTCTGGCCAAAAGCAAAGCATGCAAATATCAAGCCTTTAGATTTCATAAAAGAGTCATGGGATTGCAATTTCATCTAGAGACTACACCTGAAACATTGACAACACTAATTAAAAAATGTCGATGTGATATAGTCAAAGGGCAAAATGTACACAACCCTAACGAATTAGAAGCAAACGCAAAAAAATGTAAAAATATGCACAATATATTGGCTAGAATATTAAATAATTATGTCATAGAATTTAACAACAATAATAACTAAATTATTAAGTACTTTGCATCAAGCATCCCAAACCTTCTTTTGTTTGCGCATCTAAATAAACCATCAATTTTTTATTTTGTGATGACAAATTAATAATGCGTACTATGTGTTCCATAGCCTTATCTTCTGGTAAAAGAGCAGCTAAATAGTTATCACTATTTTTTAAGAAATCTCTATTTAAACATCCGCCCTCTTCATCTGGATATATGGGCAAAGGTATAATATTGGCTTCAACTAAATCCTGAAAAAAATGAGTACCATGACTCAACTCTGGAGTAATTCCATCTTTTTGATATGCAATTTCAATTAAGATTGCAGAATTATTAATATCGCCATATCGTACTGGCACGCCTAAATTAATATTAGAACTACCCCACCTACCCGGCCCCATTAAAACAAATTTTTCTTTATTTAGATTACGGTTAATTCTGCCAATAATACGAGCAACCTCATATCGTTTATCACTTTGATTTAGTTGTTCATATTGGGCTTCATCAATATATACAATCCAGTTTAAAGGTCCTAAAACTATAGAATCAAAACTACGATTTACTTTAAATAATATATTATCAGCACTTACTTCGGGAATACTAACTTTACCCTCATATATATTGCGTTGCGACAAATGCCTACACTGCAAGATATAGAGTTTTTCATTATTATATGCAAACTCCATATCTACTGGCATTCCATAAGCATCTTCTACCTTGCGCAATACACGCTTAAGCAAAGCCGTAAAAAAAACTTTTTTAAACAATTTATCAAATGTAATACTGCATTTACCATGTTCTAATTTAGCAGGAAAAATCAACGGTGTTTTTAGCATATCTTCTTCTACTATGCTAATAATATCTTTTAGATTAATTTTATGCCCAGCCTGTTTAATCTCATTAATTAAGTCCACAAAATGATGAGTTTCAACCTGACGTGTTTCTAAATTTAATACATCTATATAACGCTGTGAACAACGCATCTGTTCGCTTCTGGTTGATTCGGGACGCAAACTAGGTTCACTTAAGCTAACCATTCTTGGATAATCATCACCAACCCTATCTACTGCTCTTGTTCCCAAGCCCATCACCATACGTAACATACCATCTTCTGGCTTGATACGATCGTTCCAACAATAACTATTGCGAGAAAATCCAACAATACCAATAGCAGGAAAAAAATATTTACCATATTGATTGCCTACCACTTTTTGTACAAGAACTGCCATACGCTCATTGTAATCTAATAGACTTCTATCGCGTCTATACTCGATAGCAGATACAGAATATAAGCTCAAATATATCCGCTTTATACCTGTACATAATTCCTCTAAACGCTCACGCATACTGCCACAATTTGATATAAAAAACGAATCATATTTGCCACTAAAAGCAGAACCTACACCATCTTCCAAGTAACTTGATGAACGCACAATTAATGGAGAACCTTCTGTCTCTTCTAAAATTTGATGAAATTTAGCTATAATATGTTCACTAAATTGACCTTGTAAAAAACGCTCCTCTAAACCTTCTTGGATAATATCAATTTCTTCACCCTCGTAATATTTAATACTATGACAGTCTTCTAAACCATTTTCGCTAGTAAACTCTACTGCAACACAACTTTTTATATAATAACTATCAGTACGTTCTATGTACTTATCTAGGTCTAAATCTATTTCGCCTATAGTTGGCTTTACAATAGCATTTGCCAAAACAAATCCAGCGGCTTTACCCCCGATAAGTCCTGGATGATTTAAAGAGCCTACCGAGCGACTAAGTACCTTTTCGATATCACGCAAATTAATATAATTTTTAGCTATACCAATAAATGGTAGTCTGTCGCTAATATATTGACTAATTAAATCAACTCTAATTCCCATCGTAATACGAGTTGACACGTGTAAATTACCAATTGGAATATTGCTAAATTCACGCAATAATTCACGCAAGGTATTTGGGCTTTCCTCACCTAAATTTAAACAACGATCCATTCTATGCGCTAAGTATTCTTTAACACCTAAATTAATATATTGCGATACTAAAGTAAAATCAAAGCACTCAAAAAAACGTTGAAATAACAAAGATTGGTATCTACATTCGCAACTATTCCAATCAACATCTTCTTGGTATTGCTCTTGAGCTATTTTTTTTTGAGATTCAACATCCCAATCACATTTTTCGATTAAAACTCTTTCAAAAACATTACATATTTTTTTTAAAGCTTTTATACGAGAAAACACCTGTTGATACAAAAGATGAACCTCGACATCAGCACACAATTTAGACATTAACTTTATACCCAACCTCGTAAATGACTTGCCTCTGCAACACGCATAATACTGACAATATAAGCTGCCTTACGCATAGAAACTTTATGTTCCTGAGCAATTTTATATACACCTTCAAAAGCAAATGTCATTTTTTCTTCTAACTTTTGATTGACCTCTTCTTGACTCCAATAAAAATTAGTATTGTTTTGCACTTGTTCAAAATAACTTACAGTTACACCACCGGCATTAACTAAAAAATCTGGCAAAACCAATTGATTATTAGCCGCCAAAATAGCATCTGCTTCTGGAGTAGTAGGTCCATTGGCAAGTTCTAATATAATATTAGCCTTAACAGTATCGGCATTTTGTTGATTAATAACATTTTCTAAAGCTGCTGGACAAAACACATCCACATCTTGAGAAATAATATCGCTGTAATTGTTAATTTTTGTAGTATTAGCAAAATTTATAACCGATCCTGTTTTGTCGACATGTTGAGCAAGTTCTTGCATAGAAATACCATCGCCATTGTAAATTCCACCATTCTCATCGGCCACTGCCACAACTTTAATACCCAGCAATTGCTCTGCTAATAAACCTCCAAATCTACCAACGTTACCAAATCCCTGCAACGCCATAGTCTTGCCTTTTAAATCTAAATTTAACTTCTTAGCCGCTTCACGCAAAATAATCATACCGCCACGAGCTGTAGCGTCCATACGACCTTTACTACCACCTATTGGCAATGGCTTTCCTGTAATTACTCCCGGTTGATGTTTACCTTCTAAAGTTTCATATTCATCCATCATCCAAGCCATAATTTTTGGCGATGTAAACACATCTGGTGCTGGGATATCAATTTCTGGTCCAAAAGCATGACGCAATGCCCTAACGTAGGCTCGGGCAAGACGCTCTTTCTCAGCCTCTGATAACTGTTTAGGATCACAAATAATACCACCTTTGCCTCCTCCTAATGGTAAATCCAAAACTGCCGTTTTCCATGTCATCCAAGCAGAAAGCGCACGGACTGTGTCAATAGTTTCATCTGGATGCCAACGCAAACCGCCTTTAGTAGGTCCTAATGCTCTATTATATTGAACCCTAAAACCTGTAAAAATTTTAGTCGTGCCATTATCCATTTTAACTGGCAATCTAACTGTAAATTCTCTTTGAGGCCAACGCAAAAATTCATGGGTTACTTCATCTAACTCTAAAAGTTTTGCTACTTCATCTAATTGGCTTTGCGCCATAGTAAAAGGATTGTGTGAAGCCATTTTGATCTCCTTTAGCAGTTGGAATATTTTCTATTTAATTTAGTATAAACATTTACATAGTCTATACAACGGTATAATTAATGCCCCAGTTTTAATTAACCAAATCTTTAATATTCCTTGCCCCAAATCAAATCCAAGCTCTGCGTGTCCTCTGTAGACACCTACGCCTTCAACCTCAAATGTTGACTCAAACCAATATCTAGCAAAATTTTATCACGCTCATCTCTATCCAATGATTTATATAAAAACAAGTTATTGCCACCACCTAAACGGCGTCCAAAACCCACACTACCACTTAAGCCATCACTAATATAGTCTAAGTTGCTAAAATCAAAACTAAATAAACTATTACTAAAAAAATCATCAATACCACCAGTTAAACTACTTGTTAAAAATGAACCAAAATAATTAACAACTTCATTACGCAACTCAACTTGCTCACCCTTAGATATATCTCTTGGTTCTTTATCAAAAAGTAATAAAGAAAAAATCTCTGCTTCATTTAAATCTGGTTCAGAATAAAGTCCGTATCTTATAGCATGTAAAGGACCGTCTAATTGCAAAAACACTCGATAATCAGAATAACGATAACTTGTAGTAACCGATAAAAACATATTATTAGGTTTTAATCCTTCAATATACAATTGTCCTCTATCTAAATTAAAACGCTTTTTCTTAAATTGAAAATATCCTTGCTTAGCATCTAACTTACCTTTAAAAATTGCTGGTTGATTACACTGCTTAGATATATCTAAATGCCCATTAAATGCAAGCTCAACCTGTTTATGCTTTAACCACATAACACTACTTGTTTTGATATGTACTTTAATATTTAAATATTGATTGATTAGGTTTTCTATACTTTGCCAATCACTAACAGATTTAAGATTAGCCTCATCACTATTAAGCAAAACAATTGTCTCATCTTTTTTTAAAGACGTTTGATTAATTTTAGAAAAATTTGGATGTAAAATGCAATCCTGCAAAATGATTTTTGCCGACAAATTAGCCTTAAATTGCCAAATAGAAAAACCACTAAGATGACTATCTACAGAAAATTTAATCACCCCTAAATTATTAATATAATATTATAAATAATCCGCACGCATTTTAATTGAAACACCTGTAATAGGATTATATTTACCGTTTAATTCTATTTTGTTTTGATTTACCTTCACATTTTTAGTAGTAAAACTTATAGAAGCAAAACCATTCACTACTAACTTCTCAACTATTTTGGGTAGGTTTCATCTATATTAATTTTAGCATTATAAAAACCCGTCTGACGATATAACTGCTTAATATTTGTTTGATACGCATCTTTTAAATCTTCTTGATATAAAACTCCTGTCTGCCAAAAATAAAATGGATTTAACAATTCAAATGAAGCAATTTTTTTAATTTAACTATTTGGTTATCACTTACTGCAAATATATTTGTGGCTATGCAAACAGATATAAAAACTAGCAACAACTTTTTAGCTATGCACATTTACAATTGTTTATTTTGCGTAATCACCACAGCTGAGCCCAAAAACAACAATAACCAAGCACAGGCATATAAAAAAGTATATCCGTTAATAGCTATGGGCATATTATGCGCCGCCTCAAGTTTGTAATCAAAATTAGAAAAATTTGGCAATAAATGATACATAACACTTAATGCTCTTTTAGCTAATACCGAATTGACGTACTGTTGTAATTCTAAGATAGACTCAACTCCATGACATAGTAATGATATAACAAAAGTCATAACAGCCGAGAACAACGGGCTGGTTAAGGCGCTTAAAGCTAAAGACAATGAGATTACAACGGCAAATTCTAACATCATAGTAAAGACCGCAACTAATAAAGAATTATGATATTTTCCGCCCTGAGCCAAAAAAAACGGCAGAAATAAAGATAACATCACAATAATATGCGACAACAAAACCCCCATTAATCCAAACCATTTACCTAATACATATTCTAGTCTTGATACAGGTTTGGATAACACCAAGTAAATAGACTTTTTTTCTTCCTCTTGATATAAAAGATGACTAGATATAAAAGAGGCTATTAATAAACCAAAAATTAACATAGCACCCAATGCCACATCAATCATTACTTTTAAATCCTCTCCAGAGCTAACCCAACCCAATGCACGTGAAACTAAAATAGCCAAAATTGCCAACGCCCCAAATGCCCAAACAATTTTATTGCGTACGGCCTCCATAAATGTTGCCAAAGCAATAGCATAAATACTAATCATTGCGACTGTCCTTATCTTTATAGCGATTGACAAAATAACTTTCTAAATCCAAATGCCCTGAAGAAGCCAATAAGGTCTTTACATCACCTTCTTCCTCAAGACACCCCTTATAAACCATACCTATCTTAGAACACAAGCCTTCAACATCAGACAATATGTGTGAAGACAAAAACATCGCTACACCATCTGAATGTACCTTAGATAATATTTCTTTAAAACGAACTCTACCAAGTGGATCCAAACCGGATAAAGGTTCATCTAAAATTAACAATTTAGGATTATTTAACAAAGCTTGCGCCAAGCCAAAACGCTGTCTCTGACCCTTTGAAAACGTACCTATACGAGATTTAGCCAAAGGCAATATCTCTACTCGCTCCAACAAAGGCGATATACGTTTTTGGCGTTCCTTACGAGAAAGCCCAAATAACCTGCCATAAAAATGGCATGATTCTGTTGGCGTTAAAAATGTATGAAAATAAGGATTTTCAGGCAAATAGCCTATATATTGTCGCGAAGATTTATTAGGAACTGTTTTGTCTAAAACTTTTATCGTGCCAAAATCAGGACGCAATAAACCTAAAATAGTTTTTATTGTAGTTGTTTTACCAGCTCCATTTGGTCCTAAAAAACCATATACCTCATCTTGATTTACCTGCAAACTTAAATTGTTAAGCGCTGCGGGCAAAGACCTACCCCACTTTTTATATGTATGCGAAACATTTTGTATATCTAAAGCTATCATTGTTTTACCACACTATCAAATCCAAATCGTTTTAATTGCTTAGACTCTAATTTTGCCCTTTGTTTTGAACTATAATAACCAAGTATTACATACACTTTGCCAGTGGGCTTTTTTATTAAAAAAGGACTAAAACCATTCCATTTCAATTTGGCAATTAACGCCGTAGCATTTTTAGCATCTGAAAAAATA
This sequence comes from Planctomycetota bacterium, assembly GCA_027063065.1. GTDB lineage: Bacteria > Planctomycetota > JAMOSO01 > JAMOSO01 > JAMOSO01 > JAMOSO01. The sequence continues at coordinate 2,548 of JAMOSO010000038.1, read as the reverse complement.
CCACATTGCAAATAATATTTATCTGTTTTTAAATCTTTAACACTTGATTTTGTTAAATGATACTCTGTCTTAACAACCTTGGTATCAAATGTGTTATTAGGAAATTTATATTTTAACTGGTTTAAACACAACCTATACTTTGGTAAATTGCCAGTTTGCTTATAGGCATCTGCCATTAAAAACAATAATTTTTGACCATTAACTTTAGAGAAATACTGTTTATAAACTATAGTAAAATACGCTAATGCCTGTTGATATTGTCCGTTAAAATAATAGGCTCTTGCCAATGCATCAACTGACAATATTTTTGTGAGCCCATTATCTAAACCTTTATATGCACTATAATAATATTTTTGTGCGCCAATATAATCACCCTGTCCAACAGAACACTCGCCCAACCAATATTGAGTATTATAAAAAAATTTAGAACCCCTTAAAAAACCCTGAGTATTTTTTAATAACCTTTGAGCCTGATAATAATTACCTGCCAACAATAGCGGCGAAACCTTAACCATCACACGTCGATAGTCTGATTGCGCAGATAAAGGCACTAATTTATTTTTATGCGTTACAGCATTACAACCAATAAAAATTAATAATATACAAAAACTAATTATTTGTTTCATAAGCGTAGTATACCAAAAAAATACAAAAACAATAGATTGATTAATTACTACATTAAACATATATAATCAATACAAAATAGACTTTAACACATCAAATCGCTACGCTAAACTACTGCTATGAAACAAAACATTATAATTACATTATTTTTAATACTTTTTTGTATTGGTCTTGGTTTTGTAACTCAAAATAAAATCAATCAAACTAGACCAGATTTAAATCTAACTGGCGAAATGCGATATTTGCCTAAAGGCCCTGCCTTAGATATGACAAGTTGTGGTATTAAAGGTGTTTTTGCAGACATCCTATGGAATAAAGCCCTTTGTTATGTAACTAGACATTTTGGAATTGATAGAAATTTTCCATATTTAGCACGTATTTTTGATGTTATAACAGATTTAGACCCTCAATTTGTTAAAGCCTATCATTATGGTGGTTTTTTACTGACCAGCGCAGCCTTAAAAACCCCAGAAGCAATAAAAATATTAACAAAAGGGGTAAAAAACAACCCAAATGTATGGCGTTTACAATATGACTTAGCACACGTTTATAGTTTTTTTGCCAAAGACAAAATAAATTCGGCCAAATACTTTGCAATGGCGGCACAAACAGCTACTAACCAAGGCAAAGACGCATCTATCTTATTTGAACAAGCAACTGACTATTATGTACAAGACGATGGATTTGAAGAGGCTCGTCAAATGTGGCGTAATTTTGCCAATAGCCCCGATAAAAAACGTAAAAAAATAGCCACCGAACAAATTAAAAGAATCAACGCCCAAGAGATGATTAAACACCTACAATCAGCTGTGGATTTATACAAAAATATATTTGGACATTTACCTAAAACGCTTAAAAATTTACAAGGCTTTAAAACCCCAAAAGGCACTATAAACCAAATACCAAAAGATCCATTCGGAAAAGCATACACATTAATCAATGGCAAAGTGAGTTGCCAATTATTTAATAATGAAAACTACGCCAAAAATATTGTGTATCTCAAAAAAATCATTGCTCTCTTTAAAAAGAAATATGGCTACTTTCCAATGACTTTAAGCGAATTAATATCTCGCAATATTACCAAGGATTTACCTAATTCTCCTACAGGCATAGATTATATTTATGACCCAATAAGCGGTGATGTACAATGATTATTAGGTACAAAACTAGTTACTGGCATACAATCTAGTGGCGTTGATTCCAAAGCTTGAATTGACACTTTTAAAGTGTTTAAATTAAACGCTTGTAACTCATCTGTTACTTCTGATAAAGAACTAATTTCATATTCTATCTGTTGAATAGTCTGAGACGACTGTAAATTATTAATCATATTACCTCGCTATAATGATGTAAAAAAGAGAGCGAGAAATTCCCGCTCTCTAATTAATGCTATTAACCTAATAATCCCAAAACGACTTGAGAACTAGAGTTAGCTTGGCTCATCATAGATGAACCTGACTGCATAAGAATTTGATTCTTAGAAAATTCCATCATTTCTTTTGCAAAATCAACATCGCGAATACGACTTTCTGCAGAGGTTAAGTTTTCAGTAGTAACACGTAAATTGTTAATGTTAGATTCCAAAGTGTTTTTTTGGAATGCGCCTAACTCAGCACGTGTTGTACTTACATCATCAATGGCAGCATCAATAATTTTTACTGCAGCGTCGGCGTCGACCGCTAGGGAATGATTTTGTCCAGATTTTAAAGAAGACAAGTAACCGCTTGAGGTAGTTCCGTCACCTTCTGTAAAAACTTTAGTGCCTAAGTTTGTTGAATGCATATTGCCAATACCAACTGTTTTTTGCTCATTTGGATTAGTGTCAGCTCCTAGTTGAAATTTCATACCAGATTCTTGCAAGCCAATATTAACCGTTCCTGTGGATTGGGTAGTACCCATTTCTATGGAGCCGTTAAAAAATGTG
>JAMOSO010000037.1 GCA_027063065.1 Planctomycetota bacterium | reverse complement strand
TGTTGTTGTAATAGTTACAGCCATAGGAGCACTTGCTTCTAGCGTTGTTACACTATTGTTTAATTCTGTAATATCACCAGCGTTTATAATTGAAGCTACTTTTGTAGATTTACCCGATGGCAAAACCGTGATATCATCACCTACTTTTATATTGCCAGACAATACAGTGCCACAAAAACCCCTAAAATTTAAATTTGGCCGATTAACATATTGCACCGACAATCTAAAACTATCCATACCAATACTTTGGCTTATATCCATTGTATCTAAAAGACTTAATAACGCCTTACCTGTATACCAAGGTGTTTTTGTACTTATATCGACTACATTATCGCCATCAAGAGCACTTATAGGTATAAAATATTTATTTTCAATATTAAGCTCATCGGCTAATTTAATATAAGACGTTTGGATTTCATTAAAAATATCTTCACTAAAATCAACCAAATCCATTTTATTAATAGCTATAATAATATGTTTGATACCTAAAAGGCTTACTATAAAACTATGACGTTTAGTTTGCTCTAAAATACCTTTTCTAGCATCAATCAATATAATGGCAACATCTGCTGTGCTAGCACCTGTAACCATATTTCTAGTGTATTGTTCGTGTCCAGGTGTATCGGCTATAATAAATTTTCTTTTTTCGGTAGCAAAAAAACGATACGCCACATCAATAGTTATCCCCTGTTCCCTTTCGCTTTGTAAGCCATCGACAAGTAATGCCATATCTATTTTTTTGCCAGTTGTGCCATATTTTTTGCTCTCGCTTTCTATGGCACTTAACTGATCGTCAAATATCATTTTAGAGTCGTAAAGCATACGCCCTATCAAGGTACTTTTGCCATCGTCGACACTACCACAAGTTAAAAAGCGCAACATATCTTTATTTTCATGCTCTTTTAGATATGCTTCAATATTATTAGATATTTTATCGTTTACCTTTGACATACTAAAAATAACCTTCTATTTTTTTCTTTTCCATTGCACCCTCACTATCTTTATCGATAAGTCGACCTTCTCGTTCGCTAGTAGTTGAAAGCAACATTTCCTTAATGATTTCTGGCAAGGTTGAAGCCGTGGAATTTATTGCACCTGTAAGTGGGTAACAGCCTAAAGTTCTAAATCGCACAACTTCTTTTTTGGCTGTTTTTAATAAATCAGATGGCATACGATCATCATCAACCATAATTTTTGTGCCTTCATACTCTACAACCATTCTTTCTTTGGCAAAATACAACTCTGGAATAGGTATATCCTCCAAATAAATGTACTGCCATACATCAAGCTCTGTCCAATTACTTATAGGAAAAACTCTTACTGACTCACCTTTATTGATAGCCGTATTGTAAATGTTCCATAATTCAGGACGTTGATTTTTAGGATCCCACCTATGATGTTTATCTCTAAAAGAAAACACCCTTTCTTTTGCCCTAGATTTTTCTTCGTCTCTTCTAGCACCGCCAATAATAGCATCATAGCCACCATAGTTTAAGGCCTGTTTAAGAGCTTGAGTTTTCATAATGTCCGTATGAACCTTACTACCGTGCTCAAAAGGACTAATATTCATAGCTATACCATCTGGATTAGAATGTACTACCAAGTCAAAGCCCAATTTTTTAGCCCTATTATCGCGAAATTCAATCATCTCTTTAAATTTCCACTTAGTATCAACGTGCAAAAATTTAAACGGTGGTTTTGCTGGCGCAAATGCCTTTAAAGCAAGATGCAACATCACAGAACTGTCTTTACCAACACTGTACATAAATACTGGATTGGCAAATTCTGCTGCAACCTCCCTAAAAATATGGATCGATTCTGCTTCTAATTGTTTTAAATGCGTTAATTTAGTTTTAGTTATCACTATTGCTCCCATTGGCAAATTTAGACCTAATCAATTAGTAAAACATATCTAGATTTAACATATATTACACCGCTTAAATAGTATAAACCACAAGGCAATAATTAACACTATTATTTAACAAGCAAAGCTTTTTTAGCCGCCTGCCTAACCAATTTAGATTTATCATGCAACGCATTTTTAAGGGCTTGCTTGATATTTTTACCCTTTCTTTTGGATAATTCCTGGCACGCAGCTATTCTGACTAAATACTTTTTATCATTTAAAGCCTGTATCAACAAAGCATCACCATCATTAGTGGATTCCGCTAAACGCAAAGACGCTCTTCTGATTTTCCAATCGCTATTGTTATACATTTTTATTGCTTTACTATCTTGCAGTGAAAAAAACATTATTATAACCAATAGCACCGCGCTAAAAATTAGCCCTAATATGCGCAAGGCATAAACTTGAATAAATGGTTTTTTAACCCCTTGGGCTATACCACGTAAAAACCAATCAGCCAATGATTGATTTTCTATATCGGCTTCTAAAGCAATATATCCATAAATCCCTTCCGAACCCATATCCAACAATTTTACCGAACTAAAAAATGGTGCCGAAGCTAATTTTTTAGAAGCCAAAACAACCTCTTGGTATCTATCCTGCGCAAAAACAACCACTTTTAAATTAAGCTGCAACGCCCCTTGTCTAGCTAAAAATATATAAAATTCTTCTTCATTATATACTTGCTTAACCAATTTAAAGTTGCCAACTCTTTCAGGTAAACCAAAACATATATCTGCACCGCATTTAGGACATTTAAACTGCTTAGCACTAGATGATTGATGCAACTTTAATTTTTGTCCACATTTACACCTAATTTTCATGCTACCTCTTTTTTTCTGGATCCCACATCAAACCATTATCATCTAGCCAATAGTTATTTACAGAATTTTCATTAAACAATGTATCAACATGACCATCCATAAATAGTATATTAGCCTTACCATAATGACGCTGAAATACAGCTTTAAATATACCATACGCCCTATATTGATAATATTTTTTATCTAATCTGCCATCAAAAAACAATACTGTACTAGATGGGTTTTTAACGCTAGAAATACGTCTAAACTGAGGAGATCCCCTAAAATCCTCAAGGCGAGAATTCATTTTATAACTATAACAAATTTTAGTTTCTGAATTATATAAATCGTCATAACCTAAATAAGATTCTTGACAAAATTTCATTGAATTTTTGCTATTACGATCACCATTGATATAAGCTGGCAAAACATCATACCAACAAGAATTAAACGGCTCCATGCCACCACTGCCATTATCCTCATGTGGCAACATACCTGCGTAATTTAAAGCATACGCATAACATGCTGTACCAAGACCCTTTAATGTATATGTACATTGTACTGTATAAGTTTTTTGTTTTACTTTATCTAATATAGGTATAAAAAGTGTTAATAAAATATTAATAAGCAATATCACAATTAATAGTTCTATAAGCGTAAAACCCCTAGACACTTTCACCAACATACCCACACCCTAACATATAAACCCAAATAAAAAGTTTATTCTATCAATAATTTTATTGATGTTTCAACTATTAAAAAAACTATATGTAATACTGTACATATTTCTAGCTTGAGTGAAAAGCATAGTCTTTTATAATTGCAAGTATAATAAAACAATAAGTAATTAAACAAAGGTTTAAATGAAATTATCCATCATTATCCCGTGCTATAACGAACTTAACACCCTTGAACAATTAATCCAAGCTGTTAAAAACTCGCCCATACCACAACAAGAAATTATCATTGTAGATGATTGTTCTACAGATGGCACATTAGATTTATTAAAAAAACTTGAACCAAATATTGATAAAATAATTTATCATCAAAAAAACATGGGCAAGGGAGCCGCTTTGCGCAGTGGTATATCCCATGCCACTGGAGATATTATAATTATCCAAGATGCCGACTTAGAATACGACCCCCAAGAATATCCAAAGGTTATTAAACCCATTATTGATGGACATGCCGATGTAGTGTACGGCTCCAGATTTTTAGGCGAAAACGCCCATCGGGTATTATATTTTTGGCATCGATTGGGCAACGGTTTATTGACCTTATTATCCAATGCCTTTACAAATTTAAATCTAACCGATATGGAAACATGCTATAAAGCATTTAAACGAGAGGTGATTCAAAGTATCACAATTCAAGAAAACCGATTTGGATTTGAACCAGAAATCACCGCTAAAATAGCCAAATTAAAAGTGCCTATATACGAAGTGGGAATAAGCTATTTTGGGCGTACCTATGAAGAAGGTAAAAAAATAAACTGGCGTGATGGTATGCGTGCCTTATGGTGCATTTTAAAATATAATTTAAATAATAAATAGATGAAAATAGCTATTGTTCACTATTGGTTAGTTAATTACCGTGGCGGTGAAAAAGTTATAGAAAACTTATTAGAACTATACCCTAACGCAGATTTATTCACCTTGTTTTGGGAACCATCCAAAATGCCTGAGGCTTTTCAAAACAGGGTTAAAGCCACTTCATTTTTAAATCGTTTTAAAATTTTTAGAAATAATCATCGACTATCCTTGCCACTCATGCCATTGGCATTAGAGCAATTGGATTTACGCGGTTACGATTTAGTAATTTCAAGTGAAAGCGGACCAGCTAAAGGAGTTATTACAGATCCAAATGCTTTACACATATGTTATTGCCACTCACCCATGCGTTATATATGGGATATGTATCATGATTACAAAAGCAATATGGGTTACCTATCTAAGCTAATATTTACTCCACTAGCTCATTATTTGCGTATATGGGATCGTTCAACAGCTAATGGCGTAGACCATTTTATTGCCAACTCTAACTTTATAGCTAAACGCATTCTATCTTGCTATAGACGTAAATCAGATGTTATTTTTCCACCTGTAAATATCAAAAAATTTAAATTTGAAAAACCTATAAAAAAAGCAAATTATTTTTTTACATTAGCTGAATTAGTCCCATATAAACGCATTGATTTAGCAGTTAAAGCTTTTAATGCCAACGGTTTAAATTTAAAAATTGCAGGACAAGGTCCAGAACTAGAAAAATTAAAATCTATGGCAAAAAGCAATATTGAATTTTTAGGTAGAGTAAACGACAAAGACCTACCTGAGCTTTACGCAAAGGCAAAAGCTTTTATTTTTCCTGGGAAAGAAGATTTTGGTATCACTCCGTTAGAAGCAAACGCATGCGGTACAGCAGTAATTGCCTATAACGCAGGCGGTATTTTAGATACGCAAACACAAAAAACAGCTATTTTATTTAACAATCAAAATGTAGATGATTTAATAAAAGCGATTGAAATTTTTAAACCAGAAAATTTTACACTAGAAAATTTAACAAATAACGCTAAACAATTTAGCAATGAAGTTTTTAAAAATAATATAGCTCTATTTATAAAAAAACATTTGCAAAATTTACATAAATAGAGTTTATTTTACACTATTTAAAATCTAGCAAGTCATTATAATATTTAATTTACAATACTAAAAAGAGGGCTAAATGGCTAAAAAAGTTGCATTAATTACTGGTGTCACCGGTCAAGACGGATCGTACCTTGCTGACTTTTTACTTAGTAAAGGTTATGTTGTACACGGCATTAAACGACGCACCTCTTTAATTAATACAGATAGAATTGATCATATATATCAAGATCCTTCCATCGAGGACAGAAATTTTATACTACATCACGGCGATATGACCGACTCATCATCTTTAACCCGCATATTACAAGAAACTCAACCTGATGAAGTGTATAATTTAGCAGCCCAAAGTCATGTGGCTGTAAGTTTTGAAGAACCAGAATACACTGCCAACTCTGATGGCATCGGCGTTTTACGTTTATTAGAAGCAATTAGATTTTTAGGACTAGAAAAAAAAACACGCTTTTACCAAGCCTCTACATCAGAACTTTTTGGTTTAGTACAAGAAACTCCTCAAAAAGAAACAACCCCGTTTTATCCTCGTAGTCCCTATGCCTGTGCAAAATTATATGGATATTGGATTACTGTAAATTATCGTGAAGCATATGGAATGTACGCCTGTAACGGAACCTTATTTAATCACGAATCACCTAGGCGTGGCGAAACATTTGTAACTCGCAAAATAACCCGAGCATTATCTAGGATAAAATTAGGCACACAAAAAACATTATTGCTTGGCAATATGGACGCCAAACGCGATTGGGGTCACGCAAAGGATTATGTACAAATGATGTGGCTCATGCTACAACAAGAAAAACCAGAAGATTTTGTAATTGCCACTGGCGAACAATATTCTGTCAGGGATTTTGTAGAGATATGTTGCAAAGAATTAAATATAAAAATACGTTGGGAAGGCTCTGGCATAGACGAAAAAGGCTATGATGAAAACAACAACTGCATTGTAGCTGTTGATAAAAGATACTTTCGCCCAGCAGAAGTAGAAACATTATTAGGTGACGCCACAAAAGCCAAAGAGAAATTAGGCTGGGTTCCCCCAACTAGTTTTAAAAATTTAGTTAAAGATATGATTAAATCTGATATGGCTGAGGCACAATTAGAGATTAAAAAATAAATGAATTTAAACAAGCAAACAGTAGCAGTAGTAGGCTTAGGATATGTAGGCTTACCATTAGCTTTAGCTTTTGGACGCAAAATAAACACAATCGGTTTTGATTTATCAAAAACAAAAATTGATGCTTACAATAAAAGCTTTGACCCAACAGGTGAAATGCTTGACAAAAATTTTAACGCATCTACAAAAATCAATTTTAGTCTTAACCCACAAGATATAAAACAGGCTGATTTTGTAATAATAGCTGTACCAACACCCATTGATAAAGCCAAAAAGCCAGATTTAAAACCCGTTGAAGGTGCCAGTAAAACAGTTGGCGCTAATTTAAAAAAAGGGGCCATCGTCATTTATGAGTCAACAGTATATCCAGGTGTAACTGAAGAAGTAGCTGTGCCAATTTTAGAAGATGTATCTGGTTTAAAATGTGGACAAGATTTTTTTGTAGGGTATTCCCCTGAACGCATAAACCCTGGTGATAAAGTTCATACACTTGAAACCATAACTAAAATAGTCTCTGGGCAAAACCCCGAAGTACTAGAAAAAGTAGCCTCTCTTTATGAATTGATTATTGAAGCTGGGGTACATAAAGCATCGAGCATTAAAGTTGCCGAAGCTGCTAAAGTTATTGAAAATACCCAACGCGATTTAAACATAGCATTAATGAATGAGCTTGCAATTATTTTTGACAAATTAAATATTGATACATTATCCGTCTTAAAAGCAGCTGGTACCAAATGGAACTTTTTACCATTCAGACCAGGTTTGGTAGGTGGTCATTGTATCGGCGTTGACCCTTACTACCTCACCCATAAGGCAGAAGCTGTAGGATATAACCCACAAGTTATTTTAGCAGGCAGACGCATTAATGATGGCATGGGCGAATACATTGCTGCAAAAGCTATTAAAGGTATGATTCAAAATGGTTCCAAAATAAAAAATGCAAAAATATTAATTATCGGTTTAACATTTAAAGAAGATTGTGCTGATTTACGCAATTCACGCGTTATCGATGTAATTAGTGAATTGCAAGAATATGGCGCTGAAGTTTTAGTATATGATCCCATAGCCGATGCTAATGAAGCAAAACTTGAATACGAAGTTAATTTAAGTAGATGGGAAGAACTTCAAAATATAGAAGCTATCATTGCCGCTGTATCACATAAACAATGTTTGGATATTTCGGAAACCGAAATGGCAAAAATATCAGTACAAGGCGCCCCTTTTATTGATGTGAAATCAGCTTTTAATTTACCTGCTTTGCAACAAGCAGGGTTTAACACTTGGCGTTTATAAAGGTTTAAAATAACATGGCAAAAATATTAGTTACAGGTGCAGCTGGTTTTATTGGTTTTAACACATCTTTAAAACTATTGGCAAGAGGTGATGAAATTATTGGCTTAGATAATTTAAATAATTATTATGACGTACAATTAAAAAAAGATCGCCTAAATCAATTAAAAACACACGATAACTTCTCTTTTATACAAATGGATTTAGCTGATAAAGATGGTATTTTAAATCTATTCCAAACACATAAATTTAATAAAGTTATAAATTTAGCAGCTCAGGCTGGCGTTCGTTATTCCATTGAAAATCCGCACGCTTATATAGAATCAAACATAGTGGGCTTTATAAATATTTTAGAAGGTTGCCGACACACTAATGTAGAGCACCTTGCTTACGCGTCTTCTTCATCTGTATATGGCGCAAATACCACTATGCCATTT
>JAMOSO010000036.1 GCA_027063065.1 Planctomycetota bacterium | reverse complement strand
CAGTTAATCAAGGGTATTGAAGCGGGACATATATTTCAATTAGGTACTAAGTATTCTGAAAGTATGGGTGCCAATATTTTGGATAGTCAAGGTAAAAGCAAGCCATTAATTATGGGCTGTTATGGTATTGGTGTTAATCGTTTATTGGCCGCCGCTATTGAAAATGGTTGTGATGAAAATGGCATATCTTTACCTTTGTCATTGGCACCTTTTCAAGTAGTGATTACAACTTTAAAAATCAAAGATGAAAAAGCTAAAGAGGCGTCTTTAAAATTATATGAGCAGTTGCAAGCTAATGGTGTAGAGGTTTTATGGGACGATAGAGATATGCGTCCTGGTTTTAAATTTAAAGATGCCGATTTAATTGGTGTGCCTATCAGGGTTAATATCGGTGGCAAAAGTTTGGCAGATGGAGAATTTGAATTGGCCATACGCAAAGATGGTTCTTCTAAGCGTATTGCAATGGATACAGCATTGGAAACTGTTTTGACAGCTTTAAACTAATTGCCCACAAGCGGCTTCTATGTCGCTACCCAATGAATAACGTAGGGTGGTTTTAAGCCCTGCGTTTTTTAATGTATCGGCAAAATATTGGATAGTTTCTTGATTGCTAGATAAAAATGTTGGTGCTTGCGGATTGGTATTGTATGGGATTAAATTGATATGTACATTTAGATTTTTGCAAAATTTTAGCAAAGCATTTAAGTCTTCTTGACTGTCAGTTATATCTTGTAACATTAGATATTCAAGCATAATTGGTGATTTACTTTTGGTGGTAATAGTGGATAAGCATTTATGTAAATCGGCTAAGTTATATTTGTTTGCTATTGGGATTATTTGTTGACGCTTGTGTTGTAGTGCAGAATGTAGCGATAAAGCCAATCCTATTTCAGGGTATTGTTGATTAAATTTAAGCATTTTATCGATTACGCCTACAGTAGACACAATAATACGTCTAGTAGTAAATTTGAAATGTTTATCAGATTTTAAAACATCAATAGCTTTGGTTAAATTTGTATAATTGTGCATAGGTTCGCCCATACCCATAAATACTACATTGCGTACTTGTCTGCCTTCGGTGCGTAAAATATCATTGGCGCAAATTATTTGATCAATAATTTCATTATATGACAAATTAATAACGGTATTTAAATTTCCTGTTGCACAAAAATGGCATTTGACCGCACAGCCAATTTGTGATGATATGCAAAGAGATGTTCGTCCAGAGTCTATTCTTAAAATTACTGTTTCCAAGCGATGTCCAGCTTTGGTTTTAAAAACTAATTTAGAACAACCATCTATTTTAGAATCACTGCGATGTACTAAATTTAAAAAATCAGTTTGAATTGTCGCTTTAAATAGTTGTTGTTTTGTAATAGGTATTTCTGTTAGACAATCATTAAAAGGTAATGATTTTTTATAATAAGCATTTCTAAAACGCCTTAAATAGTTGATATCTATTTTGTTTTTGATAAAAAATTGTTTGACTAAATTACTATCGTGGATTGAAATCATTGCTGGTTAAATTTGTTAGGTTTTTAGATAGTTTAGATTTTTTTATGCGTCCTTGCTTACCTAGCTCGGGCATATGACTATTTTGTAGCATATAATTGTAAATGTCAGTTAAAATTTCACTTGTATATTGGTGCTCGCTGTTTTGGGCAACAGTTGTAATCAGCTGTAATACATTATTATATTCTTTAGATGTGTTAGCATACAATGTTTTGGCGGCGTTTTTATATTTGCGTATATCTATTTTTGCTTTATCTAAATTGGATTTATATTTAGCTAACTTGTCTTTAAGCAGTTGATTATTTGTGCTTAATTGAAGATTCTCTTCTTGGGTCTTTTGTAAATCTATGCTAGTAAGAGCTAATCTTTCCGCAAGAGATTCTGCTATTTTAAGGTTCATTTCAGGGTTTGCTTTTAACACTTGGGGAAATATCGAACCGGGAATAACATAAAAATCACAATCGGTTTTTGTGCGAATACCCGCCGAACGTACCTCTCCGCGCAAGGTTGCCATTTCGCCAAAATATGTCCCCGATTTATCAATACTTGCCATCACATTATTGTTGATAAGAACTTCAACTTCACCTTTAAGTAAAATATACAGTTCAGAAGACTTATCGCCTTGAGAAAAAATCAAAGTGTCTGGTTCATAGTGTCTGGTCATATTTTCTAAGGCTAAATCTTTTTGTTTTTGATTGTAATTTTTTGTATTGCGCGCCACAATTTGATTGTTATTTGAATTGTGTCTTAGGGTTATGATAAATTCCTCGGCTATTTTTTTATTAGAATCAATAATGTCCTGCGATATGACTTTTCCTGCTTCTACTACTAATTTTTTATTATGATAATGGGATTTTAAAGGGACTAACCCTGCGCAGTACAATAAGGGAAATTTATTAGCCATAATTTAATTGTATTTTATATCCGTAAGCATTAATTAATGGTAAGCAAAACCCATAATACTTACAAGTATTAACGCCACTCATGTTTGGGGTATCTGCCTCTTAAATCTTTTTTGACTTGTGGATATGTGTTTTTCCAAAAGCTAGACATATCTTTGGTTATTTGGCAAGGACGGTAATTAGGTGCTAGTATTTCTATTTGTAGACAAATTTTTCCGTTGCCGATATATGGGGTAGAATTTAAGTCGTATAATTCTTGTATTTTTGCACGTCCTTTAGGATCTTTGCCAGCTTGATATATAATTTTTAATGATTTACCATTTGGCAATTTTATGCTTACTGGAGCCATTTTTTCAACAAAACAAATTTCATCCCAACTTAATGCGTGTTTGATATAATCAAGACATGGCTTATTGGCAATATCCTTATAGCGTACCGCGTTATTACATATTTCTTCAAGTATAAGTTGCATATCCTCACTGTTGTAATTGATTAGATTTTTATCTGGAAACCACAAAGCGCAACAGCGGACACGCTCTATCCAATTATCAACTTCTTGGTTCCAATTCTTTAGTTTTAGTTCGCCATTAATTATTTTAGAAGCTAATATCTCGGTTGCTTTTTGGCTGTTATTTGTTTCGTGTATTTGTTCTTCAATTAGTAAATCATTAAATGTGACGCCAGAAAAATCTTTTACACTGCGAGTTTGATTGTCCCAATCAGTTTTGTTGTAGATGTTAAATAGTTCTGGATGTATTTCTAATAGCCAATCTTGTTTGATGCAAGAGTTTAAATTGAGCCATTTTTTATTGCCATGTTTTGATGATATTTCTTGAATAGCTCCCACTAAGATTAATTGACAATCACCAATGTTGGAGTCTTTGCTTAAAGTTCCAGTTTTACCATCGCTTAATTTGCATAATCGTGAGCCCAGACTACTTCTATATGCTATAAAATCAGGGTATGCACTAAGCATAGATTTAATGGCATCTTCTATTTTGCCTTCCAAAAACATATCTAAGTTAAATTTAGAGCCTATATCACAAAATAATTTAGCACTGCTATTTATTTGACGGCAAATATTGGCTTTGATTCCGTTTTGATTACATACATTGATGTTGTATTGACAATCTTGTGCCAAATTTAAAGCTTTTTCAAAACGTATAAAATCGCTATGCAATTCTTGGTTTTGTAAAAAAGAAGAATTTTTTACAAATAAATTTTGTTCACTGGCAATAGCTGCCCATATAGCGACTCTTTGTCCACAGTTGCGCTTTGCTCCTTCAATTAAGATGCGTGCAATACGTGGATGAGTTGGAAATTTTGCCATTTGCGAGCCTAAAGTAGTGATTGTATTGTCGTGATTGATTGCCTTTAATTGTTGTAAAATTTTAAATGCTTGTTGTGTCGATTGTATGCTTGGTGCTTCAAACCAATTAAATTCACTAGGATTTATATTGCAGTCTAATAGTTGTAAAAATATAGAACTTAAATCAATACGGTTGATTTCAGAATCTTCATGTGCTTTGCGTCTTTGATGATTTTGTTCTGCCCAAAGGCGTATGCATAGACCAGGTTGTGTACGTCCAGCTCTGCCGGCTCGTTGTTCGCTACTAGAGCGACTTATTTCTTCTGTTTGCAGGCAATTTAATTGGCGCATTGAATCAAAGCGGTTTATCTTAGCTATACCGCTATCAATAACGATACAAATACCATTAATAGTTAGTGATGTTTCTGCTATATTTGTGCTTATAATAACTTTGCGTCTAGTGGATATTTGCATTATTTTATCTTGCTCACGGGCTGGCAGTTGTCCGTACAATGGCAATAAATCTACTTTTTCACTTAGGTTAATATTTTTGCAAGTTTCGATGGTGCGTTGTATCTCGTAAACACCAGGCATAAAAACTAAGATATCTCCTTTTAGTTTATTGTTTAAGCAGTCTTTAATACATTTTGCCGCTTCATCCCAAATATGTGCTTGTTTAGGGCTTTGATATTTAATTGTTACAGGATACGACCGTCCAGATGCGGATATGTGTTTAGCATTTAAATATTTAATTAATTGCTCAATGGCTAATGTTGCTGACATTACAATTAGTTTTAAATCTGTCCTAATTGCTTGAAGAT
Source organism: Planctomycetota bacterium (assembly GCA_027063065.1). GTDB lineage: Bacteria > Planctomycetota > JAMOSO01 > JAMOSO01 > JAMOSO01 > JAMOSO01. The sequence continues at coordinate 4,491 of JAMOSO010000036.1, read as the reverse complement.
TAGCAATCATTGCCAAGCTTACGTCGCTGGCTAAATGACGTTCGTGAAACTCATCTATAATAATTGCGCCAATACCGGTTAAATTTGGATTTGTTTGTAAACGCCTTAGGAGTAAAGCTTCTGTGATAAATAAAATTTTGGTATTTTTGCTTTTCGTAGTTTCATACCGCGTTTGAAAACCAATTTCTTGACCAAGTATATTATGGCGTTCTTGTGATATGCGTTTAGCTATCATTCTAGTTGCAATGCGTCTAGGTTGTAGAACTATGATTGTTTTTTCGCCAAGTATATTGCTATCTAGTATAAACTGTGGTACTTGGGTTGTTTTTCCTGAACCAGTTGGAGCAGATAAAATCAATCTATTATTATTTTTTAAATGGGTTATTATTTTGTCTTTTATGGTAAAGATTGGTAAAGTCATAATTTTATTATATTAAATAATTCTTTTTTTACATGGATAAAGTGTGCTCAAATCAACAAATATCAAATGGGAAGACAGCAGTATAGTTCGTAATGACTATGAAATACGCAATGGTCATCGTGGGGTAGTGGTTTGGTTTACAGGCTTGTCTGGATCTGGCAAATCTACAATAGCCAAGGCAGTCTTACATAAATTATTTAATGACAATAAACAAGTTACGCTTTTAGATGGTGATAACATTAGACATGGACTTTGTGGTGATTTGGGTTTTGAAGAAGTGGATAGAAGCGAAAATATCCGCCGTGTCGGTGAAGTTGCCAATCTGTTTTATCAAACTGGTATGATTGTCTTGTGTACTTTTATTTCGCCGTTTATCAAAGATAGGCAAAGTGTGCGTCAAAAATTTTCTGAGGGCAGTTTTTGTGAAGTGCATATAAAATGTGATATAAATATTTGTAAAAAAAGAGATCCCAAAGGCTTGTATGCAAAAGTTGCCGAAGGCAAAATATCCTCATTTACTGGTATATCAAGTCCCTATGAAGAGCCTACAAATCCAGAAATATTAATAATGTCCGATAAATTTTCGGTAGAAATATGTGCTGAGCAAGTCATCAAACATCTTAAATTATCTGGTATTATATAAGTGAAAGTTGCAGTTTTAGGTAGCGAAGGACAGCTAGGGCTTAGTTTAAAACATCAGCAACCATTAGATGTTGATGTTACTTATTATAATCATAAAGAATGTGATATTACAAAAATAATTGATTTAAAAAAATGTTTAAATCAGCACTATAATTTTGTAATTAATGCAAGTGGTTATACCGATGTGGAAGGCGCAGAAGTTTGTCCAGATTTGGCTTATGCAATAAATGCTAAAGGTGTTGATTTATTGGCTATGGTTTGTGCGCAATATAACATTAGATTAATCCATATTTCAACCGATTTTGTTTTTGATGGGTTGTCTAGTAGTCCTTATTTAATTACAGATAAAACAAATCCTATTAATGTATATGGACAATCAAAATTAGAGGGTGAAAATTATGTGTTTAAACATTCATCATACAATCAAGTTATTAGAACCTCGTGGTTGTATTCGCCTTGGCAAAATAATTTTGTTTTAAGTATTATTAAATTATTGCAAAATAATAAATATATATCGGTTGTAGATGATGAGATTGGTTCGCCTACTAGCGCATTGTCATTGGCTAGTTATATTTGGCATCAGATTATGCATAATTGTTTTGAAGTAAGTCCTATTGTAAACTTTTGTAATAAAGGCTTTTGTACTAGATATCAATTTGCCAAAACCATTGCTAAATTGGCAATTAAATATCATATAATTTTAAATAAGGTCAAGATATTGCCCACCACAGCAAAACAGTTAAATATGCTAGCTAAACGTCCAGCTTATTCTGTTTTGCAATGTGATGTAGCAAATAATCAAACTTGGCAAATTGAATTGCAAAAAATCATATCAAAACTTGCCGGCTAATTGTGCCATGCGTTTTCCTAAGTTAAAACAAGTTGTTAAGCCTGTGTCGTCAACTAATTTAGGTTCGCCTTTTTTTGCCCAGACTGTTCCTCCAAAATGTGATGTTTCGTTGCCGTCGCTAACAGGTAACATATCGTGGATAAACATTGCAGTTTGTATGGTTTGAATGGTTAATTCTTGTCCACCATTTCTTGAGCCACCTGTTGTAACAACTCCTCCAATTATATTTCTAAATTTAAATCCATTGCGTCTAAAAATTACAGTTCTATCTATAAAGGATTTACATAATCCGCTCATACTTCCCATATATACGGGTGATCCAATAATTAAACCTACTAAGTCATCATCATCTAACGCATTTATAATATCTTGAAAATCATCTTTTTGAGAACAACCAAATTTGTTTTTACAAAAGCCACAATCTTGGCAGTCACGAATATCTTGATTAGCTAATTCTATAATAGATGTTTCTATACTGGGGTTGATATTTGCAATACCTTTTAGACTTTCTTGTAAGGCCTGATAAGTGTTGCGTTGCGCTTTTGGACTACAGTTAATTGCTATAATTTTCATTTGATACCTAATCGATAAAAGTAGTTAATTTTTGCCATTCAATACGATCGTATGCAGCAGGTGTTTCATTGGCAATGCCAATAGCAATGAGGGCAACAGGTTGTTCTGATTGTGTTGCTTTGATTGTCTGGCGGATATCGTCTTGCTTTACAATGCCAATCCATACACAGCCATATCCTAAAGAATGTGCTGCTAATTGTAAGTTTTGAGCCACACAAGCAGTATCTTGTATGCAAAAAAAGTCTTGACCAAGTTGTTGATATGTGGCGGCTGATTCTTTTGGTTTAGCGCATATTGCAATTACTACAGGCGCTTCAATTAAGGCTGTTTGATTAAAAGATATTTCACATAATTGCTTTTTAACATCTTTGTTTTTAATTACATAAAAACTCCAAGGCTGAATATTACCAGCTGATGGAGCAGCCTCCATAGCTTTGAGCATTATTTGTAAATGTTCTTGAGTTATTTGCGTGTCTTTAAATTTGCGTATAGAGCGACGATTTATGATAGTGTCTATTACAGTATTCATTGTGTACCTAAAAAATAAAAATATTATAACAAATTTACTTAAAACATTCTAGTTAGCGATTAATGGTTGTTTATTTGTAAAGTGGGTTTTGTTTTTTTATTGCATTATTATATATCCATTATAGGATATTTTTATGAAAAATTTCTTTACTTTTTTTATTTTATTATTTGCAATAGCAGTATTTTGTGTGCCTAGGTTATGTAGTGGCAAACCAAAATTAACCCCGATAGGCTCTGATTTTTTGTTAGATGGAAATAATGATTTAAACTGGGTGTGTGCAAGCTCTAAAGATAAATTGCATAAGGTGGATAAGTGGGAGGTTACACCGCGGTATGAACATAGATTGTTAAAAGATATCTTATCTACTATGCCAAGGATGAAAGTTGTGAAATTTACTGATGATTATATTTATGCAGAACATCGCAGTTTGATTTTAGGTTTATATAATGATATTGAAATTTTATGGGAACCGACAACTAACCTATTATCTTGTAAATCTGCTACTCGTTTAGTGTCTAATGATTATGGTTGGAGCTTAGACATGTATAATACTATTGCACAAAAATTAGCAGAACATCATTTAATATATGATATTGATGGTAAATTAAATGACTTAAAGTAGTCATTATTTACCTCATCAATAAAATTGATTAATTACTGTGCTTTTTAAAAATGTAAGTCTAGAATTAAGGTCATGATAGCTGTGAAATATCTTGTTTTTAATATTGTCAAAAACGGACATCAACGTACTTTACGTTGACACTATATTAAAAAATCTTGAGAAAAAATAGGTGGATGTTAAAATAAGAAGTTCTCTTTTAAAGGAAAGTCTATGTCAGCTGTTTCTAGAAAAAAAATATTTGTACTAGATACTAATGTATTGTTACATAATTCTCAGTCGTTAGAATCTTTCGCCGATAATACAGTGGTTTTGCCAATGACTGTCATCGAAGAATTGGACAAATTTAAAACCAATTCTGATGAATTAGGCAGAAATGCACGGCAAGTTATTAGGTTTTTAGATAAAATCAGATCTAAGGGTAAATTGGGCGAAGGTGTTCCAACAGAACGCGGTGGTCTAATTATGATTATTTCTGCCAGTTCTATACATGTGGACTCTGGTTTGCGTGTTAATAGTCCTGATAATAGAATTTTACAAGTTGCCTATGGATTACATACGCAGGGTAGAGACGTTACTTTTGTGTCTAAAGATATTAACGCACGTATTAAAGCAGATGCTCTTGGTTTAGTTGCAAAAGACTATGAAAAACAAATGGTTAATGTTGATGAAATGTATTTGGGCTATATCGAAAAAACAGTTAACACATCTGTTATTGATAATTTATATGCCAATGGTGAAATTGTAATTGATGAGTATGAGGGTGTTCCAAACGAGTTGCTATTATTACATGACGAAACAAATGCCAAACATACAGGCGTAGGTAAATATGTTAAAAATAGTAATAAAATAGTAGT
>JAMOSO010000035.1 GCA_027063065.1 Planctomycetota bacterium | reverse complement strand
CGATTAAAGAATCTTGTACCAATAAAGCATCTACTACATCCCTATCGGCAATATTAACTACTTGAATCATATCAGGATTGACACCTGCTTTTTGTAAAGCATCACTTAATACTTTGCCCAATATTTTTGTTGAAGCAGCTGCCTCTTTACCACAACGCAAAATACAGGCGTTGCCAGCTTTAAAACATAAAACACCAGCATCAATAGTAACATTAGGGCGACTTTCATAAATCATAAAAACAACACCTATTGGCGTACTAACCTTTTGCAATCGCAAACCATTTTCCAAAGTAGAACCATCTAAAATTTGACCACAAGGATCTGGCAATGCAATCACATCTCTTACACCCTGTGCCATATCTGCTATTCTATCAGGCGTTAGACGCAAACGATCTACAAGTGCTTCGGATAAATTATTTTCTATAGCTATATTTAAGTCTTTTTGATTTTCAGATACTATGATATCTGTCTGAGCAATTAATGTATCAGCTATCATTGCCAATATGTTATTCTTTTGCTGTGTAGTTAAAGACGCTACATCTCTAGATGCTAAACGAGCTTTATTGGCTAAATCTTTGGCGTATTCTTGATTATTCATAATTCTTTGCCTCAACAGGTAATTCTCCGGCACTCACCCAACGCAGGTTGCGCCTGATTTCACTTTCGATTGTAACAGGATCATTTTTTAATAAATTAATCCGTTCACGATTATAATTTAATTTTGATTTTAACTCCCCAATATCACTTTTTAACTTTGCCACGTCTTTTTGCATTTGAACTTTAGTATCATAATCTGGCAACCAAAAATAAGCCCAAGCCACAAATGTAACTAAAAACACCAAAATTATTTGACGTGATATATGTATGTTAAAAATTATAATTTTCATCGTTTTCTTTATCGGTTTAACCAAATATAACTAAAGTTATTTTGACAAATTGCCATAAAGCGCAGGATTTAAAGTAGGATCATTATACATTTTATGTTGAAAATACACCTTCAATCGCTTTGTACCATTAAAAAACTCTATCTGCAACTGATCTAAACACTCACCCAAATCTTGTTGTTGCTGTTGCAATGTATGCAATTTAGTCTGGCAAGATTTAATATGTTGCTCATCGACATCTGTTCTGTTAAGTTGCTCTGCCATGTGAAAAATCTTTAATGACATAATAGATATTCTATCGGCTATACTACCAGGAGTTTCAGAATTCATAGGAACATCTAAAGTTGGTTTAATGCCAGATTTATCCAATAAATATACCATCTTAGAATCCCACTCTTGAATGCTATCGTTTCGAGATTGATTAAAACCATCAATAGCACGCTTAACCTCAGCAATCTTAGAATCGGCAATATTTCGCATACGCGCGATATCTTCTTCGTGCCATAACTGAAAATTAAATCTATGGGTAATAACCGCTTGATTAATAAAAGTATTATCTACTTCATTAAAAAACAAACCATCATCAATATGCCATTGCTGTGTTAATGTATTAAGAGTATCAATAATATTTTTAGATGTAACAGGTATACAAGACATAAATTTCTCAATCTCAAATAATTATAAAACTTAATTTTAACTAAGAAATTTACAAGAGCAAGCATAGAGCTAAACTATTAGTTTACTACTCTTTTAAAACCATATCTATGCACATAACTGCAGCGAGGATTAAATGACGCATTACGCTATCTGGCGGTACAGTCTCTGAAATACTTAGCACATAATTATCAGCAGATGTAAAAAGCTCTTTGCCCAATCCAGCCCATTTTTTAGATACATGTGCCAATTGGTTATCTTCAGCCATAAATTTAAAATCCCAGCCAGTCCATTTACCTTTTAAAGTACAAATAGGATTTTCTTGTGCATCTAATACATTAAATGCCCCACCAATACTAAAAAACTTTTGCTTAAACCCACCTAGCAATTGATTGTCGCCATCGTATACAAAAACCTTTGATAAAAATATGGATATACTGCGTTTAATCCGCACAATCAACTCTCCATCAGGGGTGCGTATTTCAATATCAAAAGGTGTCATACGTTTATAATCAGTAAAACGAAATATTTTAGCAAAAATACCTAGGTTTGGCTCACGACATTCCATGATAATTTCGCCCGTTTCTGGATTGTAAATATCATAATTATTAGCTGCTTTAAACATACCCACATGTTCTTTAATTAAAAACAAATTATGATGTAATACATTAGTCATAAATACTCCGATATATTAAGAATAAAGCTCCACACGGTTGCGACCATTACTTTTAGCTTTGTACAAAGCCTCATCAGCATATTGCACTATTTTAACAAGATCGGTTGTGTGCGCTGGAAAACTAGAAACACCAAATGAGGCTGTAATAGTTATATCTTTACCATTAACGCGCACAGGATTAGCCTCTATTTTAGACCTGATACGCTCTGCTAGTTCTCCAGCATCTTGTAAATTTGCAGCTGGAGCAAGCACCACAAATTCTTCACCACCGTACCTAGAAACAACATCATTATGACGCACTGCTGAACGCAATACTTTACCTAAAATACATAAAACTTCATCGCCAACCTGATGGCCGTATTTATCGTTAAAGTTTTTAAATTTATCCACGTCTAACATTAAAATGGCAAAACCATAATTATTTTTAGCATGAAAACTTGGATTTTGTTTAAGAAGATGATAACGCTCGACTTCTTTTTTAAGGTACATATCAAAATAACCACGGGTAAAAACCTGCGTTAACGAGTCTACAATAGAACGTTGATGCAATTCTGCATTATGTATTGCAGTACCTAAAAGAGAGCCTAATAAACTCATAAAACTCAGTGATGAATTTGCAAAATCTTCACCATTAATTTTACGTCCAAAACATATTGCACCCTCTAAACGAATGTCACGCAAACCTGTTTCTGCTAATAAGGGCACTACAACTTCATATTTAAAATTAAGCAGAGCATTTAATTCTGATTGAGAATTTTTAAACGCCTCACTTGGGTGCGACAAAACCAACGATAACTCTGAAGTTAAAGCCTCTATAAAATCATGTTTAACCGCAAAGTTAAACGGGATATTAGTAGATGTAAAATCTTGCATGACACCTTCATGAGAATTATTGGTTAAAATTCTAATATCCGCTATACCTAAATAACCCTTAGCCGTATTAATAAGAAATTTGATTTGATGATTTAAGCTAGATTTAGGATTAGCATTATCAACTGCTCGTGCATGAATAACATTAGAAGCCTCAAGGATTGTTCTAAACTCAAACTCCTGTCTTTTAATTTGACGAGTTAAATTTTGAATATTGACAATAGAACCTTTAACCCAATCCCGTACACTATTTAAATCTGTATCATCGAGATTTGAATGTTCAATAAATTGATATACTAACTTTGGTATTGTCATAAGTTATATGTATATTAAAAGCATTTATAAAGATTGCAAAGATAATTAACAAATTTATATGCGCCCGACTATATAGGCAATAAAAGACTCACAAACTTCACCATCTTTGGCGTGCTTAAATTCACCATTGCCAGTACCGTCAGACTCATCGGTGCCTTCCCATAACACATCAACCTGCTTAAAACCTGCGTCGGTCATAATGTCCACCAATTCTGGCACGGTATATAATCGCCAATCATAAGTAAAAGCTTTTTCTAAACGGGAACCGTCTTTAAAATCAAAATGAATATAACAAAGCAATTCATTAGTAATAGAATTAAACTTTGCGTGTTCCCAAACATAATCAAAGCCATCTTTTGGGGTAATTTCTTCAACTAATGCAGTGGATTGTGTTCCGCCAAACACATCTATAACAAAGATGCCTTTTCTTTTTAAAGAGCGTTTAGCCTGTTTAAAATAATATAATAAATCTTGGCGTTTTTTAAATATTTGATATGAAAAATTAAAAGCTACCACCACATCTGTCTTTGGAGCAATAACATTTAAAACATTATCATTTTTTAATACAATCCTTTGTTGCTCTTGTATACATAACTTAGATAAATTATGAGTACGCCCCCAATCTAAAACTTCGCTGTCTAAATCTACCCCTACAGCTTTTTTATTTTGATTTAATTTGACCCACTCACAACAAAAAGATGCCGTACCACAAAAATCTTCTTTAATTAAAAGTGGCTCACAACCATTATAATTTTGATATAAATCATTAATCAACTCGACATCAAAATCTGCATTTTGTACCGATTTTTCATATAAACTATGGACATCTGCATTGTTTAAATTAATTTCCGACATTTTTAACTTGAGACCTTCGCTTTAAAATAGCCTCGGCAATAGCCACATCTAATTCAGTATCAATTTCAACCGTTTCGCCCTGCTTTTGAATAACACCTTTGATTACTTCGTTATATTGATTAAATGCACCTCTAAAAGGGATGCTTGGGTTAAAGAGTGTCTCAACTCTAGTAGCGTCAACCGCACCATCATGAATATAAGCTGGAGCCAAGTCTTGACGTCTAAAAGCTTGATTGCCAACTCCATAAAAAGGACTTATATCGCCTTGGGCATTTAAACTTAACATCCATGCAGGATGATACTTGCCAACTTCTGTATAAGTGCGCACAATATCAGCTTTAGTTTCTTTAATTTTATCAACAACCCTATCGATAATATCGTTTGACCTGACAGGAACATTGCCATAGAGGTTTACCAAGATTTCGGTTTTAAAACCTTGAGTGCGTAAATATTCAACAGCATGTCGCCAAGCATCTTCGATTGGAGATACATCCAAAGCTAATTCTGCAGGCCGATGAATAACCTCACAACCATAATCACTGCATAGCTTAGCAATGACATCACTATCTGTAGAAACCACTATTTTATCTATTTGTTTTGATAATCTAGCCGTATCAATTGTATAAAGAATTACCTCTTTATTTAAAAGGGGTAGCAAGTGCTTGTTTTTAACGCCCTTGCTACCGCCTCTAGCAGGAATAAAACCTAATATTCCCATATCTTAAAGCTAAAAGATAACTTTAACCGCCAAAATCATCGGCAATAATCATATCTTTTTCGACACCTAAATCATACAGCATCTTGTTGACTGCTTGCATCATCATAGGTGGCCCACATAGATAATATTCAATATCCTCTGGAGCTGGATGATCTTTAAGATAATTTTCTAATACAACATTGTGTATAAATCCTTTATAACCTTCCCAGTTATCTTCAGGAAGAGGATTATCTAATGCTAAATTAAATTTAAAATTATCAAATTCTTTTTCTATTTCCGCAAAATCTTCCAGATAGAAGGCTTCACGCAATGTTCTTGCTCCATACCAAAAACTAACTTTATTAGTTGTTTTTTGAGTTTTAAACATATGCATAATATGCGCTCTTAAAGGAGCCATACCAGCACCGCCACCAATGTACATTTTTTCATTTGGCGTATCGCGGATAAAGAAATCGCCATAAGGACCTGACATAGTAACTTTATCACCCGGTTTACGATCAAAAATATATGAAGAAGCAATTCCCGGTGGTACGTCTTTCCAACCTGTTGGCGATGTCCTATCTGGCGGAGGTGAAGCAATACGCACATTTAACATAATACGATTACCTTCAGCAGGATATGATGCCATTGAATAAGCACGAACCAACGGTGTGGTATTAGTTGCTTTAAATTGCCATACATTAAATTTATCCCAATCACCACGATATTGTTCTTCTATATCAAAGTTTTTATAATCAAGTTCGTATGCAGGTATTTCGATTTGAGCATATCCACCAGCTTGAAAATCAAAATTTTCTCCCTCTGGCAACTTAACTACAAATTCTTTAATAAATGTCGATACATTGCGATTAGACTCAACTGTACATTCCCATTTCTTAATTGAAAACACTTCAGCAGGAACTTCTACTTGCATATCTTCTTTAACAGGAACCTGACATGCTAAACGCTCATTATTTTTAGCTTGTTTGCGACTGATAAAACCAGTTTCAGTTGGTAATAATTCGCCACCACCAGAACTTACTTTACATTTACAAACACCACAAGAACCCTTACCACCACAAGCTGATGGTAAATTAATACCATTTGAAGTTAAAGCGTCTAATAACTTTCCGCCAGCACCAGTTTCTATTTTTCTTTCACCATTTACGTTGATAACAACATCACCATGAGGTACTAATTTGGCATCCGCAATTATAATAATAACCGCCAAAAGCAATAGTACCACCGTAAAGATGACAACAGATGTAATAACTACAGTTCCCATCAATACTCCTTATATTCCTGCGAAGGCCATAAAAGCCATCGCCATTAAACCAGTGATAAACATTGTTATACCAAGACCTTTTAAACCATCTGGCACATTAGAATAACGCATTTTTTGACGAATAGCCGCAATTAAAACAATCGCCAACATCCAACCAAAACCTGCACTTAAACCAAACACCGCTGATTCCACAAAACTATATTCACGCTCAACCATAAATAATGATGAGCCTAAAATAGCACAATTTACAGCAATCAATGGTAAGAAAATACCCAAAGAGCCATATAAACTTGGCGAAACTTTACCTATAACCATTTCTACAAACTGCACCATAACGGCAATAACCGCTATAAAACATATAAAATTTAAAAAGCTTAAATCTAATTTGGCCAGCTCTGGATTGCCTGTCCACGACAATGCACCTTCCTTTAACAAAAATGTATAAATACACCAATTTAAAGGCACTGTGATTGTAAGTACAAACATAACCGCTATTCCCAAGCCCGTAGCAGAGTTTACCTTCTTGGAACAAGCCAAGAAAGAACACATACCAAGTAAGGACGCCAATAAAATATTAGACGGGAAAACATTTTTAATAGCAAAACTTAATAGTTCTGTAAAATCCATTATTCTTTCTCCTGCAAGGAGTCATTGATAGTACGTTGAATCCAAATAATAGTACCCAATAGCAAAAATGCACCCGGTGCTAAAACCATCAACCCGTTATTAGTATAACCAATATCGTAAAGTGCATCTGGAACAACCTGTACGCCCAACACTTTGCCAGAGCCTAATAGCTCTCGACAAAAGCCGACTAAAACAATAACCCAGCCATACCCAATACCTGAAGCAATGCCATCTAAAAATGACTTTCCAACTGGTTGATGCATAGCAAAAGCCTCTAAACGCCCCATTACAATACAGTTAGTAATAATCAAACCAACAAATACTGATAAGCTTTTAGATACATTATAAGCATAGGCCTTTAAAACCTGATCTACTAAAATTACCATAGTAGCAACCACCACCAACTGCACAATAATGCGAATTTTAGAAGGTATTAAATTTCTGATACTAGATATTACTGCATTTGAACACGCTATTACCACCGTTACAGCGATTGCCATAACAAGTGATGGCGCTACCTGTGTAGTAACAGCTAAAGCTGAACAAATACCTAACGACTGGACAGTGACAGGATTTTTATCCATTACTGGGTCGATAACTAATGATTTCATTTCTGAACTTGCCATTATTTTTTACCTCCACGTAAAGAATTGAGGTAGGCTTCATATAGGTGAAAATCTTTATTTAATAAATCTGTTACACCGTTACAAGTTAATGTTGCGCCACTGACGCCATCAACCTTATGCTCAAACATTTTATCTGAGGGATTTACAACGCCTTTGTTAACACTAACAGACACAAATTTACCTTCTGCATTTAGAATTTTTTTGCCTACAAAATTTTTACAAAACCAATCTGCTTCTATTTCTTTGCCCAAACCTGGAGTTTCTCCAGTGTCATAAAAAATAGCACCTTCAATAGTGTTTAAATCCTTAGCATTTAAAGAAATATAACCATACAAAGTTGACCACAATCCTTTGCCTGTAACAGGAAAAGTATAGTTTAAAGGTAGGCCTTTTTCATCCTTGCGAATAAATACTGGCATAGGCACAGATTTAGCCGCATCACTTAAATTTGCCATATCAACAGGAGCTTTATGCAACCCCACTGGCTTTAAAGTTTTTTCAAAGTTGTATTTATCGGCATCTTTTACGCTGACAATTTTACCCATTGGTGTAACAAAAATACGCTCGACTGATTTTTTATATATCGCATCAATATCCGCTGGTTTTGCACCATCATCTATTTTAAAGCCCATGGCTTTCATCACGATTTTCTTTTGATCAAACTTTTTATTAACAGCCTGCTTTACCTTTAACTGCTCTGAGGCAATCGATAAAACCAATGCGGCAACAATGGTTGTAATTGCCAAGAAAACAACCGTATATCCATTTTTGCTTGTATCAACCACGACTTAACCTCTTTTTTATATGGGCTTGAACGACATAATGGTCAATCAGCGGCGCAGACATGTTCATAAAGAGAATTGCCAACATCATACCTTCTGGATAGGCAGGATTGACAACGCGAATTAAAACGGCAATAAAACCTATAAAAAAACCATAAATGATTTTTCCCAAATTTGTATTAGCAGCCGAAACAGGATCTGTAGCCATAAATACGGCACCAAAAGCAAAACCACCCATTACATAATGATAATAAAATGGCATAGCCAACATTGCATTAGAACTACCATCAGCAACAGAATTAAAAATTAATCCCATAACTGCCCCACCTAAAAAGATAGAGATAATAATACGAGCCGAAGCAATACCTGTAGCAATTAATATCAATGCACCAACTAAACAAGCCAGTGTAGAGGTTTCACCTATTGAACCTGGAATCAAACCAATAAACATATTAGTTAACGAATAATCACCAGGTGCAAATGCCATTAAACTTTCAACAGAACTGCCTTTAATAGCTTCAGAAGCAATGGCCAATGGAGTAGCTCCAGACCAACCTGCTACTGCCTGCTTAGCACTCATAACTAAATCACCGCCCAAGAAAGTCCAAGGCGCAGACCCAGAAATATCTGATGCAAAAGCAAAAAACAAAAAGGCACGAGCAGTTAAAGCTGGATTAAAAATATTCATTCCAGTACCGCCAAAAACCTCTTTACCAATTACCACACCAAAACTAACCGCTAAGGCCAACTGCCAAAGAGGAATATTAGGCGGAACAATTAATGGCAACAATAAGCCTGTTACTAAAAAACCTTCGTTAATCTCGTGCTTACGAATTAAGGCAAAGAGTAACTCCCAAGTGCCACCAACGGCATAAGATACCAATATAATAGGCAAAGCCTTCCACATACCGATACAAAAATAATTCATTACATCGGCTTGTAAGCCCTGTGCGGCATAATACTGATAACCAATGTTGTAAATTCCAAAAATCAAACATGGTAAAAGAGCTACAATTACTGTGGACATAAATCTTTTAGAATCTACGGCATCACGAATATGCGCTCCCCCATGGGTTCTGTGCGGTGTTGTAAATAAAAAGGTTTCTTTGGCCTCAAAAAGAGGATAAAAAACCTCCAGCTTGCCACCTTTTTCAAAGTGCTTACGCTGAGAGTCAAATATATTTGCTAAAAATTTCACTGGTTAACCCTCTGTCTCAACATAGGTAAGACCATCGCGTAGGATGGTTTGAAATTCAACTTTAGAAGGGCAGATATATTCGCATAAAGCAAAATCTTCTTCGGCAACTTCATAAATGCCTAAGCCTTCCATTTCTTCAATATCGCGATATATAATGGATTTAGTTAAAAATGCTGGATATAAATCCATAGGCAATACTTGATCATATACGCCTGTCGCAACAAAATTACGTGCTCCACCGCCTAAGCGAGTATCTTTTACATATCCTTTTGATGGTTTTAAAAATTTACCAGCAAAAATACGCCAAAAGCTTTCTGCACCAAAACCTGGGCTAGCCCAACCTTTAGTCATAAAAAAATTTGGTTCAACGGCTTCTGGGATAATAGTTACCAAATTATCTGTAATACCAACAAAACCGTCCATACTTTCTTGAGTGCCTGTTAAAACATCACCAGAAATAATACGCACAGTTTCATCATACTTAGTGCCAACAATAGCATCAATTGAAGCGCCAACAGTAGTTTTAACATAACCGCGTTTAATGGCCGCTGAACCAGCTACTGCCACAATAGTGCTTAAATCTAATTTACCCGTTTGAAATAAACGACCGATAAAAATCAAAGCCTGCAAATCTAATGTCCACACAACATCATTGCGATCTTTTATTGGAGCAATATGATGAATATGCACACCGACATTACCCGCAGGATGCACGCCACTAACCGTATGCACTAAACAATTGGCGTCTTTAATTACTTCGCCCATACCTGCATCCGCTTTTGCAAATGTGATATGTACTCTGCCCTGCGTCAATTTTGCCAAAGCATTAATACCCGCAATCATAGCCTCTTCATTATTGTTTGCCAACAATGACGTTTTAGGTGCAAGAGGTGCTGTATTAAGCGCAGTAATAAAAATATCGCGTGGCAATTTATCAGGATTAGCAATCCTGGCAAAAGGTCGACGCTTAATCATAGGCAAGAGACCACTTTCCATAATAGCTGCTAATACTTCCTTAGAACCCATAGCATCTACATCTTTTTGCAGACTCTTTAGTTCGTGTCGTTCCCCACTGCCGTTGTCTTCGACCACAATGCTCAAAATCTTACGACGAGCACCACGGTTCACGGCAATCACTTTACCCGCCACAGGGGAGGTAAAAAGTAAATCTTCGTTGCCTTTTTCATGAAACAGAGGGGAGCCGATCAACACCTCATCACCAACGGCGACAAGGAGTTTCGGTTTCAAACCTGGAAAATCCGTAGGTTTGATGGCGAATTTCTTCGGCGCATCACAGCTAATAAACTCACTTGGAGCCTCGCCTTCTAGCTTGATGTCATAGCCTTTCTTCAGTTTTATATCTGACATAAGTGGCAGACTATACTGGTTTTAACAGCTAAAACAAGCGGTTTTAAGAAACTTTTCACAGCTCATATAGTGAAAAAAATCACAGCAGATTTTATTTACACTATTAGTTACGACCTAAACACTATATATCGCGGTCTAAAGCTGTTAATTTTTGAATTTTCAACAATTCATCACCACTTTTTTCTTCGCATAACTCAGCTTTATCATGAGAGCAAAAACAATCAATTTTATACTTACCTGTTTCCATACCGCATGACTGATCGGCAGATTCTTTATTCTTGATATAAATATACAGAAACGAAATAAAAACCCCCATAAGGGCAATTGAAACTAAAATTAATACCATATTTATCCTTTATATATTGAATTATTTTATTTTGAAGAAATATTATAAAATTACAAGCTTTTCAAAAATTTGGTATTTATTCTTCAAACAAATAAAACTACGCAATATTCTAATTATTTGGTAATCGCTTATATTCATATAATTTATTTTCGTTATAATAATTGTATGCATCAAAATAAAATACCACTTTCATATATCTTGGCTACGCTTTATGTTGGCATTGCTTTTATACAAGCTAGTCCCCAAGGACATACTTTTAGCAGTTATACCGTGCTATATCCATCATTAGTATTAAAAGGGCAACTTTGGCGTATTTTTACCTATGTGTTTTTACACCAAGGCGGAATGATAAGTTTGTTTTTTAAAGCTTTAGTAGCTGTTTTTATTTGTAGTCCACTAGAAGCCATGTGGGGAAGACGCTTTTTTTCAATAGTATTTTGGGGTTCCACCATTTTAGGTGGTTTAACTGCCACTATTTTTGGCATACCATTATATACGGGAGCTTTTGTTTCACTGAGCTTTTTTTTAATTCATGGGTTTACATTTCCGCAAAGTCAAATTTACTTGTTTTTTGTAATTCCAGTAAAAATTAAATATTTAGCCATATTTTCCACAGCTATGTATTTGTTAGGCTTTGCATCTATGGGCATTGTTACTGGTGCAGGTGCTATGGTGGGATTATTATCTGGTGTTGGCTTATGGAAATTAGGTCTAAAATACGGCTGGGATAATCCATATAAAAAACTGACACCTAAAATACCAAAAAAACAATCTAAAGAAGTAAAAAATAAAATTACATCAGTACAACAAACCCAACAGATTATCAACAACGTTGAAAGAGATGGGCAAATTAATCCAAATGAGTTAAATATAATTAACAACTTAGATGCTGATACTCATTTTGACGGTGATTTATGTGCGCCATTTTCATTTGATAGCAATTTAGCACGTTGCATAAATTGTGATGGTTTTAAAATATGTTTAAAACGTAATGCGCTAGCTCAAATTGAAAAAATCATAAAAGAATAAGGCTTGTATATTTCAATTGAGCATTAAAAAAGCCCCAGAAAAATCTGAGGCTTTTGATTAAATATAAAGTACTTTTAGCAATTATGCACCTAATAAACTTTGCATTAAAATAGCTGCAACCAATGCCAAAATAGCATAAAATTCTGGGAAGGCCGCCAAAATCATTGTGTTACCAAATACATTATGACCGCTACCAATAGCAGAAATACCATTAGCACATACTTTACCTTGCTGAATAGCCGATACTAAAGCAGCTAAACCTAAGGCCAAACCAGCACCTAAAACAACTGAACCTTGTAAAGTTGTCATTTTTTCACCGATGCTTGCCAAAGCACCATTATACATGATAAAACCAACAAAGCCGTATAGTCCCTGTGTAGCTGGCAAAGCGGCTAATACCATACCATTACCAAAACCGTCTGGTTTCTTTTTAAGCATACCAACCACCGCACTACCACCAATAGCTGTACCGATAGCTGAACCAGCCCCTGATAGACCAATCATTAGACCTAAGCCAATCATTGCTAAAATCTGTCCTGTTGTTTCCATTGTTAAGCTCCTTTTTAATTATTTTTTAAATGGGGAGAACGCTCTTGCCCCGCCCTTAAATTCTAAATTTTTATAAAATTCTACAAAAGTCAAACGCAAAGGATGCACAAACGCACCTAGCCCCGACAAACAAAAGTTAATTCCATGCCCTATGATAAATACTAATGCCGCAACCAATACCATCGGCGTTGACCAATTTGTCGTACCATCGGCATTAGTAATAAACATTAATGCTATACCATTAAAAGCATTACCTAAAAGTCCGCCCGCTAAACCCAAGGCAAACAAACGCAAATAAGATAATATATCACCCATTAATCCCGTGGAAAAAGTATATATCTCCCACAAACCTAGTAAAGGTCGCATATAAATTGGTTTTTCTGGACTATTTACAAATAGCAATAATAAAACTCCAGCCAATGTAATACCATTACCAACCACCGCAGGTAACGCAGCTAAAGTAGCGCCTATATGTAAACCGCCAATGCTAAATTCACCTAGACTGATAAAATTGATTTTTATCATAACCAAAGCTACGCCAACTATAATAATTGCACTTGCTATTGGTTGTAAAGCATAAGCCAATCCATTATTACGAAATTTAATAAATGATTTCAGTAAAATACCTAAAATAACCTGTATGACACCTAAATACATTGCAAAAGGCATAGCCGGAAATGATGTTTGGCCGTTTTCACTCACGGTAGCCAAAAATGCAATTGGGCTTGCAGTATCAAAAATAGCATCTTTTACGCCTGGAAATGTAAAAATTGCCATACCAAAAAAAGTATTTAAAAATATACCCGCTACAAATGTAGACGTGCCCAATACTGTTATCAAAAGTGGTATACCGCGATTTTCTTGCGAAACCTTCATCAATGCCACAACACCAATAATAACCAATAAAGCCCCGTAGCCTGTATCACCTAAGCACATTCCAAAGAAAAATGCAAAAAATGGAGCAAAAAACGGTGTTGGGTCAATTTCCGCATAATCAGGTAAAGCAAATATTTTTGTAACTGGTTCAAAAAGCTTAGCAAATGCTCCATTTTTTAAAGCTACTGGCACGGATTCTTCCTCTTTTGGCTCTGAGAAAAAATATACAGCCTTGGCTTTATCTAAATACTTTTGCACTGCCTCTTGTTTGGATTCTGGAATCCAACCTGCATAATGCAGTAAAGAGCCTGCTATTGGTTTTTGTGCTATCAATTTAGCCTTACCCAAATCCAATTTCTTTTGCATTTCATCACGCAAGTTACATAACGCATCCAAATTTGCACCCAATGATGCATAATCATTTTCTAAAGTTGTTTTTCGCAAATTTAAATTTTGCAATTTAGATTGCAATTCATCAATAGAGTGTAATTCCAAATGCAATTCATCTGCATTTTCAGCAATACTATCTTTACCGACTGAAAACAACAATAAACTTGATCCAGAAGATGCTATTTGAAATACACCCGAACTAGGCACGTAATTCTTTGCATTGATTGACCAAAATCTACATGGATAACCTGCTTGCGCAAGAGACTGTATAATTTTTGGATCAAAATTACCCCATGGTTGCAACTGACTAATTAATTGCTTGGTTTTTTCTTCATCTTCCGCAATAGTTTCCAGCTCTGCCTCAATGGCAACTGCTTTAACCACAACCTCAGAAGCCGAAGATAATGGCTGAGCATTTTCAACTGGCTTTAATTTTTTGATGATATCTTCTACTTGAGCAAGTTCATCCAAAGAGTCTTTTAACTCTTCGGTTACATCCAATGTAGCAATATTAATATCAACTACACCAACTTCTTGCAAACCATCAAGAAAAACATCACGATTTGATTCATGTAAAAGAATGTCAATCTTTTTTACTGGAATAATCATGCGGCCTCCTCCTCAATAGCAGCTAAACGCTGTTTCAGAATTTTCTGTGATGATTTTGCTAGATTTTCTTCATCTTCCATATAACGCTTAATTTTTAATAAAATCTCTTTGTATTCTGGAATTTGAACCTTATCGTACAAATTAACTTTTTGGGTTGTTTTCTTGCGGGCATACTCTAAACGCTCTAATGCTTCTTGCGCTATTTTGATTTTGGTAGATATCTCAAGTTGCTTCTGCATCACAACTACACCTTGACCTAACCAAGCAGGTGCAGCATGCAAATAAATATCACCTAATTCAAAGCTCAAAGCATCCAAGCGTGGTATATGCACGCCAGCAAGTTTTCGCCAATTAAGTTTTATATCACTGACTTTAATTAACCCTTCTGGAAATTCTCCCCATAAAGTTATAAAAGTTTCAGCTTGTAATTTATACGTTTCCAGCTCCTGCTCAAACCCCTGCATTGTAGCACGGGCCTTTTTGACTTCTAAACGCAAAGCCGCCTCCTTGGCTTGCAAGGTTGGCAAAGCTTTCTCACGGATTTTTAAATCCTTAGAAAGTTGTTGCATAGAAGTTTTATTGAACTGAAATTTAATTGCCATTATTAGGCTTTCTTCCAATATTTATCAACTAATTCGTGCTTAATACCAACTTCTTCCACTGTAAAGTGTTCGGCAAAAAGCTCCCAACCAGTGTCTAACATTTTGTCGATTTCGACATTCACATCAATGGCAAGTAATTTTTCAGAATAGCCTCTAGCATATTTTAAACAACGCTCGTCATAATCAGATAAATCAAAACCATTATCCAATTTAGTTTTGGCATTGGCAGCATCCGCATATAAACGAACACAAGCATTCATTACCTGTGGATGGTCTTCACGGGTTACCTCGCCAATAACCAACTGTTTTAAACGAGATAATGAACGGAAAGGATCTACAATAATCTTGCCGATTTCCGTATCACGGCGTAAGAACAACTGTCCTTCAGTAATATAACCAGTATTATCTGGAATAGCATGTGTAATATCACCACCATTTAAAGTAGTTACCGCTACCAAAGTAATAGAACCACCATCTGGCAACTGTACAGCTTTTTCATAAAGCTTAGCTAACTCAGAATATAATGAACCTGGCATTGAATCTTTAGATGGAATTTGATCCATACGATTAGATACAATAGACAAAGCATCGGCATATAATGTCATATCTGTCAATAATACCAAAACCTTCATATTTCTCTTTTCAGCAAAATACTCGGCTGCTGTCAAACAACTATCTGGTACTAGCAAACGTTCTACGGGAGGATTATCTGTTGTATTCATATAACAAATAATACGATCTAAAGCACCTGCGTTTTCAAATACCGATTTAAAATATAAGTAATCATCATTACTCATACCCATTCCACCTAAAATGATAATATCGGCATCGGCACGCAAAGCTACATCAGCCATTACCGCATTATATGGTTGGTCAGGATCGGCAAAGAAAGGTATTTTTTGACCTGTCACCAAAGTATTGTTTAAGTCAATACCGGCAATACCAGTGGCAATTAATTCAGAAGGCTGTTTACGTCTTACAGGATTAACAGAAGGACCACCAATTGGCACTTCTTCGCCATCAACTTCTGCACCACCATCAATTGGCTTACCGTAAGAATCAAAAAAGCGTCCTCGCAATTCATCGCCAACTTTAATTGACGGTGGCTTACCAGTGAAGACAACTTCAGAGTTAGTTGCGATACCCTGTGTACCAGGAAAAATTTGCAACGTAACCATATCACGATTAATTTTTACAACCTGAGCAGGACGGCCATCTACTAATGCCATCTCTTCATTGGCAACACCTTCAGCCTTAATGGTACAAGTAGCCTTGGTGATGTTCTCTAGTTTGGTGTAAATTTTTTGAAACGCCTGAGTCATACAGCCTCCTGTGCAACTGTTCTAGTCGCCACAAATTCATTGAGTTCTTTTTCTAACTCTTTGTATTTATCATTTTGAAATTCTTGGTAATTCATTTGACGCATAAGATTAATAATCTTTTTGAAATATGGGCCAACTTCTTCGTATTTATCAAATGCAAAATCAGATTCACAGATATGCATCACTTGATTAACAATATATTGTTGACGATTCATAGGACACGATGCATCGATTTTATCAAAAGCATCTTGCTGTAAGACTATAAAATCGATAACTTCAGATTTATTAAAACGAATATGATATTCCAAAGGCACACCATCATCACCTAAAATATTTATTTGATCCATAACCTCTTGACCACGCAATAAATAATTACGCAGTCTATCAACTTTTTTAACCCAACCTGGCTCTACAGTCTTGTCTAAATTTTCGATAACTTCATCATATTCCAAATATTTAGAATAACTATCAATAGGATTAATAGATGGGTAACGCTTAGCATCGGCACGCTCTTGCTGTAATGCATAAAAACATCTAGCCGCTTTTTTGGTAGACTCCGTTACTGGCTCTTTTAAATTTCCTCCAGCAGGACTTACTGTACCCAAGAAAGTAATCGAACCTGATTTGCCGTTATTTAATTCAACATAACCTGCACGAGAGTAAAAATTAGCAACAATCGCACTTAAATCCATAGGGAAAGCGTCAGGACCTGGCAATTCTTCCATACGGTTTGACATTTCGCGTAAAGCCTGAGCCCAACGAGATGTTGAATCGGCAAGCAATAACACCTTAAGACCCATTGTGCGATAATATTCTGCCACACTCATACCAGTGTAAACAGATGCCTCACGAGCCGCCACTGGCATATTTGATGTATTACAAATAATAATTGTACGCTCCATTAACGAACGTCCTGTACGTGGGTCGATTAACTCTGGAAAGTCTGTGAAAATTTCTACAACTTCGTTGGCACGCTCGCCACAAGCCACAATAATAATCAAATCCGCATCCGCATTTTTAGAGATAGCATGTTGCAATACCGTTTTACCAGCACCAAAAGGCCCTGGAATAAAACCTGTACCGCCTTCCATAATTGGATTTAAAGTATCGATAGCACGCACGCCTGTTTCCATTTGACGGAAAGGTCTAGGTTTATGTTTAAATTCAGTTACACCAACTTTAACTGGCCAACGCATCATCATGCTAACATCAACTTTTTCACCGTTTGATGATTCTAAAGTAGCTATTACTTCATCAACAGTGTATGAACCTGCATCGGCAATGGAGGTGATTTTATATTCACCTTTAAGCTTAAAAGGAACCATAATTTTATGTGGTATCCAGCCCTCTTTTACCTCGCCAAGCCAAGAAGCAGATGAAACGCTATCACCAACTTTAGCTATTGGAGTAAAATCCCATTTAACCGACTTATCAACACGCTCAGTGTAATCGCCACGTTTTAAAAACGTGCCTTCCATAGCATCTAAATTATTTTGTAGTCCATCATAGTTACGACTTAGCATACCTGGGCCAAGTTCCACCTCTAACATGTGTCCTTCAAACTCAACCAAACAACCTGTGCGTAGGCCTCGTGTACTTTCAAAAACCTGTACAGAAGCGATATCGCCAGTAATTTTAATGACCTCAGCCATTAATTTTGTTCCATCGAGATTAATATAAGCTATTTCATTTTGACCTACTGGCCCGTCAACCTCAACGGAGACCAGATTTGAAACAATACCGACAACCTTGCCAGTAGTTTTTTTTAATTCTGTATTCACGCTCATCCCCTAGAATGTTAAATCCATGGCTGCTTCAATTTCGTTGACCCGTTGAACAAGAGCAGCACTACCAATTTCTCGGGTACAGGAGTGCCAACGGGCATTTAATTTATACGCTTCAAAATAAGCTAACACCTCTTCAATAGCAAAAGTGCCATGGGGAGTAAGCTCATCGAGTACTTCTAATTGAATTTCATCAAGGCGTTTTTCACGCTCAATACCCTCTAAAGAAGAAGCCTCTACAACATCTTCAACCCAAGGATAAATACCACCCAAACCAAACTCACGGGCTGATGAGCTATTAAGTGCTTGAGAAAATTCATTATCACCAATCAAAACATCATCAATTTTTATACCGGCGTCTTGCAAAATACGTTTAGATAAAGTTGCTAAGGTATTTCTAAACTGTTGCTGAAATTCAAACCAATCTTTAATAAAGCCTTGTTTTTGACTTTGACATCGAGCATAAAAATCAGCATCTCTTTGTTTGATATCAGTAGTGATTAATTGTAATAATTGATTATCGCTTTCGGTAAGCTCTTCACTGAGATATGAAGCAAGTTCATCTACAGAAAACTCTAAAGTTTCTGCGCCCAGATTTGGCAAACCAGTTAATAGATAATAATAACTTGCCACAATAACCTAGTTAAACAAAAGTTCCCGAACCTTAGGACGTAACTGATTTTTGAAATATGCATCCAAATCAGCCTCTGTAAAGCTTATGCGATAACCACCTTCTGCCGGTTGAATATGAAAGCCCGATTCAATATCAGCAGAAAAGCTTAAAGTTAGTCCAGCACTTAGCTCTGTTTGCAAAGAACTTTGCAATGCAGATTCTAAAGTAGCTTTGGATGATTCTGGCAAAATAGCTTCTAATTTAGATGAGACAGAATCTTTATTGCTAGTAATTGCTTTAAGTAAATCTGCAATTACACCAGCATCGGACAAAGGACTAGCTAAAGCCCCATCCAATATTTTAGTCTGCACCAAATTAGTGATATCTTGTTTTAGTTGAGCTAACATCTGTTGCGCACGCAATTGCAAGTCAGCTTTGGTGGCCGCAGTAGTTTGCTGAGCCTCTTTTGTAGCCTGCTCTTTAATAGCATCGGCTTCTTTTTGAGCAGCTGATAAAATTTCGGCTGCTTGGGCATTAGCTTTTTCAATAATTGAAGCTGCTTCTGCCTCTCCCTTTTCTACACCGTCACGCATTAACGTAGCGGTTAACTCTTGGAGATTTTCTGTCATGTTTTTGCCCCTAAAGTCAAAAATTTTAAAATACTAGTATATGCCCTAAATAAAAAGGGTCAATTCTATTTTGTTTTTAATTGTCTTCTATCGTTACTATCTGCATCAAGTAAATGCCAAAAACAAATCTTACCATCACCTAAACGCCAAGAATACATTGCTTGTTGACCATCGATATAAGCCAAATAGTTTACAGTTCCAGTAGATGGAGACGCAACTTGAATACCTAAATTATGCAATTCTTTAATATATACCCTCAATTTAAGATTTAAATTTTCTAAAATCTGCACATGTTCCTTTAAACCGTCTGCCGGAACCTTGCCCGTAATATCTTTTAACTCTAAAGCCTCAAAATAACGGGCATGCTGAGGAATTAACTCGGACCAAACTAAATATATATCACCCATAATTTGAGAAACATATGGCAAGGTATTATTGGCTTCTGCCAATGTAAAAGCCCGCAACCCCTGTTTAGGACGCATCAATCCTGAAACACGTTTTTGTGCTTTAATGGCATGAATATATTTAGGTTCAAATTTAAGACTTTGCTCATAATAACGCAAAGCCCTTCGCCACAAGCCTTTAAACTCCCATATTGTTCCTAAATTGTACATCGGAAAATGCGGCCAGTCATAACGTTTAGCCGATATAGCTTGCTCAAACCAATCTATTGCGGCATCAAATTTAAAATCATGTATTAAATATACGCCTATATCATTATACGGGTTACCAAAGTCTGGATCTAAATCAATTGCCATAAGACATTGTTTACGAGCCAAATCAAAATTACCCACCAAACTAAACGCCCAACCTAGATAGGTATGCGCTTCGGCTGTCGGTACTAATTCTAACGAGAGACGATAATGCTCTATAGCTTTTGAAAGGTTGCCTTCTGATTGATATTGCAAAGCTTGCTCCCAAAGCAAGCGTGCTTCTCGGCGTAAAATCTCACCATTAGCATTACTCATCACACAACCTTTTTAATTTATAAGCAATCATTCAAACAAATATAACTAAGAATATATACAACTCAATCAAATACTATTTTAGCCCTAACAAATTAACATCTAAATCCATCCATGACCCTAAAGGCAACTCTTGAGGCAGAACCAAATCACCTATTTGCTGTCTGTGCAATTTAATAACACTATTACCAACAGCCAAAAACATACGCTTAACCTGATGGTAGCGACCCTCATCTATAGTAATTAATACCGTATTGGTATCAATACCTTGAACATCTAATGCAATAGCTAATTTAGCATCATTTTCTAAACGCACACCTTTTAATAACCGATTAGCATCTTGATGATTTAAAGGCTTATCCAATATTGCCTGATACACTTTACTCAAATGCTTTTTAGGAGAAGCTATATTATGAATAAACTGCCCATCATCAGAAAACAATAATAATCCCGTAGTATCAACATCTAATCGCCCTGCGCTCATGATATTTCTATGGCGATGAATTGGCGTAAGCAAATCTTTTACAGAAGGATGTACCACAGGTGCATCCGAGCATTCATAGCCAGCGGGTTTATTGAGCATAATATATATATGCTCCGTGTATGTGTATGATGTATTATCAAAAGTAATAATTAATGACTCTGTAGATATTTTATCCTTAGGAGATTTCAATACCCGACCATTAAATAAAACCTTACCTTTTTTAATTGCGATACCTGCCTCTTTACGAGAACAAAGACCTTGTGAGGTTAAAATTCTATCCAGTCGCAATTTCATACAATACCCCACCAATAATATGGGCAGGTATAAACCTGCCCATATTTATATTAAGCCTGTTCCAATTGAATAGTTTTAGTTGTCAAATCGGCAACTTCAGTTGGTCCCCAATATTGAATAGGACCTGGATATAAATATTTAGTATTTACAGCCCAATCTTCACGGTTTTCAAGTAACTTATTAAAAGGACCGCCATCTAATTCTGTTAAAGCTTTTTGAATAACAGGTTTCATATGACCGTGGCGACGTTCCATATTCATCATCATAGTAATTGGCACACCACATGGTTTCCATTGATTAGCAGGTTGCGTTAAATTTTGTACACAACTCATATAGCCTGATTTTTCTGCACCAATTAATGCACTAGCTGTATAGCCCAATGAATAACAATAATCGGCATCAAAATTTGACGGTGCTGCGCAACGTCCTTCATAACCAAAAAAGTGATTTTGCGCACTAAAAGAACCATTATATTGGCCTGCTTGCTTCATTTCTGCCAATTTAGTGGCAACCATTTGGCTTAAAAGTTTTTCTGTTTCAATACGACTCACTTGAACATTGCCGTGTGGGTCTCTATCCATACTTAATTGCTCGGCAATATCAACGGGTAAACTTTTAAATACTTCTGCACTATCGGCAGATAACTTAGAAATAATAAAATCACGTGTTGCCTCTGCTCCATCAGCTAACAAATCGTTTAATTCACCAATTAAAGCCCCCATTGCAGGAATAAACTCTACTAAACCTTCAGGTATTAAAACTACACCAAAATTATCTCCATTGGCCGCACGTTTAGCTACCACATTGGCTAAATCATCTACAATTTGTTGCAAAGTCATCTTTTTGGCTTCTACTTCTTCTGAAACCAAAGTTACATTTGCCTGTGTTTGTAAACCACACTCCAAAGCAATATGCGATGCAGAACGACCCATTAATTTAATAAAATGCCAATATTTTTTTGCTGAGTTTGCATCACGCTGAATGTTGCCGATTAATTCTGAATAGACTTTACAAGCTGTATCAAAACCAAAAGAGGTCTCTATTTGAGCTGTTTTTAAATCGCCATCAATAGTTTTAGGACAACCAATTACATTGATACCAGTATTGTTTGCTAAGTAATATTCTGCTAAAACACAAGCATTAGTATTAGAGTCATCACCACCAATAATAACTAGGGCAGTTATACCCAAAGCCTTACAGTTTTGCGCACCTTTATCATATTGAGCTGTTTCTTCTAATTTGGTACGTCCCGAACCTATAATATCAAAGCCACCTGTATTGCGGTACGCATCCATAATCTCAGCGGTGATTTCCATATACTGATTATCCACTAAACCACTAGGACCACCTAAAAAACCATATAATTTGCTTTCTGAATTAATCGCTTTAATGCCATCAAAAATACCAGCTATTACATTATGTCCGCCTGGAGCTTGACCACCAGAAAGAATCACACCAACATTAACTGCTGGCATATCACCTGATTGTCCAGCATCAAAATTGGCAATTGGCATACCATAAGTATTAGGAAACAATTTTTCGATTTCAGCCTGATCAGCAACTGAAGTGGTGCTTTCACCATTAGAAACTATCACCTTAGGGCCGTTTTCGGCTAAGACTGTTGGTAACTTTGGTTGATATTGCGATCGAGCTATTTGCAAAGCAGAAATAGATGCAGACATAGACTTTCCTTAAAATTAAGACTACAAAATGAATTAACGATTATAGTTTTTGAAATTGATGTGTCAATTTACATATTGATTTGACAAACTAACCCAATATAAAAAACACCTAATGTGGGTTTTAGCAAGGTTGACTTAACCCACTTAGATATTAAGCTATATTTTTATTATCACGAGAGCAAAAATATGCAAATTATGGGGATTTTAAATGCCACACCTGATTCTTTTAGTGATGGCGGACGCTTTAATAATATTGCAAATGGGTTAAAACAATCTTTAGCAATGGTAAAAGCTGGGGCAGATATTATTGATATAGGGGGAGAATCTTCACGACCTGGAGCGCAAAAAGTAAATATAAACGAAGAAATTAAGCGTGTTGTTCCATTAATCAAAGCCCTACGTTCCAAATCATCTATCGACATTTCAATTGACACCCTCAAAGGCGAAGTTGCTCAAGAAGCCATCAAAGCTGGCGCAAATATAGTTAATGATATTAGTGGTGGAAATGATATTAATTTATTAAAAATAACCGCACAATCCAAATCTAAATATGTTTTAATGCATATGCGAGGCACTCCACAAACTATGCAAAGCGAAAAGCTAACTTGCTATCAAGACATAATAGAAGAGATTAATCAATATTTTTATCAACGCATTGATAAAGCTATTGAAGCTGGCATTAAGCGCAAAAATATTATAATTGATCCAGGTATTGGCTTTGCAAAAACTACCCAACAAAACATACATATAATCAAACAGTTGCATAAATTTAAAGTACATAACCTGCCTATTTTATTAGGCGCATCTCGCAAATCTTTTATAGGTACAATAACCAATAGCGATACAAATAATCGCTTGGGCGGTTCAGTAGCAACCGCATTAATTGGTATGCTAAACGGAGCAAATATTTTGCGCGTACATGATGTTGCAGAAACCAAACAAGCAGTGCAAATAGCACAGGCCTGCAATTTAATAACAAATGGAGCAAACAATGCTAAAAAATAAATTTATCTTAGCCATTTTTATAAGTACTATACTTATAATAGGATTAGGTGTTCAAGCACTGCTTAATATTAATTACCAAAAAGAAGTCTTCCATAATATCAAAGAAGCCAACACAACACTTATCAACACAATAAATAAAAAATTGTTATTAGCAGTCAAAAGTCCTAGCCAGAGACTAGCAGAACATCCTGAAATTATTAAAATACTATTAAAAAAAACCAAACCTGATAACAAAAATATTTTATTTGAATTAAACTTTACCAAAAGAATTGCAAAAACAGCTCTGATTTATGTAATGGATAAAACAGGTACTGTATTAGCATGTACACCATACGGCAAAAAAAATCAAAAAACCCTAACAGGCAAAAATTATGCCTTTAGACCTTATTTTAAAAATACAATAACAAAAGGCACACACACTATATATATTGCAAAAGGTATCACAACAGGCAAGCGTGGCATTTATTATGCTACGCCTGTTTTAAATCGCAATAAGGTGATTGGCGTTACGGTTGTTAAAATAAATTTAGATGCTTTAGACACTCTTTTAAACAAACACGCAAATCCGCTTATAATGATCAATGAAGATGGAATTATTTTTGCCACCAATCGCCCCAAATGGCTATATCGCTGCGCATACCCAATCAATGCCAAAAAATTAAAAAAAATACAAAAAAGCAAACAATTTGCCGACGAAAAACTAACTACACTATCATTTAATTTGAAATCCAAACAAGTTAATATCAAACAAAAACAATTTAATATTTTATCAAATCCTATCAATTTAAAAGGCGTAAAGTTGATAAGTTTATATGCGCCAGATATGCATATTATACATAATTTTAAACATATTATGATTTCAACTTGTGCAGCTATTATTGCAGGCTTAATTATTTTATTAATCCTAAAAAAAATAAATAACTATAAAACACAAAATATTATTTTAGAAGAAGCAGTACAACAACGCACTGTCGACTTAGAAAAATCATTGCAAAAACAAAATATAGCAATACAAGAACTACAAGAGACCGAACATAATTTTAAATTACTGTTTAACAATTCAGGCAATGCAATTTTTTTATTATCAGGCGAAACAATTATTGACTGCAATCGAGCCGCTATCGATATGATGAAAGCCAACAATAAATCTCAATTGCTAAATATCCATCCAGCAGAAATATCTCCACCCATACAAAATGACGGGCAAGATTCTAGAAGCAAAGCACATAAAATGATTGAAGCCGCTAAACAAAAAGATTTTTACAGATTTGAATGGGTACATAAAAATTTTGATGGGCAGGATTTTCCTGTAGAAATTTGTTTAACTGTATTACAAATTAATGGTAAAAAACAAATACATGCCCACTGCAAAGATTTATCCAATCAGCGCGCCTACGAAAAACAATTACAAAAGATAGCTAAAAAAGCAGAAAATGAAACTAAAATAAAATCTGAATTTTTAGCAAATATGTCCCATGAAATTCGCACACCTATGAATGGCATTGTTGGCATGAGCGCTTTATTAGCGCAAACCAATTTAAATGCCGAACAACGTGAAGATTTAAATGCTATAAATAAATCTGCCAAAGAACTATTAATAATTATTAATGATATTTTAGATTTTTCCAAAATAGAAGCCGGTAAAATATCAATCGAATTAATAGAAACTGACATACACCAATTGTTAAATGACCTATATAAATTAATGAATTTAAAAGCCCAAGAAAAAGGCATTAAATTAAAAATCAATTATCCAAAAAATGCACATAAAATATTTAAAGCTGACCCAATTAGATTACGTCAAATATTATTAAACTTAATTAGCAATGCCATTAAATTTACCAATCAAGGCTCGGTAGAAATTAACATAACTATAGACACCGTAGCCATTGGGCAAAAATCTAATATAACATTTAGCGTTGTCGATACTGGAATAGGTATGACAAATCTACAATGCACACAAATATTTAACGCCTTTACACAAGCGGACGGATCGATAACTAGACAATTTGGCGGAACAGGTTTAGGTTTAAGTATAAGCAAACAGCTAGTAGAATTAATGAATGGCTCACTAAAAGTTAAAAGTGTAAAAGGCGAAGGATCTTGTTTTTATTTTACCATTAATTTAGAAGCTATTAATAAAACAAATATAAATCTAAAAAAAGATTTATTACAAAACCGTCAAAAAATCAATCTTTCTGAGCTTAAGGTTTTACTTGTAGAAGATAATGATATTAATCAAATTGTTGCCAAAGGTATGTTAAAGCAACACAATATTGTACCCGAAATTGCAGTTAATGGCCAAGAAGCTATCGAAATGTTTAACAACACATCCTATAATATTATTTTAATGGATTGTGCGATGCCCATATTAGACGGTTATGAAACTACAAAAATTATTAGGCAACAAGAAGCCGCCAATGAACATATACCAATTATTGCTTTAACAGCAAATGCCATGCAAGGTGATAAAGAAAAATGTTTAGCAGTTGGTATGGATGATTTTATAAGCAAGCCAATAGAAGCACCTAATCTATTACAAATCTTAAAAAAATATAGTAACAATTATGATAATAGCACAATGGCAACCAAAGTATTAATTGTAGAAGATGATAAGCATATTCGTAAAATTATGATGAAACTTATTGATAAAGTGATTGGCAATGCCGATATCAAAGTAGCCGAAGAGGGCACACAAGCCACTGCTATTTTAATGGACTTTATACCAAATATTTTAATAACAGACTTAATGATGCCAAATATGGATGGAGTAGCCTTACTAAAATATATCCGTAATGAACCTATATATAAAAATATAAAAGTAATTGTTACAAGCGCTTTAGATAATAGCGATGACAAAATACAACAAGTTAAAGCATTAGGCGTGGAACAACTTATACATAAGCCTTTCACTTTAGAAGTATTAAAAAAAGCTGTTAATCAAATTATACAAAAACATACAACTTCAACAAATACGATAAACAATACAAAACAAAATGAGCTATGTATTTATGATGCAAGCCAACTTGATAAAGTATTTCCTGGCGATATTGAATCCCAGCATGAGGTTTTAAATGCAGCTATAGACAGTATCACAAAGTTATTGCAAGAATGTCAAAAATCATTAGATGACAATAAACTAGAAGACGCCTCTCGCCATGCCCATAGCATAAAAGGCGCAGCTGCCAACATAGGAGCGTTACGCTTATCAGACATTGCCAAGCAAGCTGAATTTAACGCTAAAGACGGTTTAAAAGAAGCAACTCAAAATTTAATACCATCTATTCAAGAAAAATTAACCGAGTTAAAAAATGAAATTATTAAAACAACTAACGGCTAAGTTTTTTTACACTAGCAATAATTGTCTCAACTATATGATTAATATCTTCTTGCGTATTAAAATAACTTAGACTAATTCTCAAAACACCATAAAGCCATTGCTTGGGTAATTTCATTGCACTAAGCACATGGCTTGCTTTATGGTCGGCAGATGAACACGCACTACCAGCAGATACATATATACCCGCTTTATCTAAAAACATTAATAACATCTCGCTTTCTAAGTTTTTAAAAGCAATATTAATAGTATTAGGTAAACGCTCTTGAGATGCACCATTAACCAAAGCTGTTGGAAATGCCGATGTCAGTTGGGTTTCTATTAAAGCGCGTAACTGTAATATATATTTGTTATTTTTCTCTAAATTATCACCAGCCATCTGAGAGGCAATACCTAAACCAACAATACCTGCCACATTTAAAGTACCCGAACGTATGCCAGCTTCTTGCCCACCTCCCCAAGAAATTGGATTTAAACGTAAACCCTGCTTAACATATAAAGCCCCTATACCTTTTGGCCCATATATTTTATGTGATGACAATGATAATAAATCTACATTGCTCACTTCAACAACAACCTTACCAACAGCCTGCACAGCATCGGTATGCAATAAAGCTCCCGCATCGTGAGCTAATTTAGCTAATTGTTCAATAGGATATATAACGCCTGTTTCATTGTTTGCCCACATTACAGAAACTAACAATACGTTATATTCTTGCAACATTTGACTGTAAGATTTTAAGTTTATAGAGCCATCTGGCTGAACAGGAATGATTTTTACTTGATAACCACGCTGTTTTAAATTGGGTATCTGTTCTAAAATCGCTGGATGCTCAACAGCACTTACCAAAATTGTATCCGATGGATTATTGGCCATATACGGCACAGCACCACCGAGAGCCATATTGTCGCTTTCTGTACCACCGCTAGTAAAAATTATTTCCGATGGCTTAGCTCCTATTAAATTAGCAACTTGTCTGCGCGCTTTAGCAACGGCTTGTTTAGGCTTGCTGGCCGCTTTATGGGTAGCCGATGGATTGGCAAATACCTCAGAAAAAAACGGCAACATCCCATTTAAAACTTCTTTAGCCACTGGAGTCGTGGCATTACAATCAGCGTAAATTGTCATTAATTAGTTTTCTGGCCAATTCTAAATCTGCCATAGTATCAATAGCTATGGCTTTTTCGGAAGTAGTAATAATTTTTATATTAATTCCATAATGTAATGCCCGCAACTGCTCTAAACTTTCCGCGATTTCTAAAGGGGCTGGTTTTAAAGTAGTTAATTTATTTAAAACTGTTTTTTGATAGCCGTAAATACCCAAATGCCACCAATAATCAACATTGTTGCAACTATCACGATTGTACGGAATTACCGAACGAGAAAAATACAAAGCATAAGATTTAGCATTTAAAACAACCTTAACGTTAGAAGAATCTAATAAAGCATCACCATCAATACTTGTAGCTGCCGAAACCATATCGTCACCAGATTCTAAAGCACTAAAAATTTTATCTATAAGCTTAGGGTCTATAAACGGTTCATCGCCCTGTACATTAACAATATGCTTGGCTGTATTATTTTGCAATGCCTCGGCTATGCGATCCGTACCACAACGATGCTTATCGGATGTCATAACCCCAATAGCACCACAGGCTTCAACCTCTTTTAAAATCTCTTCACTATCAGTTGCAACCAAAACACCATCAGCTTTTTTTGACAATTTGCACCTAGCAATAACCCTTGAGATAACCGTTTGACCACATAAGTCTGCCAATAACTTACGAGGTAAACGACTAGATGCTAAACGAGCTGGTATTACAATATAATTGTTTGACATTTTTACCTACTAAACAAATTGGTATGTTCTGCTTTTTCTAGTGTAACTGCAATTGCACCGATAGGAACATCCACTTTTATTCTTAAAGGTATACACCAATTTTCATCAACCCATATCCGCATTTCACCTTTGCGGATAAATAAGCCTTCAAATGAGGCTACTGGACTTACTTCATAGGTCCAAAATTTACGCATACCCCACAATTTAACACTATCCTTATTTTTGACTTCTACTAATAATTTCCAATTTTTTTCATCAGCATTTACATCAATAATAATATTATCGTTCTTTTTTAAATTTTTACATTTTCTAAAATAAAATAATGCACTTAAAGGATCTTGCATATAAGCGTCTAATTTAATATCTAAATCCTTACCATAAGCACCAGTTGGCGTGCGTGAGTATTGAGTGGCAATCATCTTATCATAATCAAATTCCACATATATGTCGCGATGATGAGAGCCTTCCCATAATTTCTTTTTAAAACGGCGTGATGCCATAGTTTTAACATCAATCCAAGTTTCAATAGTATCGTTTACCTTGTAAAACGTTGACACAAAAGAATTAGATTTAGTTCTACTGACAATATGAAAACACTTATGTCCTTTAACATCTACAATACCTTTGTTGACAATAACTGTTTTGCCTGCTGGGATACCTGTCCAACGAATGGCATAGGTTAGCTTTTCGCCGATTGGCATAATCTTGGCAATATTCTTTTCTGTGAGTGTTAGATTATTTAATGCCCACAGATTAGTAGTGATAACACAAAAACATAAAGCCAATATATATTTAATTTTAAGCATAAAATACCTCGTTAAAATTATTTAAATGATTAGTAATTATACCATAAAGCCAAAAACAACCAAAAGATTATTTACAGCCAACAAATACTTACAAAATGGGTTTTATACTTTCTTGAGAATTACAAATACAATCCCCAAGCGAAACTCCACTAAAATAATTACCTATTAAATACAAACCTGTAAACTTTTTTTGAGCTTGTTTAATCTTATGTAAATGCTCTAAATGTCCTTTGTTATATTGAGGTATGGCCGATGACCACAGCTTACTTGCAACAACCTGTGCCTCTTGAGCAGGAATATCAACGCACTTTGCTATATCATCAATTACTTGTTGCGCCACATCATTTGCCGATAATTTATCGACTTGACTATCGGTAGCCCCACCCATAAAAGATGTAAATAAACGATACCCACTAGGACAACGCCCAGCAAATAATGCCGATGTAAAAACTGTGCCCAGACTGCGTATTCCCTCACTGCGTGGCGTTAAAAAGCCAAAGCCTATCGGGGCGTTTTTGGCGGAAATTTGATCCCAACAAGTTATCACAGATGCCATAGGAGGATATTTAATTTGATTTAAATTATCGATAGCTTCAAAATCTATACCTTGCAATAAATTAGCTGTTATATACGCAGGTAATGCCAAAATTAAATTTTTAGAACTAACTTCAGTTAAACCATCTTCTGTTTTAAAAGTTGTAACAAAGCCTTCTTGAGTCTTTTTAATAGCAATAGCTTGCCAATTTAACCTAACATTGTTGCCCATAACTTTAATTAATGCCTTGGGCAAAGAATCTAAACCATTTGTTAAATTACAAAGCTTACCCCTTTTAATTTTGGGCATATTTGGATTTAATATTTTTTTAGATTTATTATGCCGACTAAATTTAGACTTAATTAAACCTGGTATAATTCCCGGCAACAATATGCCCTTGCCTGCGATTTTAAAAACTTTTGCAAAAACAGCTCGACTGGTTAAACAATCGATATCACCTGCATAAACCCCAGAAACAAAAGGCTCAACTAAACGCTCGGCAACCTCATAACCCAAATGACGTGTAAAAAATTCTCTGACTGATTCTTCGTGTTTAGGCAAAGGTTTTATAAAACCCAATAAACCTATAAATAAACGCAACTTCCCTTTAAAACTTAATAAATCACTGGTTAGAAATTCTAATACACTAGCTGGCACAGCATTTAGCTTATTGTTATAAAAAATAAAACGCGGTAATTTTCGTTCTACACATATTACATCATCAGTTAATTTAGCATCAGATATTAAAGATAAAATCTCATCCTTAGGCAAAAAGCTAGAAGGGCCTTCTTCCCACAAAAACTCTCCATTGCGATTAGTGGCAATACACCCTCCAACTTTTTTACTAGCCTCACAAATCAAATATTCTTTACCCGCTTTTTGCAATTCCCAAGCTGCACTAATCCCCGAAATACCAGCTCCAACAACTAAATTATCTATTTGCATTAGTCAATACACTTTCCATTTCACCATCTTCCGGTGGCTTGCCACCCTGTAGACTATCCTTAGTTCTGATACAAGTAGTACAATCTCGAGTACCGTGAGTATGGCAATGCATTTGTTTTTTTATTTTTTTGGGACAACAAATTTCATAATGTTTTTCAATTTTAAAAATCTTTGCCAAGCCATAAGCTATAAAACCAGCTCCAACCGAAAACAACGCACCCATTTTTGCGGCATTTTCAAATATGGCATAATTACTATACGCCTCACCTGATACAAACAAAGCAACTGTCAAGCCCAAGCTACCAATAATACCAACAACCATAAGATTGATAAAATTCATATGTTGAGGTAATTTAGCCCCCATAAGATGCCCGACATATCCCATAAAAGTTATACCAATTGTTTTACCAATCAATAATGATAAAAATATTATCCAAGTGATAGAATTAATACCAGATAGCACAACCCCTGCATTAGCTAAACCAAAACAAAACAAGCCCAAATCAACTATAATTTTAAAACGATGTTCAAACTCTACCAATGGTGAATGGTCTTCTAAATCTTCGTCAAACATACGCTCATGATGATGTGGTTTTTTTATATCAGCTGGTAAAAAAGGTATAATAACCACTAATGCTAAAGCAGGATGCAAATGCGATTGAATCAGTCCAAACCAACTTAAACCACCACACACCATTATATATAGCCACATATTTCTTATATTTTTAATACGAAATATATATGCCAATAATATTCCAGCTAATGTGGAAAGTAACCAAATGGGTGCAACTGGAAAAGCTGGATCAGGATAAAATATAGCAATAATGCCTAAGCCTATGGCATCATCGGCAACAGCTAATAACAATAAATATGTTACGGCAGGATGATTACTGCCAAATATCATCCTAGCAACCAACCAAGCTAAAGCTATATCAGTTGCAGTAGGAATACCCCATCCATGCAATAAGGTATCCATAGTAATATCTTCCATACCTATCAAATGTCCAACTGGCATAGTATGACACAATGTCCAAAAAGCTAAGATAGGTCCTAAAACCCCACCAATTGTACCAAACAAAGGATTAACAGCCTTAGAAATAGGATTTAAAGCTCCACCCGGCAATACAGACGTGGTAATTTCGACCGCTGCAATACCAAAAAAAAACACCATAAATATATCATTAACTATAAAATGCCAATTAATTTTATGCCCTAGCAACTGAAAACCTAATGAATGTTCTAAAAAATAATGATAAGAATGATAATCTGTATTAGCCCATACAATTGCAATCACAATACCCAAAATTAAAGGTATGGAAAATTCTTGTAATAAATGCAACACTGGATTTTTTTTTGACATAACTATTCCTTACATTACCAACGCCGTAAAATATTGTCCATGACCAATATAAATAAAACAACCGAACCCAGATATCCCGCCCAATCTCGCATGGAAAAACTAAGATTCTCAAGCCCAGGAATAGACCTAATCCAATCCCCAATAGGTTGAAAAATATTAGCAATTCTATCGTAAAAAATTTTCAACCGAACCATTGGTAGTTTAAGCATTTTTTGTAAAATAACCATAAATTTAGTAAATATATCTTTAATATTTGATGTAGATTTAGAAGGCGTATTTAATTTTGCATTTGCAGTCTCTTTAGGCTCATCTAAATCACTCATCATATCATTTAATGCAGCTAAGGCTGAAGATTTTTGAATTTTTGGTTTTATATTACCTATATTATCTGGTGCTTTTGTTTCATTTATCAAGCTAGATACATCCTCTAACTCATCAAAGATATGATCACCAAATTCATCATCTAGCGACAATAACTCTGCTGTATCGACAGAACTGCTTTCATCTACTGCACAGTTTAAGACTGGATCAACTGCCATTTCAGATTTTGACTCTTTTGATTGAATCTTTTCTGATTGAATTTCTTTTGATTGATTATTAGCTACGACAGGAGTTTCTTCGCACAAGATTTTGTCAAACTCATTTTCTGGTGCAAATATATCCTGCAAATAATCCTCTTCCAAATCCTGAGTCTTACTACATTCGTGCAATTGAGTTTTATCATACCAAGAAGTATCGTCTACCTGTATATGCTCATCAATAACCTGATTATTGGATTCAGCTGATACATTTGCAGATTTTTTAGACTTAATACCTAACGGCTTGCCAAGTTTAGATTTGGTGTGCCTTTTAACATCCGGCCACATATTTTGCTTATTTTTATCAATATCAACCGTATCTACTACTGGAATAACTTCTTTAGTTGTATTTTTAGTTTTATCAGGTTGATCATCCTCTTTATGATGCTTAGCCATATCTTTCGCTTCAAAATCAGCAATTTCGTCAAATATTTGTTGGTGTTGCGTATCTAAATCTACAGCATCTTCAACAACTGTTCCTGAAAATAATGAATCTAAATCTACATCAACAAGCTCATCATCCTGACCTTTATTTACCAATAAACCCTTTCCAGACTGTGCCTCCGCCAAACTATCATCTAAATCCATAAAGATAGTAGAATCACTAGATGTTGATTTATTAACGTTATCAGCATTAAGAACTTCAGTAGGAAATAAATCTGTTGCCCGTGTACCTGCCAACATCTTTTGAGATTGTTTTGCCATCGATTCAAGAGAGTCATTAAAAATGTCTTTATCTATAGGTGTAAGCTGTGATGGTTTATCAATACTTTTTGTATCATCATGGTCAAAAATAGAACTTAAATTCAATCCGCTAACAGACTTATGTTTGATTTTATGCGCTTTAGTTACAGAGCTATGATCATTAATAAATGCTTCTAGTGGATTTTTCTTTTTTGCCTGTGATATTTTAGAGCTAACTAATTTAGCTTTAGATTTAGTTTTAGCATCTTTAAAAGGCAATTCATTTAAATTAATGTGATCTGGTTTTTTTAACACCACATCTTGACCTTTGCTAAATCTAGCAATTAACTTACTTTCTAAATCGCGATACAATTCTATGCGATTGCTCAAATCAGGTTTGGATTCTGCAGATATAACAAAATTATCAATAGTATTATCACTCACATCCGCTTGAACATCATCGGATTCAGTAACTTCTAATAATAAATCCAAATCAGCATCGCTGATTTTGGACTCATCTGCTATTTCGTCCAAAATATCTTCTGGATAATTTTCAGGATGTTCCTCTTCTATTTTTATATTGCGAAAATTTATCATCAGTTTTATTCTCAGAAGTTGTCATATTGTTGTATTGATTCACATCATGAATCACCTGTTGAATAATATCGGCAGAAATAGATAAAAACTTTTGCCCAAAACCAACTAATAATGCCATATCACATATAGTATTAATCTGACGTGGAATACCAGCACTAGCTTGATAAATCAATTTACAAGCATCGACAGAAAACACAGCTTCTTTATTACCTGCCAATGCCATTCGATGTTCAATATATTCTTTTGTAGCACCTTCATCTAACGGACCAATATGAAACTTAATCCCTAAACGTTGCACCAATTGAGGTATTTGAGCTACATGTTTTGCCAACTCTGGTTGCCCCATTAAAATTAAAGTTATATAAAAACAATCATTTTGCTGAAAATTTAACAATAAACGTATTTCCTCCATTGTTAATGGATCACAAATCAATTGTGCTTCATCTATAATAATTATTGTATGGCGTCCCTGCCTAGAAGCCTCAAATATTTTTTCATTTAATAAGTGTATTAAATCAACCTTAGCTGTTAGGTCTGTTTCTATACCTAATTGATATAAAATTTCTTTAATAAATTCTGCAGCAGATAAATTTGGATGCGTAATTAATGCCACATCAAAACGTTTAGGGTTAAGTTCATTAATAAAAACCCTACTAATTAATGTTTTACCACACCCCACTCCACCTGTTAACAATAAAGCCCCATTTTGCTCATTAGCCACATAAAACAAACGTATTAATGCTTCTTCATGATTAGAACTAAAATACAAATAGCGAGGATCTGGAGTATTAATAAAAGGTTTATATTTTAAATTCCAATGTTTTTTATACATTATTCACGCATCTTTTTTAAAAGAGACTTTAAAACTTCACTTTTAGCTCCATGCATAATATCTGGAACACCTATAGAATCAAGTTCGTTGCGAACTATTTCCGTATTGCGACTACGCTTTTTTGACACTAACATTGGATTTGGCGGAGGAGGATCACTACGTAGTGTTGATAAATTAGTATTATGATTTTGGCTTCTGCGTTTACGCAATTCACCATTAATTATTAATGGTTTAGGTGGAGACAAAACCGCTAACCCTATCAAAACTGCGATATTTATTAATAAAATACCAATAAAATAAACTGATTTACTAGCTGGATTAGCATATAAAGCCACTGCCACTGCCTTTTTACCTTTATATTTTATAGGTTTAATCCAAGTTAATATGGTTTTATCTTTTAATTTTATTTTTCTACTTTGATATTCGTCTGGCCACGGCACAAGATACATTTGAATCTGCTCCAAAAGCTCATCAGCTGGTTGATTATACCATAACGACTTTAAGCCTCTATCAAAACCAATCCAATAAACGCCATAAACTACACCACCATCATGTAACCAAGAACTGAAATAAGAATCGCTTGATTTTAAAAACTCCACAGTTTTTTTAGGTGTACTCATTTTTAGCTCAAGTGCCACAGTAGAACCACCAACGGGAAGTAATATCTCATGGCTATACTTTAATGCCGTTACATCATTTAATAACCTATATTTACTTTGGTAAATTATTTTAGAGCCATCATATATTTGCACCTCTATGTTTTCATCATTTAACGCACTAAACGAGGCAATGGCGATTTGATTAAATTGTTGCAAAATTTTACCTCTAACCTGTTGAGCAAACGCACCCGTATCAGGCTGTGTACATATTTTTTTTTCAGCAATTCCGTCTGGGCCAGGCTCTGAAATACTTGCTGATTTAAGTTTTGCTATCGATGCAAAAATATCTTTTTTAATATAATCAACCCTATTTAATAAACTAACTGTTGATGCCCGCGCCAATATAGCCATGGTTTTTAAAGCTACACTATTTTGGTAATCCACAATTTGATTATTGTTATTATAATTTGTCTTAGCAAGTTCTAATAAAACATCTAACTGATTATCAATTATACGCTCGTTATATTTATTATTAGAATCGTAATTATAAATACATAAAAAAAGCATAACTGCTATATTTATAATACTAATAATAGCAATTGTTAATTTAAACCACTGTTTCATTTATTAATCACCCGCTTACGTTTTTGCAATTGACGTATTTTTTGCTTAACAGAAGATGTTTCATCTATTGCATTAGCTTTTTGTAATAAATAAATCGCCTGATCAATAAAGCCCTCTGCCTCTGATTTCTCCGCATCCAAAATATAACCTCTACGTAAGGCCTTACTTACTTCATCAATTTTGGGATTTTTAAACTCTTGCTTAATATCTGTTAAGATTAAATCTATTTTAAATTGTAAATCATCTTTAGACTGATCTGGCACAAAAAACCATAAAATCAATACAAAACTGGCTATTGCCGCTATTAAAATAAGCACAATATGTCGTTTTTTTACCCCAATATTCAAATCTTTAAACAAATCTTCATCTAAGTCTGACGCGACAGATTCTTGTGAAACTGAGCGATGCGCTTTACGGCTAGTTTTTTTTATACTGTTACCAAATAAATCTTTTTCAAAATCGGCAATAGCACCTAAAACATCTTTAGCTTGATGATAACGATGTTTAGGTTCTTTTTGACACATTTTTTCGATAATTGCAATATACTTATCTGGCACATCAGGCAACTCTTTGCGCAAATTTGGCAAATCTTTATTTAAATGCAACAAGGCAGTCTTCATAGGAGTATCACCCTTAAAAGGTGGATACCCCATCAAACAATGCCATATCGTTATACCTAAACTATATATATCTGTTTGCCCAGTTAATATTTGGCTTTCGATTTGTTCGGGGCTCATATAGTAAGGAGTGCCAACCACAAGCCCTTCCATAGTTAAACTAGACTCTTCTGTAGCCGCCCTTGCCAAACCAAAATCGGCAACTTTAATTTCTGCCTGACTAGTAATCATAATATTATCTGGTTTTATATCTCTGTGTATAATATTAGCCTCATGAGCGCGACCAATGCCTGCCAAACTCTGTTTTAAAATATCAACTGTACCCTGCCAAGATATTTTTCCTAAAGTTTCTAACATATCTTTAAGGCTTTCACCATCGACATATTCCATGGCTAAATAATGGATACCATTATCCGAGCCAACATCGTGCACTTGTACTATATTTTGATGCGATATTTTTGCCGCCGATTTTGCCTCTCGTTGAAATTTTTGTACATAAACTTCATCATCAGCCAATTTAGGTGGCAATAATTTTAACGCAACCTTGCGTTGAAGAGATACTTGCTCGGCCAAAAAGACAACCCCCATACCACCTTCGCCGAGCTTGGCTTCTATTTTATAACCGCCTATGATATCCCCAACTTTAAGCATTAAATACTTTTATCCTAAAGACTCTGGCAAAGTTTGGATATATTCTAAAATTTCATCTCTAACCCTACGATAACAATCTAAAGCCTTCTCTGGGTCTTTTTCGTCTTTAGCCAATAGAGGTGGATCGTCAAAAGGACGAGCTATCACTTGCACATTTTGATTAAATATTGGGCAACTTTGAGCTGCACGATCACATACAGTAATAACGTAATCAAACTTATGATTGGCAAATTCATCCAAATGCTGACTTTTTTGCGATAAGATATCAATACCTATCTCACGCATAACTAAAACAGCTGACTGGTTTAAACCATGAGTTTCAATACCGGCAGAATATGCAATAATGTGATCGCTTTTCAAATGCCTAGCCAAGCCCTCTGCCATTTGTGAACGACAAGAATTACCAGTACATAAAAATAACACCTCTTTTTTGCGTTGCATCTTCATAATATTATCCAATTAATTAATTTAAAATTTTATTTTAACCTTTTATA
Organism: Planctomycetota bacterium; assembly: GCA_027063065.1. GTDB lineage: Bacteria > Planctomycetota > JAMOSO01 > JAMOSO01 > JAMOSO01 > JAMOSO01. The sequence goes on along the minus strand of JAMOSO010000035.1, from coordinate 3,531 downwards.
TATAATAACAAATAGGTTTTTACAGCATAAAACAAATTATTACAAATAAATACTTAAAAGTTAAAACAAAGGTAAAATTGTCAGGGTCAATTTTATAGTTTATGTGTCAAAATGACTATAAACAATTATTTTTTTAAAAAACAAACAGAGCTAAACCATTATACAGAAACATCTTACGTTAAATAGTCTGTTTTAGGCACAAGCTTTGCTATAAGTGATTAAAATTTATTTATTACTCATTTAGGAGAAAAAAAATGGGAAAAATTATAGGAATTGACTTAGGTACTACAAATTCAGTTGTAGCAGTTATGGAAGGCAACGATGCCGTTGTTATACCTAACAACGATGGAAACCGTACAACACCTTCAATGATTGCTTTTACACCAGACGGAAAATTAGTTGGTAACACAGCTAAACGTCAAGCCGTAACTAATCCTGAAAAAACGATTTATTCTATTAAACGTTTTATGGGGCGTAATCACTCAGAAGTAGCTAGTGAAGAAAAAATTGTATCTTATCCATTAACAGGCTCAAGCAATGAACCCGTTAAAGTTAAAATTGATGACAAAGAAATGACTCCTCCAGAGTTATCAGCTATGGTTTTACAAAACCTAAAAAAAGCAGCAGAAGACTATTTAGGCACAGATGTAACGGAAGCTGTTATTACTGTACCTGCATACTTTAATGATTCTCAACGTCAAGCTACCAAAGATGCCGGACGCATTGCAGGACTCGATGTTAAACGTATTGTCAACGAACCAACTGCAGCCGCTCTAGCCTATGGTACAGGCGCTGGCAAAGACGAAAAAATCGCTGTTTTTGATTTGGGTGGTGGTACATTTGATATCTCAATTTTAGAAGTAAGCGATGTAGATGGTGATAAATCATTTGAAGTTTTAGCTACAAATGGCGATACTCATTTAGGCGGTGATGACTTTGACGAAATTATTGTAAACTGGATGGCAGACACGTTTAAAAAAGAAAACAGCATTGATTTACGCAATGATCCAATGAGTTTACAACGCTTAAAGGAAGCTGCCGAAAAAGCCAAGTGCGAACTTTCAAGCACTACATCCGCAAGTATCAACCTACCATTTATTACAGCTGATGCATCTGGTCCAAAACATTTTCAAACAACTTTAAGTCGTGCACAATTTAACGAATTAACTAGCGATTTAGTTGCACGTACACGCATACCATGTGAAACAGCTTTAACAGATGCTGGACTTTCTGGCAGTGATATTAATGAAGTTATTTTAGTTGGTGGTTCTAGCCGTATCCTTGCTGTACAAGAAATGGTTGAACAAATCTTTGGCAAAGCACCTCATAAAGGTGTTAACCCAGATGAAGTTGTAGCCCTTGGCGCAGCTATTCAAGCTGGTGTACTTTCTGGTGATGTTAATGACGTTTTATTATTAGACGTAACACCTTTAACATTAGGTATTGAAACTATGGGTGCTGTTATGACACCGTTAATTGAAAAGAATACCACTATTCCTTCTAAAAAATCAGAAGTGTTTTCAACTGCGGCAGATAATCAGCCTTCAGTTGATATACACGTTCTACAAGGCGAAAGAAAAATGGCCGCTGACAATCGTACTTTAGGTCGTTTTCAATTAACAGATATACCACCAGCTCCTCGTGGCACACCTCAAATTGAAGTAACATTTGATTTAGATGCCAATGGTATTTTGCATGTTAGCGCCAAAGACAAAGGAACAGGTAAAGAACAAAAGATTAAAATTGAATCTTCTTCTGGTCTATCTGAAGAAGAAATTAACCGTATGGTTAATGATGCAGCAGCCAATGAAGCAGAAGATGCTAAAAAGTTTGAATTTATCACTGCTCAAAATTCAGCAGAACAATTAATCTTTCAAACCGAAAAAGCTCTAAAAGATCAAGCAGAGCAAATCGGTGCCGATGACAAAAAGAAAGTTGAAGAGGCTCTTGATAAACTAAAGAAAACAAAAGAAACTGCTACAGTCAAAGAAGAATTAGACAAAGCTGTTGAAGAATTAAATACTGTGTTTGCGCCAATAGCACAAAAAATGTATGAAGAACAAGCCAAAGCTCAAGACGCAGCCAATGCTGGTGGCGGATGTAGTGATGGTTCATGTTCAACAGATAATTGCGATAAAAATGCTGACGATGATATCGTAGATGCAGATTTTGAAGTAGTGGACGACAAAGATAAAAAATAATTTTCTTTAACTACACAATAAAAAAGCCCATCTTATTTAGATGGGCTTTTTTTATTTGACCACATTTATATTTTAGTCATTTTGTAATTTATTTAACAAACGTTGAAAATCATCATTAGAATAAAAATCAATTATAATTTTACCCTTCCCTTTGCCTTTTCCCTTGGACTTAGTTTCTTTAATGCTAACTTTAGTGCCTAAAGAACGCTGTAATTTATCCTCTATATCAATAACATTAGCCGATTTCTCAGAGTTTGACACTCCTCGTGTATTACTTTGCTCGCCTCCATGAGAAAGATAATGCACTAACTTTTCAGTATCTCTTACCGACATATCTTTAGCTATAACCTTATGTGCAACCTCACATATTTCATCACTATTGCTCAAAGATAATAAACATCTAGCATGTCCCATAGACAATGTTTCACGTGAAACAAAAGACTTAACCTGCTCTGGCAAATTTAAAAGCCGTAAAAAATTAGTCAATGTAGAGCGGTTAATCCCCAATTTAACACCTGCCTCATCCTGCGTTAACTTAAAAGTATCTATTAACTGGCGATACGCCGTAGCCTTTTCTATTGGGTTTAAATCTTCCCTATGCAAATTTTCAATAATTGCAACCTCAAGCATTTTTTGATCATCATACGGTTTTTCAATTACAGGAACCTTACTTAAACCAGCACGCTTGGCCGCTCTCCACCTACGTTCTCCAGCGATAATTTCAAAACGATCTTCAATAGGACGCACTAAGATAGGCTCTAAAACACCCTGTTCTTTTATAGAACTTGATAAAGATTCTAACTCATCATCTTTAAAAATCTTTCTAGGCTGATAAGTATTAGGAAACATCAAATCAACAGAAATATCTTTTAAAACACCAGCCTTAGACATATCTGAATCCACTAACACATTACCAGCATCAACGTTTTCTTTAACTACAGGACTGACTGCCTGATTATCTTTCTTTAACAAATATTTTAAACTTTTTCCTAACTTGTTTTTTTCCATTATATAAGACTCCTAGAGATAATTTCTTTAGTTAATAACATATAGCTAATTGACCCTAAACTAGATGGGGCATATTCAAATATCGGCAAACCAAAACTTGGCGCCTCGGCCAAAGCGCCGTCTCTTGGCACAACAGCATTAAAAACTTTTTCACCAAAACTTTCTTCAACCTCTGTTAACACTTCGTGGGCTAATTCCTCAGAAGCATCAAACATAGTTACTAATATACCCTCAATATCTACCTCTTTTCCATTAATAGCTTTAACCATATCAAGTATCTCTACTATTTGCGACAGACCTTCTAATGGATAATATTCAGCTT
>JAMOSO010000034.1 GCA_027063065.1 Planctomycetota bacterium | reverse complement strand
GATCAAACCGTTGTAGCTGAAGAAACTTGTGTTGGACATAGGGTTGTAAAGGGTTTTCAGTTAGAACAATCATTATCTAACCGTTATAAAAATATAACGGAAGAACAATACAAAGCCACTATGAAAAGTGTTAAGTATTCAGAAATGGCACGCCCATTGACACAAATAATTGTTACTGTTCCGTTGGCTTTGGCAACTTATTATTTGGGTATCGATGTGATAAATCATAAGTTTTCAGCAGCTAATTATTTAACTTTTCTAGCTATTGGTGGTATGTTACAAAATCCAACTAAATTATTGGGGGCAATGTTTGCTAAGGTACAAACATCTATTGCAGCAGCCGAAAGGGTTTTTAGCATTGTGGATCGTAAAGATGAACCATATACAGATGGTATTGTGCCAAAAACAGATTTTCAGAATAAAATACAATTTAAAAATCTTGGTTTTCAATATCCCGAAAGTCAAACAGCAGCTTTAAACAATATTGATTTAGAAATTCACAAGGGCAAGATTGTTGCTTTGGTTGGCTCTAGTGGTGCTGGAAAAACAACCTTGGCAGATTTGTTACCACGTTTTTATGAGCCAACATCGGGCAGTTTATTGTTAGATGATTTAGAATTATCACAATTAAATTTAAAATGGTTGCGTTCGCAAATTGCAGTAGTAACCCAGCATACTTTTTTGTTTGATGATACTATTGCAAATAATATTGCTTTTGGCGCAGGGCGCAAAGTAACCATAAACGAAATTGAAAATGCCGCTAAGGCTGCTGAAGCTCACGAATTTATTGAAGAGATGGAGTTGAAATATGATACACCAATTGGTGAGCAGGGTTTAAGACTCTCTGGTGGTCAACGCCAACGTATTGCTATTGCGCGCGCCATTGTAAGAAATGCTCCTATATTAATTTTGGACGAAGCAACAAGTGCATTGGATACTCGTTCAGAGCGTTTAGTTCAACACGCGTTAGAAAATCTTATGCAATCAAGAACGGTATTAGTAGTTGCACATAGGTTATCTACAATAAAAAATGCCGATATGATTGTGGTAATGGATAGCGGTAAAATTATAGATAGGGGTACTCATAATGAGTTGTTACAAAGATGCGAAAATTATACCGAGTTATGTCGTATACAGGCTATAGCCTAGGAGAAATAAATGTTAATAATTGAAAACAATCATCTTAAAGTAGAAGTTTTAGATCCTCAAAAAGATATAGACAAATTAGGTAGCAGATATTGTAGCGGGGGGCAGATATTTCAGGTATACGATAAAAATAAAGGGGCGTTATTATCTGGGCCTACTTTTCCTGATACATATAATACGTTTTGTTCTCAGGGTTTACCCGATGCTTTTAATGCGTATCCCGGTTTGGATTCTGCCGAAATAGGTGATTTGATTATGGCGATAGGGGTTGGATTGGTGCGTTATGAAAACCCTATTAAACATAGTTTTGCCAAAGAAAACACCAATGTTGTAGAACCATTAGATTGGAAAATTCAAAAAGCAGACAATGCTTTGGGCTTTTATGCCATACACGATTATAAAGATTATTCTTACGCATTAACTAGAGAAATTATACTTGAAAACCGTGAGCTAATTTTGGTAAATGTATTAGAAAATTGCAGTAGTGCTCCAATGCCATTGTCGTGGTTTGCTCATCCATTTTTACCTTTGACAAATGACGGCGTGGTTGGACATATACCTGCAAAGTATGAATTGAATAATTTTTATTCTTTAGACAAAAATGGAGAGTTAAAGATTAACCTTCCCAAGGATTATAGCGCAGATAAATACGATAGCGTTGTATTTAATGTTGGCAAAGTTAATGATGACGACGAAGATTTTTTGATGACGCTTAAACATAAATTAATTGGTAATGTAGAAATTGATTGTGGTTTTCCAGTGGATAGTATCCCAGTATGGTTTTGCGATAAGGCATTTAGTCCCGAACCATATTTGGTTGATACTTTAGAACCAAATGAAAATGCCCAATGGGAAATAACTTATAAATTTTAAGTGAGGATAATATGGATATTAATGAAATTACTGCAAAAGTAGAAGCTGAGGCTGCATTTGTATCGGCTTTGCGTATGGAAATCTCTAAAGTTATTGTTGGTCAAAAACAATTAATTGATAGACTTATTGTTGCCTTGTTAGCCAATGGACATGTTTTAGTGGAGGGTTTACCAGGTTTAGCTAAAACTAGCACAATATCTGCTTTGGCAAATTCAATTAGCGCCAGTTTTAATCGCATACAATTTACGCCTGATTTATTACCTTCAGATGTGGTTGGTACATTGATTTATAATCCTAAAGAAGCATCTTTTAGCGTTAAAAAAGGCCCAGTATTTGCCAATTTGGTTTTGGCAGACGAAATTAACCGTGCACCTGCTAAAGTGCAATCGGCGTTGTTGGAGGCAATGCAAGAGCGTCAGGTAACTATCGGCAATGATACTTATGATTTGCCCAATCCGCTTATGGTATTGGCAACGCAAAATCCTGTTGAACAAGAAGGCACCTACCCGTTGCCAGAGGCTCAGGTAGATAGGTTTATGTTTAAAGTAATTGTTGGTTATCCAAGTCGTGAAGAAGAATTAGCTATTCAAAAACGTATGGCAAAAACAAGTGCAAATCAAAAAATAAATGCTGTAATTACTCCAGAGGCAATATTAAAGGTGAGGTCTGTAGTTGATGAGGTTTATATTGATGATCAAATCAACAATTATATAGTTGATTTGGTTATGGCATCACGTACTCCTAAGGACTACAATTTAGATGTAGATTCGTATATAGAATATGGAGCATCACCCCGTGCTACTATTGCGTTAACATTGGCGGCTAAAGCCTATGCTTTTATGCAAAAACGTGGCTATGTAACACCACAAGACGTTAAAGATATTGGTAAGGATGTATTGCGTCATCGTATTTTGCTATCTTATGAGGCAGAGGCAGAAGATATTACAAGTGATCAAATTGTACAGACTATTTTTGATACTGTTCCAGTACCTTAAATAGGATTAGTTGTGCTTGATTCAGAAGTTTTAAAACAGGTACGAGCTATTCAGTTGCGTACAACACGCCTGCTTAAACAGGGCTTAGCTGGAGAATACAAGTCAGTATTCAAAGGGCAAGGTATGGAGTTTGCCGAAGTTCGCCAGTATATAGCTGGCGATGATGTGCGTTCTATTGATTGGAATGTAACAGCCAGAACAGGCGAAGCCTACATTAAGCGTTTTGAAGAAGAACGTGAACAAACTGTAATGTTTTTAGTGGATTTGTCGGGTTCGGGCAGCTTTGGTTCAGTAGCAAAAACTAAAAATACAGTTGCTGCTGAAATGTGTGCGTTGTTGGCGTTTTCGGCTATTCGCAATAATGATAAGGTTGGTATGATAATTTTTACTAATCAAATAGAGCATTATTTGCCACCAGATAAAGGCCGTAAGCATGTTTTGCGTTTAATACGTGATATTTTAACATTTGAGCCTAAAAATAATGGCACAGACATAGCTTTGGCTTTGGAGCATCTTAATAAAGTTATACGTCGTCATGCTTTAACATTTGTGGTGAGTGATTTTTTGCAAGAGCAAAGTGATTTTGAAAAAGCTTTAAAAAGCACTGCCAAACGTCATGAATTAACTGCAATACGTTTAAATGATATCCGTGAACGCAAGTTGCCAAATGTTGGTTTAATACGATTGCAAAGTGCAGAAAGTGGCGAAACTTATTTAATAGATAGTTCTTCTAAGTATGTTCGTCAAGAATTTGCCAAACGTGCAACACTAAGAGAGCAACAACTACAGATGTTGTTTCATCGTTGTAAAATTGATTATGTAGATATTAAAACCGAAGAAGATATGTTAGAACCATTAATTAAGTTTTTTAGACGCAGAGAAGCAAAATGCAAGATGTAATCAAAGATATTGCACCAGCAGTAGAAATTGTTAGACCGTTTCCGTGGGTGTATGTATCAATAGGTGTAATTGTTTTATTGTTATTATTTGTGTTATGGTTTATTTATAAACGCCGTCATAAAAAGCCTGTTGTGGAGCAGCAACCTCCGCCTATTCCTGCAGAACAAGAGGCGTTGCAAGCCTTGGAGCAATTAAAATTTAGTGATGCCAAACAATATTATATTGAGTTATCCAATATAGTAAGGCGTTTTATAGAAAGACGTTTTGATTTAAATGCCACAGAGCAAACAACCGAAGAATTTCTAATTAATGCCAGTCGTTCTAGTTTATTAAATGATGCCAATCGTCAGATGTTAGAGACATTTTTACGCGAGGCCGATATGGTTAAGTTTGCCAAGCATCAAGTTAGCCCCAGTCATGCAGAAAATTCAGCTAAAGGATTAAAACAATTTTTCTTGGAGGAATATGTTTAGATTTGAATCCCCATGGTTTTTGTTAGCTTTGCTAGCTTTGTTAATTGTATGGTTGATTGTCTATAAAAATAAACCAAAAGTAATTAAGTATTCTTCGGCGTTGTTAATAGATGGTTTACCTAAAACATTAAAACAAAGATTTATAAATGCCCCTTTTTATTTATATGTTTTATCATTTATTTTATTAGTTTTGGCTTTAGCCCGCCCACAGTGGGGCAATCAAAAACACGAGGTTACAACTAATGGGATTGATATTGCTTTATGTATAGATGTTTCTACCTCTATGTATGGATTGGATATGGATGCTAATCATCAAAAAAATCGCTTGGATATTGTGAAAGAGGTCGTAGAAAATTTTATAAAAAAAAGACCAACTGATAGGATGGGGTTAGTAGTTTTTGCAGGTGAGGCTTATACCCAAAGTCCGATGATTTTTGATGGTGATATGTTGATAACTTTTGTTAGACAAGTTAAGGTTGGTATGACTCCAAAGGATGGTACAGCTATTGGTTTAGGGCTTATGAGTGCTTTGGCGCGTTTAGATAAGTCTAAAGCAAAATCAAAAATAGTATTATTACTAACAGATGGCGAAAATAACAATATGCAAGTCGAGCCGATAACGGCTGCAAAAGCAGCTAAGCAATTGGGCGTTAAAGTTTATACTATAGCGGTTGGTAGACGCGGTAGAGTACCGTATAAAAGAGAGTTTTTTGGCAGGCAAACCATTGATTATTTTAATAGCAATCCAGATTTTAGTGAAATGGTTAAAATTGCTAAAATAACAGGGGGTAAATTTTTTAAAGCTGATGATAAAGATGCTTTGGATAAGATTTATTCAGAGATAGATAAACTTGAAAAAACAAAAATTGATGCCACAATTTATTTTAAATGGCGTGAATTATTTACATATCCTTTGGTTTGTGCCTTGGTATGTTTACTGATGGCACAGTTACTTTCGGCAACGTGGTTGAGGGCTATATAATGATTTGGCAGTCTCCAGAAGTATTATATTTTTTATTTTTAATACCAGTTATTATTTTTGGCTTATGGGTTTGCAGTAAAAGTAAGTATAAACAACAGATTAATTTTGCCTCTAATGAGGCTTTTGATCGTATGTTTAAGCAAGATAAATGGTTGCGTAAAGCTTTTGTGTTATCATTGATTTATGGATTTTTGATAATTGCATTAGCTAAACCCCAATGGGGTTATCGTTGGGAAAGCATACATCGTAAAGGTATTGATATAGTTGTGGTTTTAGATACGTCTAAATCGATGTTGGCAACTGATGTTTTGCCTAATAGGTTGGCACGGGCAAAACGAGAAATTATAGATTTATTAAAATTATTAAAAGGTGATAGGATTTCTTTAATACCTTTTGCGGGCTCTGCTCATGTATTGTTTCCGTTAACTTTTGATTATTCAGCGGCACGTTTATTTATAGATGATATTAACCAAAAGATGATACCCGATGGAGGTACTAATGTTGCCGCTGCCATTAATATGGCGATTGATAGTTTTAAATCTGTTGTAGGTAAGCACAGAGCAATAGTTGTTATTACTGATGGCGAATCCCATGATGGGGATATTCAGGGGGTTATCGATAGAGCTAAACAAGCAGGGGTACATATTTTTACAGTTGGCATTGGTACAAAAGAAGGTTCAAGGATTGAAATATTAAAAGATGGGCATAAAACTTTTTTAAAAGATGCTAATGGCAATATAGCATTTTCAAAGTTAGATGAGACTACTTTGCAGTTAATTGCCACCCAAACAGGCGGTGCATATTTGCAAGCCAGTGCTGGAGCGTTGGGACTTGAGGAATTGTATCGTAGGTATATAGAGCCTATGCAACCTAAGGATATGCAACAACAGCGTGTTAAGCGTCATTTTCAGCGTTTTCAATATCCTTTGGCTATTGCTATTGTTTTGTTGTTTGTATATATAATCATAGGTTTAAAATATAATCTTTTATTTTTATTGTTGTTTATTTTGAGTGCAAATAGTGTAAAAGCAGATGCTTTTGACGATATTGAACGAGGACAAAAATTATTAAAGTCAAATCCTAAAGAAGCGGTAAATGCATTTATTAATGCACAAGTTCAATTGCCAGAAAACATAAAATTACAATATAATTTAGGAGTTGCTCAATATAAAGCGGGAGATTTTAAAAATGCTGCTAAATCGTTTTCGGCAGTTTTAAAAGATAAAGAATTGGGTTTGCGTTCACGTTATAATCTTGGCAATGCGGTTTTAAAACAAAAAAAATATAAAGATGCAATCGCTAATTATGAGGCGGTATTAAAAGTTAATCCTAAAGATAAAAATGCAAAATTTAATTTGGAATATGCAAAGAAAGAATTAGAAAAACAAAAAAAACAGCAAAAACAAAAAGACGATAAAAAACAACAAGATAAGAAAGACAAAAAAAATCAAAAAGACAAAAAAAACAAGGATGGTAAAAATAATAAAAAAGATAAAGATAATACAGGTAATAAAAAAAGTAATAAAAAAAACAAACAGAATAAAAAAGATAAAAAAGATGGCGATAGCAAAAAAAATAAATCGGATAAAAATCAGCAAAATAATAAAAAACAAAAAAAATCGTCTGAGGCTAAATCTAACGATAAGCAAACAGACGCTAATAAGTTAAGTAAGAAAGACTTAAAAAAATTAATGCAAGAGGCACAACAAAGGGAAAAGGATACAAGGCGTACTTTGTATATGCAGTTTCCAAGTACAAATCAAAACAAAGTTATTGAGAAGGATTGGTAATGGTAAAATCATTTTGGTTATCTTTTTTTATGTTGGTTAGTTGCGTGGCATTTGCATTGCCAACGGCTACGTTGAGCTTGGATGAAAATAAAATAGGCGTTAATGATATCACAAGTTTGACTTTAACTTTGCGTGGTGTTAATGAATCCGATGCACCAGATATCTTTGATATGGCAGGATTAAAAATAACTTCTACAGGTAGAAGTAGTAGTTATCAATCTATTAATGGGGTTGTCGAACGCTCTATTACTTATACATACGAGATTATAGCTCGCAAAGTAGGGCAGTATTATATAGGGCCTTATACAATTAATGTAAATGGTAAAAATATCAAGACCAATAAAGTGCAATTGCGTGTGTTTAAAAAAACGCCAACTGTGGTTGATGCTAATATTATTTTGCGTCAAAGGACAACGCGTAAGCAATATTATATTGGTGAGCCAGTTATTTTGGTTACAGAATTATTGTTTAGACACCAACATATAAGAGGTGTTTCTAATATGAACCGCGATGGGGGTAATTTTACTATATCTGAGCCACAGCAGGCGGAGCAAAAGAGAGAGGTAATTGACGGAAGACAATTTGAAGTTGCATCTTGGTATCAAATAGTTACGCCTAAAGAGCTTGGGCATTTAGTTATACCAGAAGTATATCTGACATTGTCTATGTCACAACGAGTTTCACACAGCCCTTTTGATGGGATTTTTGGGGCAACTTTTGGTAACTTGATACGTAAAAATATATCAGCTAAGGCGTTGACTGTTGATATTAAAGCTTTGCCAGATAAGGGAAAGCCAAAGGATTTTTCTGGGGTGGTTGGAACTTATCATTTGCAAGCAAATATAAGTCAAAAAGAGGTTGTTGTTGGCGAGGGCGTAACTTTAAAATATAAAATCAGTGGAAAGGGTGATATTAATTTATTGGTATCGCCAAAATTGCATTTGCCAAGCGGTATAAAAACCTATGAACCTGAGATAAAAAAACAAGTCGATAAGGGCAGATTATTATCAGGTTCTTTAGAGGCGTCTCAATTGCTAGTGCCAGAAAAACCAGGTAAAATTAGTGTCGGTCCTTTGGTATTTAATTATTTTGATACTTCTGCAAATAAATATCGTCAGTTAAAAGCTGGGCCATTTGATTTGTTGGTTAAGCCGGGTAAGCAAACTGCTATAACAGCGGCAGCGGTTAGAGCTGGAAACAAAATCAAATTGTTAAATACAGATTTGTTACCCCTAAAAGATGTTACAAACTATCATCGTCCCAATCGCTTATGGATATTGGCTATTTATGTTGTTAGTTTTATAATTTTTGTTTTATTGCGTATTAAAAAATATATCGCCAATAAAAATAATCAAGCAGGATATAGTCGAAGGCGTAATAGTTTAAAGCTAATGCGTCAAAGATTAGATCTGGCAAAGCGTGATATGGGTAGTTCTACAACTGTTTTTTGTAATAATTTAGCGGCAATTTTGCCAAATTTTTTAGCTGATAAGCTTAATTTACCTGTGGCAAGTTGTAGTGGTGAATCCTTGCGAAATATTTTAAAGCAAGAAGGTGTAGCGTGTAAAAGTATTGAAGATATTGTTAAGCTTAACGCGGAATTGGACTCGTACCGTTTTGCAGGTGGGCAATTAAATATCGAAAAACGTAAGCAGTTATTATCAGATTATCAATCTTTAATGAATGCTATCATTAAGGAGTTAAAAGTATGAAAAAATATTTTATTTTATTATTTGTGATGGGCGTTAATGTTGTGTGTTTGCAACAGTTGTTTGCAAGTGATGTGTCGTTAAAGTCTCAGCGTTTAGATCAGCTTTACGCTACAGGACAATATGGCAAGGCTTTAGAGTTGGCTAAAGAGTTACGTTTGCAAACAGATGATAGTAATTTACTTTATGATATGGGTTCTATTTATGCAAAATCGGGCAAGCTTGGTTTGTCTATAGCGATGTATAATCGGTATTTAACTGAGCACCCAAGGGATCAAGATGCTGTGTATAATTTAAATTACATTAGAGCGCAACGTAAAGATTTAATTGAAAAAGAAGATAATATTATTAAAACACTGCTAAAACCGCATTATTTATTGAGTCGTCAAGAATCCAGGGTTGTAGCATTGTTTTTTTGGTTGGTTATGTTGGTGGTATTGTCTATATCGCGTTTGCCAAAATCTTTTGTGTTTGCCACAATTGTATTGTGGATGAGTACTAGTTGCTCTTGGTTGTTTAAAGAGTTTAAATCTATTAAACAAGATAGGGGCGTTGTAATAGTATCGCAGGTTGACGTGAGATCTGGCTCTGGAGACAATTATACTGATTTATTTGCATTGCACGATGGTGCAGAGGTGCATATAGGTAGGCGTAAAGGTGATTGGGTGCAGATTTCATTGGGTACAAAACTAGGTTGGGTTAAAGCAAATTGTTTGGCAATGTATAGCAGTCAGGGTATTTAATGCGTCGAACATATATTATATATGGTATATTGTTGGTAGTGTTGGTTTTGCGATATATTGTGTTGAACTATATTCTGGTTAATCCAGTAGTTGATGTGCAAAAGACAGGGCTTAGTTTAAGGTCTTTTGTAAAGCAAATCCCTTTGGGTTCGTCTATTGTAGTTGATAGTCATTTTATTAAGTATGTAGGAGGTATTTATAATGTTGATGATAAGTATATTTTACAACCAGTTGGTAAATGTTTGCTTAAGCAAAATACTACGATTGATTTAATCGGTGCTAAGGCCAGGGGGACGTTGTTTTGTTCTGTGTTAAATGGTCAATGGGACTTTATAGCGTCTTCAGACTTTGGCTGGTGATTGTTTAAAACTTCTTGTGTTCTATTAGCTCGTCTATATTGCCTTTTGCCGATGCTTGTATCATTTGTGATACATATATCATTAGCGATATAGCCGATGTTGACTCAGGGCCACTGATTAATGCTGTGCGGGTGTCTTCTATGGCGTCTAATCTTTTATTTTGAGCTTCTATAACACGTTCTAAAGGTCCTTCAACAACTTCTAATTTGCTTTGATTGTTAGTGTAGTTCATATTTGGACAACTAATTTTACGCGTCATTAAAATTAATGGTATATCTTTAGTGTTTATGCCAAGTTCATTGCATATTTCATCAAAACCGTCAAATTTAGAAATTAATGCACCAGGGGTAATTATTTGTGGTTTATCTGCATGTATTTCACCATATCTAATTATAACATCGTTTTTGTTTACGGCAGAATTTGCAACAAAAATATAGTTAAGTCTGGTTGTACCAAAGGTATATAAGTTGCTTTTTCGTCTGCGGTGAATAGTTGTGTCTTTGATAGCCTTGTCAAAGGCTGCTTTGTTGTTGTCCATATTTTGTATTTTATTGTATCAAAGAAGTTACGCGATTGGCGTTGAGTTGAATTACGTTATCTATTTGATTTTGTGTACTAAAATTACTGCTAAACGAATTTAATAGCTCTTGTGCATCATTAATACCACTTAAACTTTGCTGTGAATAAAGGTTTTCTAAGGCAATTTTTTTGCTACTATTATTTAAGTCTAAGGTATCAATGTCGTTGGCGCTAATTTCGTTACTTATTTTGTGTTTAGAAGAAGCTGAGCGCTTTGTGTTTGTAGAAACACCATCATCAGATTTGTGATTTTGCTTACGTACAAATACAGATGATATAGCTTTGTTTGTTGATATAGTTTGATTTATATCCATATTATTACTCCTAACTCTTCTATATAGTAATATAGTGAAGTTTTTAGCTCTGTAAAGAAAAAGTGCTAAAGTTTTTAGAGCTTTTTGTCGACAGCGTAAACAAAAATTACATTTTGATAACTGATGTAATTTTTGTTTACATAAAAATTACATCAGTAGTATAAAAACCTTAATAAAAAGCGTCTTTTTTTAACGTTTTAGTTTGGCACGATAATAGCTATGTTATAAATACACATGACCCCTCCCTTAAGGGACGTAAAAAAGCATTTTTTTACGTCCCTTTCTTTTTGCTAATTAAAAGCTCTGTCTAATGCCATTTTATGAGCTTTATCATAGTGTATAGAAAGTGTTTTCCAGTCAAATTTTACAGAAGCATTTTCAACGCGATTGCGTTTAGAGATGCGTGCTCGATTAGTTTGTTTTGCAAATTTTAACATATGTTGTGCAAGCTGTTCTGCTGCGTCATTAAAACTACGTTGGTTGCGACGGATAACAGCGACTCCGTATTTTTCTGTATCAGACATATTTTTTAAGGCATAGTCTCCAAATCCTGATAAATCACTAGTTACAGAAGGTACACCGCTAGCCATACATTCTAGCGGTGTATAACCCCAAGGTTCGTAATAACTAGGAAATACCCCTAGATGACAGCCTCTGACAAAATCACCATATTCCATACCAAATAATGGACTAGTTGGCGAAATAAAATCTGGATGATACACAATTTTAACTTTATCTTCTTTGTAATTTAGTAAGTTGGCTTTGCGAACATAATTTAATATTTGATCTTTGCCATCTTCTACTAAATCATGGGTTACAACTGGTGGCATAAGAGGGGTTTTCCAAGTTTGGATTGTTCTGCGTAAGCGTAATCTCCAATAATCATCGACTAATTCATTTAGATTTGGCATTTTACCATCTGGGCTAGATGCCGATGCACAAAATAGGCGTTCACCAATTTGTCGTTGTATGGCTTGGCAGGTTGTTTCGATTTCGTGCATAACTGCGCGACTTTGTAGTACATCGGCATTAATACTTGTGTAGGGTTGCTTGGTAATAAAGAACATTACTACAGTTTTGTCAATTTCGTGTTCTTTTAGTAAATAGTTTAAGCGTGCTAGTGCCTCTATGGTTACATCAAAGCCTTTGTTGTAGTATTCAAATCTGCCCGAGGTAAAAAAGTATAATGTTTTGTTGAGATCAAAAGTGTAATTTTGAAAAAAATGACCAGTAACAAAATTGTGTACTCTATCTTTGTATTCTTTATGTAAATTTTGAAATTCATGCAAGGCTGCAAAGCGATCGATATTGATACCATTTGGCAAAATTGCATCTGGTTGGCGGCCTAATAATGATACGCATTCACGGGCAGTAACATCACTTACTGTTGTAAATACATGACAGCCATGGGCGGCACAACGTTCGAAACCAGCTTGGGTTTCTATATTAAAATGTTTAGCTTCTGTTTCCCAGTTATATGAGTGTAGATGATCGTAAAAGTTAGGGTCATTCATTGCTAGGTAACGCCCTAGTATTGTGGCGTGTGTAGTAAAAATTGTTGAGATAGGTAAATTTAAACGGCGCATTTCTGGAAGGGAAGTAGCTGCCATCCATTCATGAAAATGGCCAATTATATTTTTATTGCGGTTTTTAACATTGGATAGTTCTGTAAAAAAAAGTTTAACCATTTCTCCCCATGCAATTACATCATCAATTAATGGGTCGGTACTTTTAATATTGATATTATGATGCTCCCATAGTAGGTATTTAATTTCTGCCAGCGAGTTACGCACAGAATTTGGATCTAATAAAACAACTTGTGGTCGACCTGTAATTAACCAAGTGCCATAATACACATTTAGACCTTTTTCTTGCATAGATTGTACAGCTTGTCCAATTGGACTGGATAAATCATTGCTAGGTTCAAATATGGCGTCTACTTTTTCGTGTATGTATGGACCAATTAAGCAGTAGTTGTCTCCCCATTTACGTAGCATTGTTTCTGCCTTTGAGCGTATAACGGTGTATATCCCACCAACTTGGTTGCATGCTTCCCAAGCTACCTCTAGTAAGTGGGTTTGTTCTATATCGCCATCATCAAAAATTTCTCGCCAAGCACCGCTTCCGTTTGCCACCATAACTACTCCAGTTGTAAAAAAATATTAATTATAGAATACGAGTAGGCAGTGGACAATTCAATAAATTAAGTACTAATTTTGAGATTAGTCAGTTTTGGCGCTTTGATTTGTTTTTACTGAAATTATCACGCCGATACTAACAAAGAAAACGCCAATTAAAGAAAGTTTATCAGGAGATTCTTCGGGGAGTAATACCCATGCAAAAATAGATCCAAAAACTGGAATTAAAAATTTCCAAATATTTAATTTGCTCACTTTCATTTTACTGAGCAAGTGAAACCAAATAGAAAATGCACAGGCAGAAATAAATGCCAACCAAAATAAAACTGCCCAAAATTGTATTGGCAAGTTTAACGTGGGGATGCCCTCAAAGAAAAATCCAATTAATAGCAAAACTAATCCGCCACAGAACATTTGCAAAGAATTAAGCGCTATGGGATTGGCTTTGTTGGACTGCTGTTTGGCTATAACAATATTTGCTAATGCTGATACAGTAGAGCCACCCATTAAAACCATCATACCTAAAAATTCTCGCAGTCCAACAGGCTCCCAAGGCTTAGATGCCAGTGAAATTAATATTATGCCTATAATACCAGCACATATAGAAAGTAAAGTGCCTTTGTTCATACGGTCGGTTTTACCCATAGTTAAATGGGCTATTACTGCGTATGTTAGAGGTGATGAGCCAATAACTATAGCGGCTTGTGCACCACGAACGTATGGCATAGCCAAAAAAAATGCTCCGTATAGTAACACTGTTTGAAATAAGCTAACGGTTAAAACTAATTTTAAATTGTTTTTAATTAAATATATTTGTGGTTTTATGCCTTGGGTAAGCGGTATTAATAAAAGCCCAGCCAAAATAAAACGAACCCCCGCCAAATTGAGGGGGCTCATATATTGTAGGCCTACTTTTACGCAGACAAACGCACTTGCCCATAAAATACAGGCTATAATTGCAGGGTATTGTTGACGCAATTTTAATCGCGATTAGCTAAAAAGATACGTAACACATAAAAAAACATCATTGCTACAGATGCAAATAACGAAAGAGCCGCACCAACATATCTGTCTGAAGGGTAGTGATGGATGATATTTGATGTATCGTATAAAATATATCCTCCGGCAAGTCCTACCATGCCAACGCTAAATAGTGTACCTAACTGAAAGCCAAATAAAGCCCCAGCAACAATAAACACTAATGCCATAATACTAACCCATTTTAATAATGAGCCTAAAAATGAAAAATCAGTTTTAGACATAATAACAAATGCTGTTAAAGCTCCAAATGCCAGTAGGGTAACAATGGCAGCACTTTGAATAACACCGGGCGCATAAAAATCTGCGTAAGCAAGAATTGGCGTAAAAATTAAGGCTTCGATAAGAACATAAGCATATAATGCAATATATTGCGTTGTTTTAGAGTGGGACATAAATGCTGCACGACTTGCTGCCATACCTGCTATTACAAAAGCAATCATTGCAATCATCCAATTGCCAGATAATGCGTTGACAATAAGAAAAGCTATATTAGTTTTAAAGAATATAATTTCTATTAATGTAAAGCACGCAATGGCACTCATAAGGTTGATATAAGTTTTTTTAATAAACTCTGAACGTACATTAGCACCTTGAAAAGCAACAGGTTGAGCATCGATAGTTTGCATATTCCTCCTTTTTTAAATACTAAAAATTGACGAAGCATAAGAATACAAAAATAAAACACCTGTGCAAGCTCTTAAAAAAGAAAAATAAATAGAATTTATTAATTTTGCTTAAATTAACTCATTGCTGTTAAGATAGAGACAAAATTTTGTTTGGTTTAAAATAATATGTATATTTGGAATAAATCTATATGATTAAAAAGGTATCTTTATCGTTGTTTTTTATGTTTTTGTCATCGTTGGTTGTGGCAGAAACAAATTATTTTTCTGTTTCGGACTCGCAAACATTTAGTAATAATGTAATTAAATTTGCATTTGGCAATAGTGTTTATGACGGCACATTAGATGGTTTTTTAGATGAACCAAAACAGGTAATGGCAAAAATAAATACAGTGTTTTTTAATAAATATTATTTAAATCCTTTATTGGTAACGCAAATGCTTAACGGACGCATTGAGTGTTATACAAATAAAAAAGGTTTTGCTTTGTCTATATCTTATGCCTCAGCAGCAAAGGCTAGTGATATATTAGATAAAATAACCCAATCTATGGGGGTTATTATGAATACTCCGCCAATGTTTGTGGGTACATCACAAAATCGAACTTTAAAAACGGGCAGTGCTGGTGAAATTATATTTATTTTGTCTGGTAAACGCTTGATGATGGCAGTTACAGATACTGCGGAACATTCTAAAATATTATTAAAAAGTTTTAATTCGCAAACTAATTATCAAATGTCACCAGCACAATTTGTATTTTATAATAATCCTACAGAGAGTTTATCGGATAATCGTTATTTGCGAGCTTATGCACAAATTATTAAGGATTTTGGTTTGCCTGGAGTATCTGCACCAACGTTATTAGAGCTAAACTTTAAGCAGCAAGCAATTGATGCAACTATGACTAATTATAAAACTCAAGCTTTGTTAGAAATATTAAAAAAGCAATCTGTTAGCACAGATTTACTTAATTGGTTGCCAAAGGATATTGACACAGGTATAGCTCTTAATATTAAGTGGGACAGTTTGATTTGCGTGTTGCAATCTTATTTATCTAAGACAGGTGATGCTAATTTAGCTATACAATTAAATTTAGTTGAAACATTTTGTAAAATGGCTTGTGGAGTGGATTTAGACTCAAAATTACTAAAGGGTTTAGAGTCGGGATTGGTTTTTGGGATGTTTTCGCAAGGTAGTGGAGGAGGCTTTCCTTTGATATCTACCATGGGGGTAAATTCATCTTTTATGGTGTTAAAGATGCGTAATCCAAAACAGGTTAGCCAGCAATTTAAAAAATTATTTAGTTTTTTAGCTAAACAAGCCAGTGGTGATTCTATGGGTGGCGGTCTAAAAAGTATAGAGATAGAGGGATACAAAACTTATTACATTAAGTATTATGCTGGAGTGTTTGCACCAAGTATAACGGTGGTGGATAATTATTTAATTCTTACTAATAATTTAACAGTTTTAAAAAAGTTGTTACAGGGAAAGTCTGTTAAATATAATGTGCTTTCTAAAGATTTAGATTTTATGCGTACTTGTAAATTAACTGGACAGACGGATTTGGCTACAGGTTTTTGGTATCAACGTTATAAACCTATTTCTATGGGGTTTATAGGCGGTTTGGGAGGGGTTGCAATGAGTTCTTTTTTAATAAAATCAGTATTACCTCATTTTGAGTCGGCAAATAAAGCTGATAAAAAAACTGACACTTTGATGTCTTTGCAGTTATTAGGCAGGGTATTGGTATCTTATCGTCAAAATCATCAAGGTAATTTGCCTAACACTTTGGCACAATTGTTGTACGAAGAACAAATTAATCCTGACATTTTTAAGGAGTTAATTAAGCGTATTGTTTATTTAAAAGTAGAGGATAAAAAAAACAAACAACCTCAAATGTATACAGCGTTGCCCAGTGGTGATTTGGCAACCTTGTATACAGATGGTAGCTTAAGAGTGCATTCGCCACTTAGTGATGGGTTTAAGGTTGCTAAGCAAGCACAGGTTTTAAGTCGTGGTTTAGCAGGCATTGAGCAGTTTGGTTCTTTAAAGCAAAGCAAAGGGCAGATATTTGTTAAGTTGGTTAAAAAATCAACGCAAAAGTTATTATCTTCTTTTGATTTTGCGTTGTTTCCAGCTTTGTCTGATTTTGAATCGCACCATAGCTCAAATCTGTTGTTGTTAAACGCAAAAAAACAAAATATAGTTAGTCGCATTCATATAGGTCATATTTTGACTTCTGCCAATCAGTTGACGTATATGTTTTTATTACATTTTTTAAAATTGGGAAATATAAATGGCAAAAAAAATTATGAATATTAGGTCGATAGCCAATATTCATAATTTTTTATTTTTAATATGCTAAGATTCTGCCTGTAGTAGCATCTATTTCATTTAGAGCAAGAAGATAAGCAATAAACGCAGTTGCGTATCCACCTTTAGCTCTGACAAGATCGGTTTGGACTTCGTTAAGTCTTGTAATTGAAGCAACGCCAGCTTTGTATGACTTTGCAACCGCATCGCGAACTAAAATACTAAGTTTATAAATTTCTTGCTGTTGGATACAAATGTTTTTAGCTGTGATGGCACTATCAAGACGTTGTTGTATGGCAGATTTAATTGATAACCACAGTTGTTCTTTTTGTTTGTCTAAGGCAAGGATTTCGGCATGGGATTTTTTTATCATACCTTTCGTGTTGCCTCCATTAAATATGTCCCAAACAGCAGTGATTCCCGCGTATGAATTGTGATTACCGTATTGATCTATAGGTCCTGTGCCGTAGTATTCAGTATAGTTAAGACCAGCTGTAGCTATTAGTTTGGGATAATAATTACTTTTTGCAATTGTGGATTGCTCTTCTAGTATATTATGAAGGGATGTCATACTTTTGTAGTCAGGACGATGCTTTAAGGCGTATTTAATTTCATTTTCTAATGAATAAATTTTATTTGGAAAATTAAATACTATGGATTTTGGTTGTTGTTCAATTAATAGGGTTGTGTTAGGTAGCGCCATTAGTTCGCTAAGAACTGTACAAGATATTTTGTAGTTAAGTTCTGCATTTAGATAAGCATTGTTTGCTTGAAGAGCACGGATAGAAAAATT
Source organism: Planctomycetota bacterium (assembly GCA_027063065.1). Taxonomy (GTDB): domain Bacteria; phylum Planctomycetota; class JAMOSO01; order JAMOSO01; family JAMOSO01; genus JAMOSO01. Next base: position 24,848 of record JAMOSO010000034.1, on the reverse strand, counting down.
ATATACATTAGTTATAGGTACAGAACCTGTGTTATATCTGATTTTTGCTTCTTTTTTGAGAGATAGATTAAATTCTTTATCTTGTTTAGCAATGTGCATTTTTTCTTTAGATAATTGAGCCTGTCTAAATGCAATAGTTGTTGAAGATAGTAGTAATCTTCTAGTTTCATCAGCAAGTTCTTGCGATTGCTGTATGCTATATTTAGCGGCTAGTTTACGAGCTTTGCGAGCAAAACCATCAAAGAGAAGATAGCTTAATTCAATTCCTCCGCCTGCGTTATTAAAACTATCGCGTTGACGTTGAAAAATAGCAATTTTTGAGTGCTCGCTTGCATTTGTAGCTGAGGCGTTTCCTTTTAATGAGAGTGATGGGTAGTAGGTAGATTTTGCTTGTATAAGAGTTGCCTTGGCAGCTTCTATGCGTGCTAGTGATTGTGCTACAGTTGGGTTGTTTTTTAGCACTACAGAACGAACCTCCATTAGGGTCATACCAGATTCGCTTGCAATGATAAAATTGCAGTAGATAAAACTTGTTAATATAAATACAAAGATTTTCATAATTACTCCGTCTTTAAAGATATGTATTTTCAATTTTAATATGATATACGATAGTATAAGTAACAGGAACAATAATAAGGGTTAAAAAAGTTGCTGCAAATAAACCTCCCATAATAGTAACAGCCATTCCTGAATAAAGAGGGTCGGTAAGCAGAGGTAACATACCAAGTATAGTTGTTCCAGCAGCTAGAATAACAGGGCGCATACGACTGACTGAAGAATCGAGAATTGCCTTGTATGGTGGAATATCTCTTTTTAGTTGAAGTTCTATTTCGTCAATCAGTACAATTGCATTTTTTATAAGCATTCCAGATAGGCCTAAAAATCCTAATATTGACATAAAACCAAAAGGCAGGCCTGTAATTAATAAGGCACCAGTAACGCCTATTATTGACAAGGGTACTGTCATAAATATTATTAAAGGACGGCGTATAGAGTCAAAAAGCCAGACTACTATAATAAACATTGTTAGAAAACAAAGTGGAAACATTTTTGATAGCGGTTCGTTTGCTTCTTGAGAGCTGTCCCACTCGCCACCCCATTCCATACGATAGCCAGTAGGTAGTTTGATAGCTTCTATTTTATCTTTTAAAGAATTTCGTAATGCATCTGCAAAACCAGTTACAGGGTTGCATTGTGCAGTTATAACATTTTGACGGTCTCGTCTTTGAATTTTAGGCCATTCCCATTGATGTTTTATCGATGATACTACCTGAGCAATTGGTACAAAGGTTCTGTTGGCAGAACTCCATACTTGCACATCATTAAAGTTGTTTACAGTTGCACGCTCTTGAACTGGAGGTCTAAAAATTATAGGAATCATCTCGTTATCTTCACGATATAGTCCTGTAATTAAACCGTTAAAATTAAGCTGAAGCGATTGTGCTAAATCGGCACGACTTACTCCAACTTTGCGGGCTTGTGTTTGGGAAAATCGTGGGCGTAGTACTTGTACTTGCTGTCGCCAATCAAGTCTAGAATCACGCGCGTTTGGTTCGTTATGCATAATTGCGATGGCTTTGTCTCCCAATTGTTTTAAAATTGTTTTATCGGGACCAAAAAAACGGACTTCTACTTTAAATGGGATTACTGGTCCTGTGGGCACATCACTACAGTATGACTCTGATTGAGGATAATTTTGTTTAAGATAAGTATTTGTTTTGTCTATAAATTCTGATACTCGGTTAAAATCAGTAACTTCAACCAGAAGTTGACCATAACTACTATTTGCATTTTGGTAATCGTAACTTAAAATAAAACGCAAGGCTCCTTCGCCAAAAAAACCACTAACATTGGCTATGCCTTTTTGTGAACGAATCCATCTATCAATTTCTTTTAAATCTTTTTTGGTATTATCAAAATGAGTACCTTCTGGGCGCCAGTAATTAATATAGAAATAAGGATTAGTAGAGCCGGGGAAAAAAGATTTTTTAACAAATCCAAATCCAAATATAGCTACTAATAGCAATATTAAAGTTACCAAACCTGTTATCCATTTATGACAAATAGTTTTATGTAAAAATTTGCGATAAATTTTAAACATAGGCTTATCGTATGGGTCTTTTCCATGTATATCTGGTATTTTAAGAAACCATACACATAAAAGAGGAGTGATAGTAACTGCTAAAATCCAACTAAACAATAATGATATAAGCATTACATCAAATAAAGAACGACAAAATTCACCAACACTGCCTGGGGCAAAGCCTATAGCTGTAAAAGCTAAAATAGCTACAATAGTGGCACCTAATAGGGGCCATTGAGTATCACGGACGACATCTTCAGCTGCTTTTTCTCGGTTTTCACCACGTTCTACTCTAACTAATATGCCATCGGATACGACAATGGCATTATCGACAAGCATACCTAAAGCAAGGATAAGAGCTCCTAATGATATTTTTTGAAGAGTAATGCCTAATACAAACATACCAACTAAAGTTCCGCAAATAGTTAGAAATAGTACAACACCTATAAGAAGCCCAGTTTCCCACCCACTAAATAACATAAGTAGACCAATGACAATAACAATTGCCATAACAAGGTTGATTACAAAATTATCAACAGCATGATTTACCATATCGCTTTGATAGTAAATTGTGTGTAGTTTCATGCCCTTGGGTTGATTTTTTTTGATTTGATTAAGCTTATTGCGTATGGATTTTCCCATATTGACAACGTTTCCACCTGGTATAGTAGATATACCTAATGCAATAGCAGGCTTACCATTAAACAACATTTCATTGCGAGGAGGTTCCATATATTTTCTATAAACAGTAGCTACATCACCAAGACGTATTAGCTTTTTGTCTGGACTAGCTCCAGTTATATATAAGTTTTTAATAACTTCCACACTTGATAGATTTCCAGAAGGGGTTATGCGGATATAACTGTCATCAATCTTTACTTTGCCACTTGGGATAACACTGTTTTGAGTTTGAATGGTATTGGCAATCATAAGTGGAGAAATGCCCAGCTTTGATAATACCGAGCGTTTAAATTCCACATAGATAACCTCTTGTTGAAGTCCCCAAAAGTCAATTTTAGCAACGTCATCACAGCTTAGCAGCTGGGTTTTTAGTTTTCTGGCGTACTTTTTTAAATCAGCTTTCGAGTATTTTTCTCCAGTTAGAGCAAAGAAAACTCCATAGACATCACCAAAATCATCATGAACTTGCGAATGGCCAGCACCTGGAGGTAGTTTTGATTGGGCATCATTAATTTTTTTGCGTAATTCATCCCAAATTTGTGGTAGTTCTTTAGTTTTATATGTGCTTTTAATATCAACATAAATTATTGATAAGCCTTCTTGAGAAGTTGATCGTACCTCTTTTAGTTGGCTCATAGCTTGGATAGCTTCTTCTAATGGGTCGGTGATTTCTTGTTCTACTTCAGCAGGGCTTGCTCCCTGATAGGTAGTAGTAATTAAAGCTGTTTTTATTGTAAAGTCAGGATTTTCTAAGCGGCCGATTTTTTGATACGCTATAAATCCAGCACCTATTAATATGATGGTCATAACCATCATAGCAGTGCGTTTACGTAGTGCAAAAGAAGCAGGATTCATATTAATGTGTGTCCTTTTTTAAAGTTAAAATGTCATTTTTATTAATCAATCTTGTCCCAGTGATAACAAAAGTTTCACCTTCTTTTAAACCATTGGTTATTATGATTCTGTTAGTTTTATAAAGAGCACCAAGAGTAACTGGTCGTGCTACAGCTTTTTGTGTTGCTGTGTTGTATATCCAGATTGTAGATTTATTATTGTCTGCATTGAGGGCTGAAATAGGTACGGTTAATTGTTTTTTTGGTTGTTGTTGATCGTTCCATATCACTGATGTTGACATCCCAGGAAGTATCTTGTATTGCTTAGGTGCAGAAAAGGCAAATGTAATAGGATATGTTTTGGTGGTAGAATCAGCTAAAGAACCCCATTCTTTTAGTCGTGCTGGGATGCTTAAGCCTTCAAGGGCTGCAAATTTGACTTGCACAAGACTGTTTTTGTTGATATTTCGTGAGATGATTTCTTTTTCGGGGATATTAATAGTAACCTCTAATTCTTGAATATTATGAAATATTAACACGGTTCTACCAGGGGCTACCATTTCATAATTTTGAACCAGTTGTGCAGTTACAGTCCCATCGTAGGGAGCGTAAAGTGTTGTATCTTCTAAATGATGTTGAGCTATATCAAGTTGCACTTGTAGATTTTTAACAGTCGATTTTCTTAGTTTAAGTATACTAATTGCTTTGTCATAGTTGGTTTGTGCAATTACTTTTTTTTGAAAAAGTTTTTTTGCTCTTTGAAAATCCGCTAGGGCATTTTTAAGTAGAGCTTCAGCGCCTTGCAATTGGGCATTTAGTGAATTGATACTGTCTTTGAAATCTCGTTGGTCAATTTGCATAAGCAACGTGCCTTTTTTAACGGGAACACCTAATTTTACATTTACTTGTACAAGTGGGCCTCCAATACGGAATGAAAGATGCGACTTTTTTGAAGCTAAAACAGTTCCTGGAAAAGTCTTAAGGTTATTAATTTGAACGTATTTCGCTGTTTCAATTTGAATTGTTCTTGGTGTTTGTGCTAAAGTTTGTTTTTTGGATTTTATTTTATTGGCAATATCGTTTTGATTTAATTCTCGCCAAATAAGAGAGATAATACCAAAGGTGATTAAAAGTCCTATCCCAATAATAATTTTTTTTTGTGTCATAGATTTATTTCCTTTTTCTGTATAAGTTGAGCGTCAATAGGAAGCCCAAGTAATAATTGTGTTTGAGTAGTTAGAAGTTCTTCCATTTGTTGAAGATAATTCTCGTCAAAAGATGAGGCATTAATACTTTTTAAAATAGCTACCATATAATTGATATGTGAATAAATTGGTAATTTAAAAATGCAAGTACGCAGACAGGCGTGCTCTTGGCTTATGGAAGGTTCGATAAATTTAAAAAATTTCCACATAACCTCAATATCTGGAATAAGGAGGTTTTTATGCACAATTTCAAAGAGTTCGTCATCTCGTTGTAGAATTTGATAGATTACTTGTGTATGCCATAGTGGTTGGTTAGAACGAAAAAGATTATCTATTTCTTCATGTACAATGGAGCGAATAAGTAAAGAAAGTTTTGTGGGAGTGGCCGTTTTTATAGTAAGTTTGTTAATTATATTATGGTAGTCGCGTATTTTAGCATTGGAAATAGCACGCTTAACCACAGCTTTAAAGAGATTATTTTTATTGCCAAAGTGATAGTGGATACTACCTATATTTTCTCCTGATTTATGTGCAATTGCACGGGTAGAGACGGCTGTAACTCCTATTTCTGCAATAAGTTGACCAGTGGAGTTTATCAGTCGTTCGCAAGTTTGTTCTGCGCTTGTTATTTTGCCCATATAATACCTAATAATATTTGTCGATCACCTAATATTTAATCATTTGATTAATATTGACTATTCTAGCTAATAGCGTGTTTTAGTCAAGTGATTAAATACGCTTTTGTAATATTGGATGTTTTCATTGAAAATAATCAAGATCGTATTATACTGCTTTTAAGTATATAATAACTTTTAATTTAGTGTTTGTTTCTGCAGGAGTAAAAAATGAAGGGATTAACCCCTACTCAAGAACGCGTGGTTGAGTTTATTAGTAGTTTTCGTACAGAAAATTCAATTCCGCCAACAGTTCGCGAAATTGCCGATCATTTTGGTTATAAAAGCACTAATGCTGTTCGACAGCATTTGCGTTTAATAGAGCAAAAGGGCAGGTTGCGTTTATGGCCAAATAAAGCCCGTGGTATTGAGGTTTTAAGCGATTTAAAAGACGGGCCTAGGCACACTTCTACAGGTAGTGTAGAAGTTCCTATTTTGGGTAAAGTAGCGGCTGGTACACCTATTACTGCTGTAGAAAATCATGAGGGAACAATAGCTTTAGATAAAAATTTCTTTAGGGGTGCGGATTTGTTTACCTTGCGTGTTAATGGGTTGAGTATGGTTAATGCGGGTATTTTAGATGGCGATATCGTAGTAATTAATAAACAGGATACTCCAGAAATAGGTGAAATTATGGCAGTGAGTGTCAATAATGAAGTAACTTTAAAACGTTATTATATTGAAGGTAATGATGTGTTGCTAAAGGCAGAAAATCCTCATTTTAAAGATATTCGTGTGCCTTTAGATCAAAATGATGTAACTATTTGTGGTAAGATGGTTGGGGTTTTACGCCAAACATAATTTTTAGTTATGGGCTTATGTACATTGCATCGCCATAGCTAAAAAAGCGGTACTTATTTTTGATAGCGTCTTGATAACGCGTCATTAATATATCAAGCGGTACAAAACAGCCTACTAATAATAATAGAGTTGATTTTGGTAAATGAAAATTTGTGATTAAACCATTACAAATTTTCATTTTATAAGGTGGATATAAAAAGATTGTGGTTGAATCACTGCATTCGCATATTTTACCATATTTAGCAAAAGCTGATTCTAAAGTGCGTACAGAAGTTGTGCCAACTGGTATAATTGGTCGTCCAGCCAAGCGTGCTTGTTCTATTTGGTCGCTGGCTGTTTTGTCGATAATATAGTCTTCGCTGTGCATGGTGTGTTTGACAATAGAGTCTGATGATATTGGTTTAAATGTTCCCATACCAACGTGCAGTGTTACATGGGCAAATTCAACGCCATTGCGTTTTAGTTTGTCTAATAATTGAGTGTCAAAGTGCAAACCAGCAGTAGGTGCTGCAACTGCACCAGCTTGTTTGGCATAAACTGTTTGGTAGCGGTTTTTGTCGTCTTGATTGCTATCTCTAGCGATGTATGGTGGCAGAGGAATAGATCCTTGCGTATCCATTAGTTTGTAAACATCAATGTTTTTTGGAAATTGCACACTGCGTTCGCCATCATGATGAATTGCAGATACGGTTATTTCTATATCAGAATCTATAATGATTTTATGTCCTACTTTTATTTTGCCAGAGCATTTTGTTAAAGCTCGCCAAAGATTGTTACCTTCATCTTTTAATAAAAACAATTCTAACTTTGCGCCACTTTCTTTGTGTCCAAAAAAGCGACAGGACATAACTTTCGTGTCATTAAATACTAACAATGCATCTTTTGGTATTTGATTGACGATTTCTTTAAAAGAACTTTGGTTAACTATCTCGCCGTGTTTGTTTAAGCTCATTAATTTGGATTGTGAGCGTGTTTCACTAGGGTGGTTGGCAATAAGTGTTTCAGGTAGTTTGTAGTCTATATCGTTTAAACTAAGCATTTTTTTTGTCTTGACGCCTCATTCTAAAAAAATCTTGTAAAATTCCAGCGCATTGGGGTTGAAGAATTTTTGTAGTTATTTCTAGACGATGATTTAGTTTGTCATCATTGCAAATATTAAAAATGCTTCCACAGGCACCGCTTTTTGGATCTGGTGTTCCAAATACAACACGTTTAATACGACTATTTACTAATGCTCCAGCACACATAGGGCATGGTTCTAGAGTAACATATAGTGTTGTGTTTAACAATCGCCATGATTCTAAATATGCAGCAGCTTGAGTTATGGCGAGGATTTCAGCATGAGCAGTAGGGTCTTTTAGCATTTCGCGTTGATTATGGGCTTTGGCAATTACTTTGTTATCTAATGTAATTACACAACCAACAGGCACTTCTTTTGCGTCATAAGCTTTTTCGGCTTCACGCAGTGCCATATTCATAAAGTAAGTATCTGGATTTTGGGTTAAATTCATAGTTTGCATTAAAAAAGGCTCCATCGTAAGAGGGAGCCTTTTTTAAATCTATTTAGTAAAAAAACTAAGCAGATGCTTGATGTTTGACCAAGCTTGGTTTAACAGCATGATTTTTCATACAACGAGTGCAAATTTTAACTTTGCGAATTGTACCATTTAAATCAAGTCGTACCTTTTGAATATTTGGCTTAAATACACGTGCTGTCTTACCAGTGATGTGCTGACCACCACCGCCTTTGCGGCGTGATAGACCAGAACGAGTATAGGTGCGACCAGCCACGGGCTTTTTGCCACAGATTTCACATTCGCGACTCATGTCATTTCTCCTAGAATTAAATCATCCGTTTGCAAACGGTTATATATAATAAATCGGAGCGACAGTATCCATAATTTAGCTAAAATTTCAAGTAAAATAGTAAAAAAAATAAAATTAGCATCTTATTGATTAAATTTACATAGCTTTACAGATAGATTTAAAAGTTTAAAATATAAGTCTTCTTAACGAAAGGAATACAATTTGTGAATCAATTAGATAAACAAAAGTGTAAAGGTGTAATTACGCAAATGAATGAAATGTTATTGGCCAATTTAGTTATGGTTGGTCAAATTCCGTCTCACACATTTGAAGAGACCCAGCGTGGAGAGTTTGTACTTTCACGTTTTTTAGAAGATGGCTTAGTTGAACCGTTTACTGATGAAGAGGGTAATGTCATTGGTATTGTTAAAGGTGTAGGTTCTTATAAGTCAAAACGTAAAAAAATACTTATTTCTGCACAAATGGATACCATTTATGCAAATAATTTAGATCATAATATTTTAATTGAAGATAAAAAAGCAATTGGTTTAGGTATAGGCGATAATGCTGTTGGTTTAAGTGCTTTAATGATTTTACCTGAGCTTATACACAGATTGGGCTTAGAACTTAACAGTGATTTGGTGTTATTGGGTTCTGTTAAAACACGGGAACGTGGAGATTTAGCAGGTATACGTCATTTTATTGATAGTAATCGTGGGAAGATTGATTTTCATATCAATCTAGCTGGTTTAACTATCGGCAGGGTTGATCATTGTGCTTTATCAAGAATGCGTGGTGATATTATTTGTCGTATTCCGCAAAACACAGGCTCTACTTGGGGTGGATTGGCTGAGTCTAGTGCCATTATGATGATTAATGACATTTTAGATGGGGTCTTTAGAATACCTTTGCCAAGACGACCTAAAACAATTTTAAATATTGGGCGTATTAGCGGTGGTAAAACGTATTCTACTGTTTCAAATGAAGCCTCGATGCATTTTGAAGTACGCAGTGAAGACGATAATATTACAGATACTCTTATTGCAGATATTCGTGATATTGCTATGAATATTGGAGCTAAATATGGTGCAGAAGTAGATTGTGATTTTTTCTCTCGCCAGCATGCTGCGGGGTTAAAATTTTCTCATCCGTTGGTCAGAACAGCCTCTAAAATTGTAGAATCGTTGGGTTATAAGCCTCAAATGGAGGCAGTTAATTCGCAAATTGTGGCTTCATTATGTAAAAATATTCCAGCGGTTACTATTGGTTTAACTACAGGTAGTGCTGCAAAACCAACTGTAAAAGATTATATAAATATAGAGCCTGTCGCCGATGGACTAGTGCAACTTCTGCAGTTAATCAATGCTATAGATAAAGGGCAGTGTGATGCAAAATATTAAAACTTGGCTTAAAAATAGAACTTATCATCATTCACAATTTAATGATATTGGTAAGTTGGTGGAATTAAAACGTCAAAAAAACCTACGTATCAGTTTGTGTTTTCCAACTTTGAACGAAGAAAAAACCATAGGTAAAGAAGTTGTTTTAATGAAATCTGAGTTAATGGACAGATATCCATTATTAGATGAAATTGTGGTGATTGATTCTGGTTCGGAGGATCGTACTTTAGAAATTGCCAAACATTTTGGTGCAAAAACATATTTGGCATCTGATTTTTTAAAAGGCGAAGGCAATCTGCGTGGTAAGGGCGAAAACCTTTGGAAGGCTGTTTATTTGCTCGATGGTGATATAATTATTTACTTAGATTCTGATATACAAAATATCCATCCCAGATTTTTATATGGGGTTTTAGGGCCTTTATTACACGATGATGAAATTAAATATTGTAAGGCGTTTTATGAAAGACCGTTGTCGTTTTCTACAGGATTTAAACCATCTGGTGGTGGGCGTACAACTGAAATTTTAATAAGACCTTTGTTTTCGCAGTTTTTTCCTGAGTTATCGGGTTTAATTCAACCATTATCAGGAGAGTTTGCAGGATACAGAGAAGTATTTGAAAAAATACGCTTTCCAATAGGTTATGGAGTGGAAACGTCTATGCTAATTGATATTTATATGGGTTGGGGATTAGATGCAATTGCTCAATGTGATTTAGATCAGCGTATTCATCGCAATCAAGAAACTAGAGCTTTGGGCAAAATGTCTTTTGGTATTTTGCAAACATTTTGGAATAGGCTATATCAATTTCAAAATATAGGTCCCATTGAGCCTAAGAATTTAGTTCTTAATCAAGTAGATATCAAAGACGATAAACATGAGCTAGTAGAATATAGTATTGTAGAAAAGGAACGCCGTCCCATGATTGAGGTGCAAGAATATCTTGATTTAAAAGCAAAGCGTGCCAGCGGTGAAGTTAATGTTTTTTCTGATACTGAGGAAGGAAATCAGGGCAACTGATTTTACGCCATGGGCGTTGTTATAATTCATTCTCATTTGCATCCTGGTGGTGTGCGTACTGTTATTGAAAATCAAATAACAGCACTTGGCTCTATGAAATCTAAAGTATTAGTTGGGGCAAGTGATGTTGCACAAATATCAGGTGCTAATATAGAGGTTATTCCAGAGTTAAATTATTTAAATCCAGATATGACTCGCCAAGCATATCTGGATTTATATAACATCTTAATGCAAAAAATAAAACAGGTTATATCTGATGATGATATAATTCATGTGCATAATATTAATCTTGGCAAAAATCCTGTTGCTACATTGGTGTTATCTGATTTAGCAAAAAATAATCAAGCCTATTATAATCATTGTCATGATTTTGCCGAAGATGGTCGTCCCGACAATTTGAAATTTTTAAAATATATTATAGAAGATTGCTTTGGACGCAATTTGGCAGAAGTTATGTATTTTAATCGTCCAAATTGTATGTATGCAGTTTTAAATAAACGAGATTTTAAATTTTTAACTACTCAAGGTATAGATATTGAGCATATACAATTTTTACCTAATTGCGTCAGTCATATAGGTTGTACTTTTAAACGCAGTAAACAAGAGTGTTTAGATTTAATTAATGTTGATAGTTCTAAACAAACGATTGTATATCCAGTACGCGTGATAAAACGTAAAAATATAGGTGAATTTATTTTATTGGCATCTATTTTTACAGAGTATAATTGGTGTGTAACTTTGGCTCCGCGCAATCCAGAAGAAATAGTTGAATATAAAAAATGGCAGTTATTTTGTCAGGAAAATAACATCGAAATATTTTTTGAAATAGGCAAAAAATTGCATTTTGATGAGGTAATGAATATTGCGGATAGATTAATTACAACAAGTGTGCAAGAAGGTTTTGGTATGGCTTATTTAGAACCTTGGCTGTACGATAAATCCATTTTTGGAAGGGATATTACAAATATTACAGAAGATTTTAAATCTTGTGGATTGGATTTGCGTGATTGTTATACATCTTTAAATATATATGAAAATGATTTTGCCAATTACGCAAGTGCTTTACAAAAGAAATATATTTTAGAAATCCTAAATAATTTAGGATTATCTGCACAAATACGTCAACTTCCCGAGTTGGCACCTTTGTTAAAAGATATTGATAAAAATATTGTTAATAAAAATAAACATATAGTGCAGAAATGTTATTCCATTGACGCTTACGCAAAAACTTTGAAAGAAAATTATGCAAAAATTACTAAATCAATTAGCTCCTCTTGAGCCAATTGCTACTGATATACAAGTTAATGACGCACCTTTAAAGAATATTAAAGTTGTGTTATTTGATATTTACGGAACGCTTATGATATCTGCCTGTGGAGATGTTGGCAGTATCGATTTTAAAGGTGATGTGGCATGGCAAGCTTTAAAAAAAGCTGGTTTTACTATGGGCAATGCTTGTGATGAGTTAGAAATAGGTAGACTAGCTTTGCAAGAGTTTAATAAAACGGTTATGTCTGTGCATCAAAAGGAAAAACAATTAGGTAATCAATATCCAGAAATTGTTATTACAGAAATATGGCAAAAAGTAGTCAATGTGTTATTAAAGCAATCTAAAATTATTGCACCAACTTCAGATATAGATTTTAATTATATTGCATTTTTATTTGAGTGCTTAACTAACCCTGTTTATCCAATGCCTAATATGCAATATGTATTAGATAAACTTGCACCAAAATTTGCTCTTGGTATTGTGTCTAACGCACAGTTTTTTACGCCAATTTTTATGAATTATTTTTTAGATGATAAAAACTATTTACAACATAAGTATATAAAGGGTTTTGAGGATAAGTATACGTCATATTCGTATGAATATAAAACCGCCAAACCTGGTACTGATATTTTTAAAAGTATTATACCTGCATTGCGTAAGGATGGTTTTACAAATGAAAATATTTTATTTATCGGCAATGATATGCTAAATGATATTGTGCCCGCTAATCAAGTTGGGTTTAAAACAGTTTTATTTGCAGGGGATAAACGTAGTTTACGTTTACGTAAGGAAGATAAAAGGGTAAAGAATATAGTGCCAGATAGAGTTATAATTAATTTAAAACAAATTTTAAACATTTTAGGAGTGCAGTAATGGATATCACGGGATTAAAAATAGGCATGATGCATTCGCTTATTGGTAAAAATGATGGGGTATCCATTGTTATAGATCAAACAATTGCAGCAATGAACGAATACTTGGGTATACGTTTGGATAATTTGTTTTTTTTGGCGGGACATTCTGCACCGCGTATGCAAACCACAACTAACGATATTTTATGGCATCGCAATAAGCCAAATAGATATATTTTAGAAAATTTTTCAGGACAAGCTCCAGATAATTTAGATAGTTATATTTATGAGTCTGCTTTAAAAGCTAAAAAGATTATTGCAGATTTTGTTGAGAAAAATGATTTAGATTTATTTATTATTCACAACGGTTGTCATCCGTCTAATTTTGTATATGCGGTGGCAGCAGGAATGTTTTTTGAAGAGCGCCGTAAAGAAGGGGTAATTTTACCTCGTTATTTATTGTGGTGGCATGATTCGCATTTTGAACGTGAACGTTTTGCCAAGCCAAATGAAATTGTAAAAAAATATTTAAAATATATACCTGGTCCTCATGTCGATGGGATCGTTTTTATTAATTCAGAACAAGAGGCTATGGCACGAAAGTATGCCAAATCTGTCAATATGCAAAATATTGATTTGTTTTTTGAACGCAAAACTTGCACCATTCCAAACACTTGCAATATTGCATGGGATTGGAAAGCATTGGCTGCTAATAATCAAACTATTGCCGAGCCAATGGACGATTACAATTTGACATTTTTTAAAGAAATTGGCTTGTTAGATTTACTCGAACAGCGTAATCAAAGCATTGATGATGCTGTTTTGTTATTGCAACATACACGGGTAGTAAAGCGAAAACGTATAGATTATGCCATTAATTTTGCATTTAAATTGCGTCAGCGTTATGCTAAAGAAGGCAGTGAAAAATCAGTTGTGTTAATCGTCTCGGGACATTCTGGTGATGAGCATGATCCACATCAAGTTTGGTTGCAAGATTACTACAATGATATGTGTGCTAAATTCCCTCAAGATGCCGAAAAAGTAATTTTTATTTTTGCAGAACATTGGATATTTCCACAACGAGAAGTGCTGGTTAATCGCAAATTTTATGCATTTGGTGAGATACCTGCTATTATTGCCAAATATGGTGGTATAGGTACTTATTTTTCTGAAGTAGAAGGTTATGGCAATAATCTATTGGAGATGATGTCTGCTGGATTGCCAGTTATAATCAATGAATATGAAATTTATAAAACTGATATTAAACAATTAGGTTTTGATTTGGTTTGTACTGAAAATGGTGATATAAATGCAGAGGCAGTGGAAGAGGCATATCAATTATTGATAAATCAAGCACGCAGGCGTGAATGTGTAAAACATAATTTACAAACTTTAGAAGATAAATTAAACCATGGCGTTATGGCAAAAAGTCTTGGTAGTTTAATTCAAAATCTTTTTCGTTATTGTTAGGAGTATTTTATATGGCAATTTTTGAACGCTTAAAAAAATTATATAACGGAAAAGACGCAGAAGTTTGTTATTTAAAAATTCAAACTTTAATAGAAGAATATAAAAATCAAATTAATTCAAAAAAATATAATCTTAGCCAAAAGGATATTATTTTAATTACTTATGCTGATATGCTAAGTGGCGATGAGTTATCTAAAATTGCTACTTTGCAAAATTTTTTAGATAGCAAAATAGAAGGTTATATAAATTCAGTACATTTTTTACCATTTTTCCCGTGGACTTCTGATGACGGATTTTCAATAGTTGATTATCGAGCAATAGATTCTGATTTGGGTTCATGGCGTGATATTAAATTATTTGCAAAAAAATATCGATTGATGTTTGATGCTGTAATAAATCACTGTTCTAAAAGTTCAGATATGTTTCAGCAATTTTTAAATAATGAGCAAGAGTTTAAAAATTATTTTATCGAAGTAGATCCAGATGCCGATACTTCAAAGGTAGTTCGTCCAAGGGCGTTACCACTTTTGACTCAATTTGAAGATTCCAATGGGTTGACTCGTCATATTTGGACTACATTTAGTGATGATCAAGTTGATTTAAATTTTAGTAATTATAAAGTCCTTTTAGATATTTTAGATATTCTATTATTATATATCGAAAAGGGTGCACGTTTATTGCGTTTGGATGCAGTGGCATTTTTATGGAAAATTTTAGGTACAAGTTGTTTGCATTTAGAGCAGACACACGAAATTGTTAAATTAATAAAAGAGGTGATAAATGAAGTAGCCCCAGAGGTTATTTTGGTTACCGAGACAAATGTTCCGCATCAAGAAAATATCTCTTATTTTGGTAATGGTTATGACGAAGCTGGTATGGTTTATAACTTTACTTTGCCACCTTTATTAGCGTTTTCTATTTTAACTAAAAATACTGAGGTGTTTACCCAGTGGGCTCAGGGTTTAAAGTTGCCGAGTGATCAAACATGTTTTTTTAATTTTACAGCTAGCCATGATGGTATTGGTGTTCGCCCTTTGCAGGGAATTTTAAATAATGATGAAATTGAATTTTTAGCTACAGTAGCTAAAAAACACGGCGGTAAAGTTAGTTATAAAGATAATGGTGACGGTACTAAAAGCCCTTATGAATTAAATTGTAATTATTGTGATTTTCTCACCGATTTGGATAGTGATGATGATATACGCGCTAAACGTATGGTTTTATCTCAAGCGGTTACTTTAGTAATGCCAGGAGTGCCGGGGATTTATTTTCATTCGCTTTTTGGTTCTAGAAACTTTAATAATGGTGTTAAAGAAACAGGGCGAAACAGAACTATTAATCGTGAAAAATTAAATGTTGATGATTTAAATGCCCAATTAAATACTGGATTACGCAAGAAAATTTTTACGGCATATAAAAAATTGTTGGGTATCCGTATTAATGAGGAGGCCTTTAACCCATATACACCAGCTGAGTTTTTAAATGTAGATAAATCAGTTATTGCCATTGCGCGCCATAGTGAGCAAAGCTCTGTTTTATGTTTGTTTAATGTTAGTGATACACAGATAGAAGTTATTGTGCCTAGTGCTTTTAATTTGCCATTAATAGATTTAATTACAGGTAAAAAATATGAACTTTCACCCATTATTATGGAACCATTAGAAATCTTATGGCTAAAATCAGTTAAATAAATTTGCCTATTTTAAATGTTTTTTGTTAAGGTGCAGTTATGTTAAAATGGACAGGCAAAGGATAAAGAAATTGCCGATTTAAAAACGCAGTTAAAGGCTATGATGAAACGCTTAGATGCGTTGGAGGCTAAGTAGTTTGCATTTGTCTAAAATGTTCTGTGGTTAATTTGTAGTGGCTTTTAAAATGTTTATTAAAATGACTACAGTTATAGATATTGATACAAATCAGTTACCTACAGTTGAAGATGTTAGCACTTGGAGTGGAGAACAATTTGCCAATGCATTACGCCATAATCAAGCCTGTGCAAGCTATAATTTAAATTTGCGTCAGTTAATACATGTGGGCTATAAAATTGCCGCTCAAATGGGTGATCGTTATTTAGATGCTTTAGATAAATATAAGTCAGAAGTAGCTAAATAAGAATAAGCTCAGTAGTATATAAAAAAAATAATTTTGTGATAGGTCAAAATATGAAAAAATTATTATGTGTGTTTTCTTTGATGTTTTCTGCCAATATCTTTGCTGGGCAAATCGATGATATGCGTGAGCGTTATCACAGCGATTTTTTACCAAAAGCGACTTATGTAAAATTAAGTTCAAATGGTACAAATGAGTACGATCATAAAGGGCGGGATTACGCCATAGAAGGTGGCGTGATAACTAAGGTAGGTATGCTTGTGGCGGGTTATGCCCAAGAAACCGCACAACATCATAATTATGCCTTTGTGTATACGTTGCCGGATACGGCTGATATCGATAAGTATGATTCTAAAAAAATTGATTTAACAAGTATTAAATTAGGTTGGGGTATTGATACAGATCGTGCGCAAGACAATAGCTTGGTGCAAAAATTTGGCGACGATTATCAATTTAAGGCATGTATTGGTTGGGGGCGCAAAGAAGGACAAAGTGATGATTATCAAAAACCTGGTTCACGCAAAGAAGACAATCGCGGTATGCCTATTAGTTTTTTTATGCGCAAAAAAAATGGCACATTAGAGGGGTTGCGTTTTAGTTTAAATCATACACCTTACCGTTATCATGAAACTACATTTAGTCATGATTATTCAGGTGGAATTAAGCTTTGGGAGTTTAAAAAGGATTCTAGGTTTTTAGGCCGTAACTCGAGTGTTGCGGTTGAGATTCCAGTTAATATTTCTTGGGATTTTATCGGTAAATATAATCAAAACAGAATTACAGAATACTCGCATACTTTTAGTTGCCATGAAGACACATTAGGTCTTTATGCAACAAATTTTTATTATCCAGATTTTGGACAATCATCATTGCTCAGGCGGTATGATTTTGGCTTGCGACATTTTTTTGATAAATGGGCTTTAACTGGTGGGGTTATTGTACATGATGGTTCAACGTGGGCATCGGTTGATAGCGTTAGGGTTAAGCCGGCTGATTCTTTGGGACTTTTTAGTGAGCTTAGAATCCAAGGTTCAACAGTTAAAGACGATTGTGTGTTTGGTGTGAGTTGTTTTCAAATTAAGGGCAGTGATGATGCAAGAACACTGCCATTTTATGGGCTAATTGCTCCAGAGCTTGGCACAGCTCAAGATGCAGTAAAGCGCAAAACAGCTAAAATATATTATCACTCTTTTCAGTGGGATTTAGACTTGATATATGCTCAAAGAGATGACTCTAGTACAGTTATAAACGACCCAGTGCATTTGTTTACTTTAAGTACAAATACATGGAAGCAAGATAGCTATAAGGTAATATTTACCTATAGATATAACGGTAAATGGATAGCGGGTGTCGAAACTGATTTTGTTAAGAGCAAAGCTCAACAGCATTATCCTGATATAAAATATAATACTTTATTGCATAATCGTAAATTTAGTACATTTAATCTTGGACTTTCTATTACTAGGCGCTTTTGATAAAATCAAGTTTTATTATTAAATAAGCAAAGTGGAGTATAAATGACTATAAAAATCGGCATCTTAGGTTTAGGAACAGTAGGGGGTGGTGTAGTAAAAATATTGCAAAAACGCCAAAAAGAGTTGTCTCAATTTTTGGGTAAAAGTTTTGAGATTACTTCAGTAATGTCTCGTAGAGATTATCGCTTGAGTGAGCTTGGCTTAAGTAAAGATATTTATACTGATAATTTTGACGATTTTTTAAAGCAAGATTTAGATATTATTGTTGAGGCCATTGGTGGCGAAGCTCCTGCAGATGTTATTAAGCAGTCTTTAAAAAAAGGCATTGCGGTTGTAACGGCTAATAAGGCTTTATTAGCTAAAGAAGGTAGTAATATCTTGGGTATAGAAGGTTCTGAAAATTTATATTATGAAGCATCTTGTTGTGGTGGTATACCGATAGTTTCTACCTTTGAAGAAGGGCTCTTAGCAAATAATGTTCAATCTTTGATGGGTATTTTTAATGGCACATGTAATTACATATTAACTGAAATGAGCCAAAAAGGTTCTGCATTTAGTGATGTTTTGGTAGAGGCTCAAAAACTTGGTTATGCAGAAGCTGACCCTACTTTTGATGTTGAAGGTATAGATGCCAGTCATAAATTGTGTTTGTTGTGTTCGTTGGCTTTTAGAAAACAAGTAGATTTTAATTGTATAAAAAGTGAAGGCATCACTAAATTGACCCCAGATGATTTTTTATGGGCAAAAAATAATAACTATACAATAAAATTGATTTCTATGGGAAAACTTGATGCCGATGATAATTTGTATGTTGGTACAAGCCCTATGTTGATTTCTTCTACTCATCCACTGGCAAATGTCAATGGGGCAAATAATGCAGTATTTATTGATGGCGATGCTGTTGGCGAGTTGGTTTTTTCTGGTGCTGGTGCTGGCGAAATGCCCACTGCTTCGGCTGTTGTAAGCGATATTATTGCGGCTGCTCAGCATAAAACAAGGCTATGGAGTCATTCTGTTTTTTCTGAAGCGTCTGTTGTTAAAAACTCTAGTCCATTGCCATTTTCTTTTTATATACGTTTAAAAACTCGTGATGAAGTTGGGGTTTTGGCAAAGTTATGTGAAGAATTTGCCCAATCTAATATTAGTCTTAAATTTGTTCATCAAAACGAATCTAAAGACAGCATCGCAGAAATTGTTTTTACAACACATCCACAAACTGTAGATTGCGTACAAAGTGCATTGCAAAAAATGCAAACAATGGGTTTAGTTACAGATGAACCTTTAGTATTAAAAATGCTATAATTTAAATTTTTATTAATAGGGATTTATGAGTAAATATTTATAAATCCCTATTACAAATAGACATATTTATATAAAGAATCTTAAAGCGCGTATGTTATTAAATAATAAAATAAGATTAAAATAATTGGATGAAAAAACCATTAAAACAAATTGCCTATGATTATGTTTTTGAACGTATTAGCTCGGGCGAATATTTACCAGGTATGCGATTATCTGAGGTGGCATTAGCCAAAGAAATTGGCATCAGTCCCACACCATTGCGTGAAGCATATAGGCAGTTGGCAAGTGAAGGGTTATTGGATCATAGACCAAATTCAGGTATTTTTATTAAAAAAATAGAAAAACAAGAAATTGTTGATTTGTATGAGTTACGCGAGGCTATTGAAACTTTTTGTGCTGTAAAAGCAACGCAATTAATGAATAAACAACAAACCGATGAATTGGAAAAATACTTAAATATACAAAAGTCTATTGTAGAAGAATTATTTAAAAATAATATAAAAGTATTATCAGAGTCTTATGAAGTAAAGTATTTACAAGCAGATTTGGCTTTTCATCGTTTGATAATCCAGTCTAGCCAAAATGAAACCTTTCAAAAAATTATGCAGGGTTGTCAGGTATTGTCTAAGTTGATTTCGGTAACACGGCGTTGTCATGATGCTCAACAAATTAATACTACCTTGGAGCATCATAGTAATATTTTAAAATATATAAAGCAACATAACCCACAACAAAGTGGATTTTGGATGAAAAAGCATTTGCAATTTAGTCGTGAAACTATTTTAGAAAAAGTCTCTAATTGATAACATAATCTGTTTGAAATTACTTTTTAAAATATATTTATTATTAATACAAATTAAATGGGGTTGCAATATGTCTGATAAACTTAATACACACGATGCGCTTGATTATACTTTTATCAACGAAGCTATAGAAAGCACAATCGATATTAAAAATTTAAAGATGGTAATAGTCTCGGATTTGCACAGAGGCGCTGGCAATGGTGCAGATGATTTTAAACGTTGCAAGCAGATTTACAGTGAAGCATTGGATTATTATTTTAGTAAACAATATCATTTGGCATTATTAGGCGATATTGAAGAATTATGGGAGACTGATTTAAAATCTATAATACGCACTCATAAAGATATTTTGCTTAAAGAAAAACAATTTATAGACAAAAAACTTTACACTAGATTTTATGGTAATCATGATTTTGCATTAACTCAACCTAGCCAGATTGCAAAGTTAAAACCGTATTTAGCGGGTGCAGATATTTTGAGAGCTATGACAATAAATCTTAAAGATGGCGACACTTTTTTAGGCAAATTATTTTTAACTCATGGTGATCAAGGGCAGTATTATTCAAAAATAATGCGTTTTGCCATAAGGTATATTTGGCGCTGGATACAAAATCTAACTAAGATTTCTACTTATTTGCCATCGCGTAATGTAGATAAGGCAAAAGCGCACGGTGAAGAGATGTATAAATGGGTGCAAAATAAAAATAAAAAATTACTTTTGATTGCTGGGCATACACATCATTGTACCGTGTTGCCTAAGTCTGATAAAAATATTCAATATTTAAATTCTGGTTGTTGTGCTTTTGCCGATGGTTCAATCACAACAATTGAGTTAACCACTAAAGAAATCAATTTAGTAAAGTGGTCTATGCATAAAAACAATCCTACACGTCATATAGAATGGTCGATACCACTTGCAAAAGTATTTTAAAATTATTTAGCTTACGCTATGGAGAATAATATGTTATCTAAGAAAAGTTTATTGGTTTGTATTATATTAGCTGTTATGTCTAGCGTTATGGCTAATGATAAAATCCCAAAAGTTTTACAACCATGGCAAGCATGGGTTAATTGGGATAATCACCAAGCACCTAGCCTATACTTTAAGGAATCTCAAAAATTATATATTTGGCGTAATAAGCTACAATTAAATATTAACAGGGGCAAAGGTGATTTTTTACAAACTATAACTTGCTTTAAGGATATGTGGGTTGATTTGCCAGGTGATGATACATCTTGGCCGCAAGATGTTAAAGTTGATAATGATTTTGCTGTTGTTCTTAGCAAAAATAAAAAACCGTCAGTTAAACTTATAGAGGGTACACATACTATAAGTGGTAATTTTGTATGGACTAATCAACCTAAATTTATTTTAGTGCCTAAATCAACTGGTTTGATTGATTTAAAAATCAATGGGCGATATATCGATTATTTTAAATGGACAAATAATGGGCGTTTATATTTGTCTCGACAATCAGTTGTAAAAACTAAAGATTTTGTCAATATAGATATTTATAGATTATTAGAAGATAATATCCCATTGATATTAAAAACTAAAGTTGTGCTATCTGTAGCTGGTCGCAATCGAGAGCAATTACTTGGTAATATTTTACCCAAAGGATGGAAATTATCATCTGTCAGTAGCCCTTTACCTGTAATGATTAATCAGTCGGGTCAATTAAGGGTACAACTTAGGTCAGGTACTTATACGTTGGATTTGACAGCTTTTAGTTCGAAAGATATCAAAGAAATAAAATACGCCGATGGAGCCAAACCTTTAGTGGCTCGAGAGTTTATAGGTGTAAAATCTTTTAATAGAGTTTTAGATTTAACAGGAGCTAAGGCTATTGATTCTTCTATTACACAGTTTCCAAGACGGTGGCGTAAATATCCTGTATATTTGTGGCAAAATCAAAAAAAGATTAATTTGCGTGAAAGGCAATTATCCTTAAAAACCAATCAAGCCAATACTTTACATTTAAGCAGAGAGGCTTGGTTAAGCGATAATGGCGATAATTTTATTATTGTTGATAAAATAACAGGTAGGTTAGATAAACCTCAAAGATTAAATGTTAATAATCATTTAGTCTTGGGAGAGGTTAAAATAGATAACAAGCGCGAGCTTATTACATTAGATAGCAATAAAAATTTATCTGGTGTAGAAGTAAACAAAGTTAATCTAAATTTAAAATCAGTAGGCACACTAAAATTACAAAATACGATTGATGCTGTAAATTGGCAACAAAATATCAAATCTTTAAAATGGCAAATTAATTTACCACCGGGTTGGCGTATGTTTGCTGTTTTTGGTGCAGAATCTGTCAAAGGTGATTTTTTAACATCTTGGTCTTTGTTAGATTTGTTTTTAGTGCTTGTTTTTGCTTTGGCAGTATATAGGGTATGGGGGCTTTGGGCGGGTGTAATTGCCTTGTTTGGCTTTGCCCTTAGCTATCATGATTATGAAGCACCTTGTTATATTTGGTTTGTTTTGTTGGTGCCTATTGTATTGTTAAAGCATGTCAAACTGCCAAAATTACGATTGATTTTAAATTTATATAAATGGGGTGCAACAATAGTTACTATTTGCATTGTGTTGCCGTTTATGCAGTCGCAAATTCAAAGTGTTATTTATCCTCAGTTAGAGACTGTTGATAGAGGTTATGATATTACTAAGCCTTTGGTTACAAATATGCGCGCGGAGAGTTTGATGGCTTTTGGTGGTATGGCAAAATCTGTTAGGCCGATGGTGATAGCAGAGGATACATATCGTTCAAATCAAAATTTAAAATATGATTCTAATATGAAAGTTCAAACAGGGCCAGGTATACCCTATTGGCATTGGCGTAAGGTATTATTGCAATGGAATCATCCTGTAAAATCTAATTACACGTTTAAAGCTATTTTAATTTCACCTTTGGTTTTTAAATTTATAACAGTAGTAAAATTGGTTTTTATTTTAGCGATATTAGCGATATTTTTTAATATTAGGCTAGGGAAAAAAACAGTTGCGACACTTAGTTGTATATTTATGTTATTTTGCAATGGTGGTATAGCTAAGGCTGATATTCCAAATGAAAATATGCTAAGTAAATTACAAATGCGCTTAAATCAAAGTTCTGGGGCTTTTCCTAATGCGGCTAACATTGTAAATGCCAGTATTAAAATAAATGATAATAATGTAGAATACACAGCGTCTATACATGCTGGAGATTTAGTAGCATTACCCTTACCGGGTTCATTAATAGGTTGGGAGCCTAAGTCAGTTGTGGTGGACGGTTCTGTCGACTGTAAATTATTGCGAAAAGATGGCTTTTTATGGCTAGCTTTAGAAAAAGGCATTCATAAAATTAAGGTAACTGGCATCTTAACATCTTTAAATGAGTGGCACTGGGTTTTTAAACTTAAGCCAAAACATTTAACTATTGATGCTCCTGAATGGGATTATATAGGCTTAGATAACAATGTTATAGAGCAACAAATATTTTTTAGCAGAAAAGCAAAATTAAATTCAAGTATTGATAAACAATTTCTTGGTAAAAGCAAACTTTATAGTGCATTTGTGTTGGAAAGAAAATTTGATTTTGGATTAAAGTGGCGTGTACACAATACATTACGCCGAATATCCACAACTGGACCAGCATCATCATTTAATATTGATTGTATACCTAATGCAAAAATAATTTTTGGCAATGTGCATCAAAAAAATAATAAAATTAAGGTTAATATATTACAAAATCAAAATTATTTTTCTTGGACAAGTGAAATACCTTTTTGCAATAGCATAGTTTTAAAGGCATCTAGTGTAGATGGTATTGCAGAGGTTTGGAAATCAACAGCATCGCCTTTATGGCATATTGATTGTGTAGGATTAAAGCCTGTTTTTAAAACAGATAACAACAAACAAGTGCCTGTTTGGCATCCGTGGCCAAAGCAAAAATTAACATTTAATATTTCTAAGCCAAAGGCTATTAAAGGTAAAACATTGACTATTCAGTCTGTGCGTCAAAAAGTTGCTTTTGGAGATCAGCAATATAGTACAACTTTAGATATGGAAATAGTTAGTAGTTTGGGAGGTGATTTTTTAATTGATTTGCCAAAATATGTACAGGTAAAATCATTACAGCGTAATGGGCAAGATTTGTTGATACATCAGCAAGGTGATAAACTTTTGATTGTATTACAGCCTGGCTCACAAGATATACAAGTAAAGTGGGATAGCCCACATCCCATACAAGCAGTTATGTCTAACGATAATATTTCTTTAATGGATAAAGCTTCTAATGTATCAACAGAGTTTTCTATACCTAAAAATAGATGGGTATTATTTGCTAAAGGTCCAATGATGGGGCCTGCTGTTAAATTTTGGGGTGTTTTGCTTTGTGTTTTTATTTTAAGTTTAATTTTGGGTAATAATAAATTTTCTCCATTGTCGCGCATTGAATGGTTTTTATTAGGTGTAGGGATTTCTCAGGTGCATATATTATTGGGATTGGTAGTGGTGATTTGGTTATTTAGTTTAGCGTATCGCACACATAATTACGTTGATACACTTAACAATAAAGTTTTTGATTTTATGCAAATAGGCATTGTTTTATTGAGCGCTATATCTATTTTTATTTTTGTAGCAGTGGTTTATGCGGGTTTGTTAGGTAAGCCAGAAATGTTTATAGAGGGTAATTATTCTTCTGCATACCAATTAAAGTGGTACGCCTCTCAAACGGGTGCAAAACTATATAATCCAACAGTGATTAGTGTATCTATATGGTATTACCGTATTTTAATGTTACTTTGGTCATTATGGCTAGCACATAGTTTAATTAACTGGTTAAGATGGGGTTGGCAACAATTAACAGCAAATAAAAGTTGGAAATCATTTTTTGCTTGACATTTAGACCGATATTTTATTTAATACGCCCCACTTTAATAAGTGGGCCATTAGCTCAGCGGTTAGAGCAGGGGACTCATAATCCCTTTGTCCGGGGTTCGATTCCCTGATGGCCCACCACTTAAAACACTACAAAGCCCCTTTAAATAGGGGCTTTTTTTATGTGTTAGTTTTATATGTCT